>JADGCH010000082.1 GCA_015229115.1 Magnetococcales bacterium
GCTCGAAGATGGCAGTCCCTACCTATTATCAGGCAAGATTCTATTCTCAGAACTGGCAGTCGATCCTTCCACCGGTGCAGTTAGCTTGCGTGCCGAATTTCCCAACCCGGAACGCGAGCTGTTACCAGGTATGTTTGTACGGATCCGTTTCTTGTCCGCTGTAGCCGATAATGTCATTCGTGTACCACAGCGAGCAGTACAGGGCGGCGCGCAAGGCCAGTTTGTGACACTGGTGACGGCCGATGGCAAGGCAACAGCACAACCAGTGACCACTGGTGGTATGGCAGGAAGTGATTTCATCATTCGCGAGGGTCTCAAAGGAGGCGAACAGGTGATTGTCAATGGTCTTCAGAAAGCCCGCCCTGGTACACCGGTGAAAGCCGTACCATGGAATCAGCCCGCCGCTACCAAAAAAGAGGGCTGATCCATGTTGGCTAAATTCTTCATTGACCGACCCGTATTCGCCTGGGTTATCGCCATCATCATCCTATTGGGAGGATCACTGGCATTACGTAACCTGCCAATTTCACAATATCCATCGGTAGCACCCCCAGCAATTGATATTACAGTCAACTATCCTGGTGCATCGGCACAGGTGGTTGAGGAAACAGCCGTGGCTCTGATCGAACAGGAAATGAATGGTATTGAGAACCTGCTGTATATGCAATCGGCCTCCCAAGTCAGTACTGGTACCGTCACACTCACCTTCACTCCGGGTACTGATCTGAGCTATTCATCGGTTGAAGCACAGAATCGTATCAAACGGGTTGAGGCACGATTACCGGAAGATGTACGTCGTCTCGGTGTCACCGTAACCAAGACAGCACGTAATTATGTCATGTTCGTCACCTTATTTTCTCCTGATAAAAGTTTGAATAATGTCGATTTGGGCAGCTATGCCGCTGCCAGTGTCTTAGAACCAATCCGTCGTGTTCCTGGAGTAGGTGAAGCATTGCTGTTCGGTACTGAATATTCAATGCGCCTGTGGCTTAAAACGGACAAATTGCAAGGTTACAAGCTATCTCCAGCAGATGTGGTTAAAGCTGTGCGTGCTCAAAATGCGCAACTCGCCACTGGCGAATTGGGCCAATTACCGGCAGCACCAGATCAGCAAATGAATGCAGTCATCATCACTAAAAGCCAGCTTTCCACACCGGAGGAATTTGGCAATATCATTGTACGCACCAATCCAGATGGTTCGACTCTGCGAGTTAAAGATGTGGCACGAGTGGAACTGGGAGCGCAAGATTATTCGGTTGCAGCACGTATTGATGGCCAACCAACCGCAGCCATCGCCGTCCGGCTTGCACCTGGAGCCAATGCGCTGGAAACAGTTAAAGCCATCAAAGGCAAGATGACTGAACTGGCGCGATTTTTTCCCAAAGGAATTGATTGGCTAGTCCCTTATGACACGTCAAAATTTGTTGAAGTCTCTATTCATGAGGTGGTGACAACATTAGTTGAAGCGGTCGTATTGGTTTTTCTGGTAATGTTTCTTTTTATGGGTAATCTGCGTGCCACCTTGATCCCTACTATCGTTGTGCCCATTGCCCTAATAGGTGGTGCGTTGGGATTATACCTGTTTGGCTACTCGATTAACGTATTGACACTGTTCGCTATGGTATTGGCCATTGGTATCGTGGTAGACGATGCCATTGTGGTGGTGGAAAATGTTGAACGTCTCATGACTACAGAAGGATTATCGCCACGTGATGCTACACGCAAGGCAATGGATCAGATCGTCAATGCCATTATTGCCATTTCACTGGTACTCTCCTCAGTGTTTGTACCAATGGCATTCTTCGGTGGTTCCACTGGAGCCATTTACCGTCAATTTGCCGTAACATTGGTACTCACTATCTTATTCTCAGCACTGATGGCATTGACACTCACACCAGCCCTATGTGCCAGTCTTCTCAAGCATGAAGTTGGTAAAGAATTGTTACCTACCACTGGCTTTCTCGGTTGGTTTAACCGCCTTTTCGCCCGTACCACACACGGTTATACCTCTGGAGTTGGACGAATTCTTAAAAAAAGCACTCGCTACTTGGTCCTATATGTTGCGATTCTGGGAGCCACCGGCTGGTTGTTTGCCAAACTGCCAGGCAGCTTTCTTCCAGTGGAAGATCAGGGTTATTTATTAAATCTGCTACAGCTGCCACCAGGTGCCACCAAATCGCGAACACTGGAAGTACTCGACCAGATTGAACAATATTATCTCAAACAGCCCGAAGTGGAACATGTGATTGGCGTTGCTGGCTTCTCTTTCTTTGGCCGCGGTCAAAATGGCGCACTGATATTCGTCCGTCTCAAACCATGGGATACGCGACCAGACAAGAAAAATTCTGCCCAGTCGCTGGTAGATAGGGCCAATATGACCTTTTTCCAAATTAAACAGGCCATGGCATTTGCCATCAATCCACCACCGATACCCGAATTAGCTGCAGTAGGTGGTTTTGACTTTCGTTTGCAAGATCGTGGTGGCCAAGGGCGTGAAAAATTGCTGGAAGTCCGTGATCTCATGTTGGGTATGGCTGCTCAAGAATCACGATTGGCAGGCGTACGCCCGGAAGGTCAGGAAGTGGCACCGCAAATATTTCTGGATATCGACCGTGTCAAAACTGAAACCTTGGGTGTTGCCATTGCCGACTTGAATGATACGTTACAATCGGTCCTCGGGGTCGCCTATATTAATGACTTCGTGCGTCAAGGACGTATTTTGCGTGTTCAAATGCAGGCCGAACCCACCACCCGTAAAAGTATCGACGATATCTTGCAATTATCGATACGTAATAATAAGGGAACCATGGTCACCCTGTCAGAATTGGCAACACCACGTTGGGTGGTTGGTTCTCCTAAACTTGATCGTTACAACGGCTTACCTTCCATGAAGCTGGCGGGTAATCCTGCTCCTGGTCGTAGTACCGGTGAAGCCTTGGCCGCTATGGAAGAATTAGCACAAAAAATGCCCCCAGGTTTTGGCTTTGAGTGGTCGGCGACCTCTTACGAAGAACGTTTATCGGGCACACAGGCCCCTTTCCTGCTTGGTATATCCCTCATTGTGGTATTTCTTTGTCTGGCAGCCCTCTATGAAAGCTGGTCAATTCCCTTCGCAGTCATGTTGGTCGTTCCGCTCGGTGTATTCGGTTCTGCCTGGGCCGTCCATCTACGTGGGTTACCCAATGATGTTTATTTCAAGGTAGGCCTGATTGCCATCATTGGTCTATCAGCCAAAAATGCCATTCTCATCATCGAGTTTGCCCGTGCTTTGCAAGAGCAGGGAAAAGAGTTGATTGAAGCCACGCTGGAAGCCTGTCGTTTGCGTTTTCGACCTATTCTAATGACATCAATTGCCTTTATTGCCGGGGTCATTCCGCTGGCCATTTCCAGTGGTGCAGGTGCCGAAAGCCGCCATGCCATCGGAACTGGTGTCATGGGAGGTATGATTGCCGCAACAGTATTGGCTGTATTTCTAGTTCCAGTGTTTTTTATTGTCGTTAGACGTATTTTTCCTGGCCATACGCGTCATCATGAGGAGAACCATCATGTCTAAGTTGTTCGGTCGATTGGCAACACTTGCCATGCTATCCGGTTGTTCATTTATGCCCGCATTTGAGCGACCTGTATTGCCCGTTCCGACACAATGGCCGCAATTGCTTCAGCCAGCTGGTGAAAGGTCACGAGCAGGATTATCCTGGCAACAGATACTTCCCGATCCACGTTTGCAAGCATTAATAGAAGCTGCTCTTGAACATAATCGCGATTTACGCATTGCTGTCGCCCGTGTTGAGGAATCACGAGCATTATACGGTATCGCCAGTGCTGATCGCCTGCCTACAGTGAGTGGATCAGCATCACAAAATGCTTCACGGATGCCTGGCGATCTCTCTGCTACAGGGCAGCGACTGATCAGTCGGCGTTTTGATCTATCATTGGGTGTGACCGCCTTTGAACTCGATTTCTGGGGCCGGGTAAAAAGTCTTTCTGAAGCGTCCAAGGCGAGCTATCTCGCCAGCGAAGAAGCACGCGATGCCTTCCGGCTCAGCTTGATCTCAGATGTCGCCAATATCTATCTCACACTACAGGAGCTGGAAGAGAGGCTCATTCTAGCCCGTTCCACTGTTGATACGCGCAAGGAATCTCGCTTTTTAGTGCAAAAACGACGCGATGTCGGGCTGGCGGGTGATCTGGATTTTCTTGCCGCTGATGGTGCCTATGAAGCAACCCGGGCCGAAGTAGCCAATCTGGAACGTAACCGCGCCCAGGCAGATCATGCCCTCACCCTGTTGGTGGGTGCAGTCCCCGAGCATCTCCCCCCGGGACGACGTCTGAATGAGCAAGGAATTACGCTGGATATCGCTGTCGAAGCCCCATCCGAAGTGCTGCTGTCACGCCCAGACGTGCGTGCTGCTGAACAAAGATTGATTGCCGCCAATGCCAATATTGGGGCTGCCCGAGCTGCATTCCTGCCACGTATTGGTTTAAGTCTGGCTTTTGGTACGGCTAGCCGCACCCTCTCTGGACTGTTCGATGCCGGAAGTGGGGCCTGGAATTTTACACCAACACTGGTTCAGCCTCTATTTGATGCTGATCGTACTCAAGCCAATGTCGATTTAGCCGAAACACGCAAGATTATTGCTGTAGCAGAATACGAGAAGAGCATCCAACAAGCATTCCGTGAGGTGGCCGATTTATTGGTGGCACGCGATAAACTCGCCGAGCAGCTCACGGCACAGGAAGCAGTGGTAAAGGCCCAAAACGAGCGTCTGCGCCTGGTCGATGCCCGTTATCAATCTGGCATATCAAACTATCTGGAAGTGCTGGATGCTCAACGTGACGCTTTTGCTGCCCAACAGAACTCTCTCCAGTTGCGCCGGATATTGTTAGCTTCTGCAATACAGCTTTATAAAGCTCTGGGTGGTTAACACGTATTATCCAGCTCGAATGTTCCAGCCCTGCTGCTTTAAATGCGTACTCACCAACACCACGTGATCACCCTGGACTTCAATGACGCCATTTTTTACTGTGCCACCAGAACCGCACATTGTTTTGAGCTGTTTGCCAAGTTGAGTCAGTGCTAAAGGATCAAGGGCAAGTCCCTTGATCACTGTAACACCCTTGCCTTTTCGCCCCTTGGTCTCTCTGGAGATGCGCACCACATTATCAGTGACAACAACCGATGTCTGTTGCTTACATAGACAGCCAGCAATAGACTGCTGGCACTTGGGACACATCCTGCCATATTCAGTAGAATAGACAACGCCATCCATCGTTATCATCAAATCTCATAAAGTAGAAGGGACAGCACGTAATGCGGCTAAGGAAGCTGCAATCTCTGCTTCTGGATAGGCATAATCCTCTAATTTTCCAGCAAAATAACGATCATATGCAGCCATATCAAAATGGCCATGGCCAGACAAGGTGAAAAAGATGGTTTTAGCTTCTCCACTCTCTTTGCATTTTAATGCTTCATCAATAGCCACCCGAATGGCATGATTGGACTCAGGTGCTGGTAAAATGCCTTCAGCCCGAGCAAAGAGCACTCCAGCCTGGAATGTTGCCAATTGGGGTACGGCAACAGCTTCAATTAATCCTGAATGGTACAGATGCGAAACGAGCGGTGATTCACCATGATAGCGCAACCCACCAGCATGAATACCTGGTGGGATAAAATCATGCCCAAGGGAGTACATAGGTAAGAGAGGCGTCAGACAAGCTGTATCGCCATGATCATAAGCATAACGCCCTTTAGTCAACGTTGGACAGGAGTCTGGCTCTACTGCTACCAAACGAATCTCACGACCAGCCGCCTTATCCATCAGGAATGGAAAGGCTGTGCCACCAAAATTGGATCCTCCACCACAGCATGCAATCACCACATCAGGAAATAACCCGATTTGATTGAATTGTGAACGTGACTCCAAACCAATGACCGTCTGATGTAATACGACGTGGTTGAGCACGGAACCGAGAGCATAATGGCTATCAGCACGGCTGGCAGCATCTTCGACAGCTTCGGAAATAGCCAAACCAAGTGATCCTGGTGTTTCAGGATCCCGTTCTAAAGCAGATCGTCCGCTCTGGGTTTGTTCCGATGGGCTGGAAAAGACTTCAGCACCCCAGGTTTCCATCATGGATCGGCGGAAAGGTTTCTGCTGATAGCTCACCCGTACCATATACACACGTACCGTCAAACCAAACATCGACCCTGCCAAAGCAATGGAAGAACCCCACTGTCCGGCACCAGTCTCAGTGGTCAAACGGCGAATACCCTCTTGCTGGTTATAATAAGCCTGGGCAACTGCTGTATTGGGTTTATGTGAGCCGGCTGGACTTACCCCCTCATATTTATAATAAATACGGGCTGGAGTAGCCAATGCCTGTTCAAGTCGTCGCGCACGAAACATGGGTGCCGGACGCCATAGTCGATAGATTTCCCGTACTGGTTCCGGAATGGCAATCCAGCGCTCAGTAGACATCTCTTGCTCAATCAATGCCTCAGGAAAGATGGCCGCCAAGGCATCAGGTCCGATAGGGTTTCCATCTGGTCCCAATGGTGGTAGCATTGGAGTCGGCAAATCGGCGGCAATATTATACCAATGAGTAGGAATATCTGCTTCGCCAAGAAGAATTTTAATATCATCCATCGGTTAGGCCCCTCTATTCTTCTTCCTCTGTATCGCTTGCTATTACAAAATCGAAATTACCTTCACCACAATTTTTAATCAGCTGATTATAGACAAATCTTGCTTGGGCTGGCGTATCATCTTGACCGGTAATATAAAGAGGTTTACCATCACTACCATATTCAAATTCAGTGGGGCAAAGACTGGCATCAATATCATCCAAAAGTATTTTAGCCAGTTTATAATCATTGTGCGGGGCTAACCCTAACATATTGGCATAAGCTACGGCACCATCAATCAATTTTTTAGCACAGGTTGACTGAATTGAATCCATATCGTTGTGACGACGTTCAATAATGACCTGATACTGTTCGATCGGTACTGTTCTAAAGAAAGCGTCTTTTACACCCATGCAATACATATCTAATAGAAACATGCTAAAAGAGACTTTTCCATTGGGCAGTTTTCTGCTGACGAGTAAATCACCTATTCCTGATGAATGAAGATCTTTACTTATCATACATTCATGGACAGGAAATTGAATCGCAAAAGAAAGTTCTCTTATGCCTGAGTTAGCCGAACTAGCTCCTCCAATAAGATTGCGCCGTTGTTTGTCTTTAGCAGATTTCCGTTCACGTTTTTGCTGTAATTGTCGTGATGTTAATGCCATAGATTACTCTTTCTCGATTAAAATCGATAACTCCAACTGAATTCCAGTTCATTCTGATACATATCCAAAGAACCAGTCTGGAACGGTGTGTTAGGATTAGAACCATAAACTCGTTTATCAAAAGCATGACTGGCAGCCACATTGATACTACTGTTAGCATTAACAGCCCAACTGGCACCAAGAGTTAAATGTTGTGTGACAGTTGCTGGGGCCAAGATATTAAATAAAGCTTGCTTACTTGGTACGACTTGATTGGCAATACTATAACCAACACGGAGTATCCAATCATCGTCAGCTTGCCATTGCACCCCTAATTTATAGACGGTCATATCTTTCCAACCAAATCCCAACCCGTTCTCTGGTCCAAGAGCAACCGTACCCGGTATCAACAATACATCATTGCTGTTGGCAACGGACTTAATATCGCTAAACATCAATTTTTGTACATCCAAAGCAATGGTCCATGCAGATGCTGGCTTAACAGCGATACCAAATTGAATGACAGGAGGAATATCAAAATCACCATCCTCAGCAAATAAACCTTTATATTTGTCAAATGGAGTCATATACAAACGACTTTGATAAGAAGCTCCAACAGCAAATATATCGTTTGGCGTCCAGTACCACCCTAACTTAAGTCCTCCACCATAAGAATAATTGTAACCATTATTGGTGACTGAATCAGGATGAGAGGATAACCCCATAAATGGTTGTAATCCTTTAACCGAGATACGCTGTCCAGCCAATACCGGTGCTATCCCAAGAGTATGTTCCGGAGTAATTCTATTGGCATAGGTTATCCCAACAAACATCTGGGATAAATCAATACTGGTAGGGGCTGTCGTCATTCCAGGCGGTGCAAAATTACCGAATACGGGAATATTGTACTCGGTATTCATGCCACCATTACCACCCACACTAACACCAAAACTACTGGTACTATCTAACATTTTATTCCAACCAAAGTGAGGAATCAGAAAAAAATCATCATCTTTTTCATAGGTTCCTGTCGGAATAAATGGTACCCCAGGCGGGGTAGCAGATGGGGTATCAGCAGTAAAACCTCGTACAGGCGCAAATACAGACACCCCCATATCCATGCGATTACCCACATGTGCCATCAATGCTGGATTAATCGCTGTTGCCATAGAATCTGTGGGAACAGCCACGCCGGCACCAGCCATAGCTTTATTTGCCGTACCAAAACCATGCGAAAAATAACCATTGCTAGCATATACCGGTACTGCAGATAGCATTGTTATAGCAAGCAACGACATAAAGCCGAGCGGCTGAACTCTCATAATAGCTCCCCTTTTTTCCTTACATATGATCAGTCCGTAGAAAGATCGTTATTTCCTTTTTCTGACTTTCCTGTATCATCTGAATTAGCGTTATCCTGCTTGGCTATATACTGGAATTTAACTTTAGTAATACGATGGTTGTCCATCTCCATTACGATCAGACGAGCACCACTCAGATTAACCATATCCCCCACTGAGGGTATCCGACCCAATTGATGATAAATCAGACCCCCAATGGTCATATAATCATCCACTTCAGGAAATGTATAGTTAAGAGCTGCCTCCAATTCAGAAATGCGCATGGAAGCATCAAGCAT
>JADGCH010000083.1 GCA_015229115.1 Magnetococcales bacterium
CACCGTGTTGTCCATGCCCTGGCTACTGCCGATGGGGAGGAACTGGAACAGCGCCATGTGCCCCGCATCGATGTAGCCATCACCATGGATCTGGTACAGCATAGCACACGCAGGCCACGCAAGCGTAAGCCGGTGACGAACAAGGGAGGTGACAAGGATTCACGTGGACCACCAGCAGGATATCTGGGTGGATATCACTACATCAACCGCTATGTCTGAAGAGGGTGACGTCGGGCCGGCCATTTTTCTGATGGGGCCGACCGCTTGTGGCAAATCGGCTGTGGCGTTGCTTCTGGCGCGTCAATGGCCGCTGGAAATTGTCAATGCCGATGCCATGCAGGTCTACCGTTATCTCGATATCGGTACCGCCAAGCCGACGCTGGCGGAGCGGTCGCTGGTGCCTCATCACCTGTTTGATATCGTCGATCCGGATCAACCTTTCTCCGTCGGTCATTATCGCCGCATGGCCCTGGAAGTGGTGCGCCACTGTCGCCAACGAGGCAAGATAGCGCTGTTTGTTGGTGGCAGTGGTCTCTATTTGCGGGTGCTGGAGCGGGGATTGGCCGCTGTGCCACCGATAGAGGATCACCTGTTGCAGCAGCAGTTGCAGCAGCAAGGCGACAGCTTGGGATGGCCCGTCATGCACCAGCAGTTGTCCCATGTCGATCCTGTCTGGGCAGCCCATGTGATGCCCACGGATCGACAGCGTATTGTGCGCGGTTTACTGGTTTATCAGGTCACCGGGCGGCCGTTGTCGGACTGGCATCGGCAGCAGGCGGAAGAAATGGAGCAGCAACCCCGTGTACAGCCGCTGTTGCGTATCAGGCTGGATGTGGATCGAGCCCTGCTTTACCGCCGTATTGAGAGCCGTTTTGATCAGATGATGACTGATGGATTGTTGGAAGAGGTAAGATTGCTATGGCAACGCCACTATCCACGCCACCTGCCCGCTATGAAAGCAGTCGGTTACCGGCAGTTGCTGGCTTATCTGGATGGCACCATGGCGCTTGAGGAGGCCATTGCCGATGCCAAACAACAAAGTCGCCGCTATGCCAAACGGCAGATCACCTGGTTGCGACACGATAACAACAGCCATGACACCGTTGCCGTGGTTGCCGGAGAGGGGGGTAGCGAGAGGATGGCCGCTGAACTGGCTCCTGTGTTGGATGATTTTTTTACCGGCTGGAATGGGTCGTGAATGACTATCGAAGATGATCCGTGGCAGGAGATGGGCCTGTTTTCTATCGTCAAGCCAGAGACGGCTAAAGTCCGTTTTATGGTGCCGACCTTTCCCGGTCCGGAGATGTTTGTCCACCAGCTGGATCATCTGGAGACCCTGTTGCGTTGGTACGATGTTTTGAAACAGGTTCTGGAGCGCCAGTCGAATGTCCTGGTACTGGTGGATGATCATAACCTGATCCGTTTTCCCGCCACGGTGCCTTGGGATCGTTGGCCCGCAACGGTGGGCTGTTGCGTCGATCTGGCTGCCAAGCATCAGGCCTGTTGCCGTTTGCTGCGCCAGCTTGTGTTGTATCAGGCCAGCCGAAATCGGGCTGGTAGTGAGGCCACCCAACATCAGCTGCTTGTTGATTTGACGGGGTTGATCCATACCGTTCGTGGCATGGTGACGCCGTTGCCTGATCAACTGGTACGGTTCACACAGGCCCATCATCGTTGGGTGACCGACTTTGAAGCCTTTCTTGACAGGCTGATGAAGCGTGGGGTAGCATCCTGGGATCGTGTTGAAGCAGCCGGTAATTTCCGTCTTTGTGAGTTGGGGCAGGCGTTTTATCGTCCGGAGGGAATGCTCTGGCATTGGCGCCATCTGTCTCTGGTACGGGATCTGGAGCAGCTGCACAAGGATTTTCATGCTACCGTGGCCGTTGAGGCCTCCATTGCAACAACCTTGCGTAGTTACAGTCTGACTGCTGTAGAGCAGCTGTCCTTGCAACAAACGGTGCAGCAGAAGCTGGCAGTGGTTCGTGACCTCAGTCACCAGTTGGTACAATGTATGGATGCAGCGTTTCTGGAAATTCGGCAGAGCAAGGGTGTGCCACAGCCCTTTGTGGTGTTGGTGCCGGAACGGACGACCCTGTCTCGGGTGGTAGCCCAGGTCGAAATGTGGCAAACGCGCATTGAGCGTTTTATCGGCGCACCGTTTGATCCAGCCATTGACAAGATTCTGCTTCACACCACCTGTCCGACAGGTCAGCGCATCGATAGGATCATGGATGACCCGATCCGGCTGAGTCGTCATGCTCCGTTGCTGGATCAGGTTGATACGCTGCACCGTAACCAGCATGCCACAGCGGCCAGGATCGTTGCCTGGGTGCGGCAAGGACAGCCCGATCAGGCTCGCATGCTGTTGAATAAACTGGAGCAGGATTGCCGCAGGCTGATTGGGTTCATGCAGCAGTTTGGCGTCCTGCTTGATATCACGCCGGATACGGAGTTGGGTGATGTTCGATCGTAGCAGAATCCTTTTACGTTGTATCACCCAGGCGTTGCAGGAAGCCGTCATCGCCTTCGATGAACAAGGTCAGATCCGTTTCTGGAGCCCGCAGGGCATTCATCTGTTTGGTTACAGCGAAGAGGAGATGATGGGGCAGTCGGTATCGCTGCTGCTCGATTCCGGGGAAGCCGATCCGGTCGATTGGCGCGCTCGCCTGAGATTACCGGGACCGACTGTTGCAGCGGCTGATTGTCAGCCATGGTCTATCGAAGAGCGCGGTAGGCGATCCGATGGTCAACGGTTTGTCATGGAGATGAACCTGTGGTTCTGGCATTACGACCAGGAGCGTTATTACACAGCCGCCATTCGCGACCAGAGGGACAGGGACGACCAGCCATCCTCCAACATGCGTGCCTACGTCAACCGCATTGCCATCAGCGCCTTGTTGGAAGTGGGGTTGGAGGCGCTGCCTCTGTCAAACAAGCTGGAAGTAGCCCTGAACATCATTCTGACGGTGCCATGGCTGGCAGTGCAGCGCAAGGGGTCGATTTTTCTGATGACAGAGGAAGGCGATCTGGAAATGGTGGTGCAACAGGGACTTCATTCCCATCTACTGCAAGCCTGCCGCCGGGTACCTCTGGGCCACTGTCTCTGCGGTAGGGCAGCACAGCAGCGCATTCTCCTGTTTGCTCCCCACCTTGATGACACGCATGTTATCCGTTATGACGGTATTCATCCCCATGGTCATTACTGCGTGCCCATCATCGCCAAGCAGCAGCTGATGGGGGTGCTGAATTTATATGTCGATGATGGCTATCAGACCAGTCCCGAAGAAGAGGCCTTCTTCACCACCATTGCCAACACACTGGCCAGCTTGGTTGAGCGTGGGCGTGTCGAAGAGCAGATCAAACATCTGGCTGACCACGACTCCCTGACCGGCCTGCCCAATCGGCGCCTGTTTCTGGAACTGCTCGACCAGGAACTGAAACACGCCCAGCGTCGGAGTCAGTCACTGGCGGTGATGTTTCTCGATCTTGATCATTTCAAGGCTGTCAACGATACACTGGGCCATGAAGCTGGCGACCAGCTGCTGATGGCTGCGGTGGCGCGATTGCGTCAGTGTTTGCGTGAGTCGGATACGCTGGCACGTATGGGAGGAGATGAATTTACCGTAATCCTGCCAGCGATTGGCCATGAAAAAGGGGTTGTTGCAGTGGCCAACAAGATGCTGCAGGTGATTCAGAAGCCTTTTGTCATTCAGAATGTGCCATGTCGTATCGGGCTCAGCATGGGGATGGCGCTTTATCCGGACCACGGTACCACCCGGGAAGAGCTGACTCGGTGCGCTGATCAGGCCATGTATCAGGTCAAGCAGAACGGCCGCAATCACTTTCGCCTGTTTCAGATTTCAGCTGACTGATTTCAGCCGACTGACCGCACCAACTCCGCTACACGGCCGGGTGAAGGCTGGTTGACCCGCACCCTTTTTTCCCTTGAGTGGGCTCCCTGGATCACCTGCACCTGACTGTTGGCCACATCCAGCTGTTTGGCCAGCAGCTGACACAAGGCCTGATTGGCGGCTCCTTCGACCGGTGGGGCTGTCAGGGCAATTTTCAGCCGATCGTGCTGAAGGCCGATAATCTGGTTGCGTGAGGCCCGTGGCTGGACCTGAATGGTCATCACCAGCGCATCCCCTTGCCATTGGCACCACGGAGGCAGGGCAGTCGTCATAACCCGTCAGAACACCATGAACCGTGGCGCCGCCAGCATGGCCGACAGCTCCTGTAACACAAAAAGTCCCAGCAGGGCCACCACGGCAGCAATCAGCGGGGAAGTGTCCAGTCCAGCCAGATTGGCTGGAAACCAGCGCCGGATCGGCTGTAGCACCGGGTTGGTGCTGTGCAACAGAAAGCGGACCAGAGGATGGGACAGGTTGATACCGGATGGACGACGCTGGCGCAGGTAGAGCCACGAATAGAAATTGATACCAGCACGAATCAGCAACAGCAGCAGATAGAAGGTAACGATCAGATGAACCAGCGTGACGATCTCGTTGAACAGCAGGGTGATGGCGTTGCCCGGTGTGCTGCTGAACAGGGCCGAGACAGCACGCTGCAATAACGTTAGCAGAAACAGCGCCAGCAGCGGTGACAGATCCATGCCGGCCATCGGCGGAATCCAGCGTCGCAGCGGCTGTAACACCGGTTCGGTCACGCGCACCAGCAACGCCATCAGCGGATGAAATGGATCGGGGTTGATCCACGAGACCAGCACGCGGATGATCAGCAGCCACGAATAGATCTGCAGCGCCAGTACCAGTATGGTGCCCATAGATTGGAAGATACCCATGTGTGATGATCCTATCTGCCCGATTGTAGTTCACGGGCCCGTTGACAGGCGGCTACGACCGCTGCGATGAGGGCACCGCGTACGCCGGCCTGTTCCAACTTCATCAGTCCGGCGATGGTGGTTCCTGCCGGTGAGGTGACCTGATTTTTCAGTTCTCCCGGGTGACGGCCGCTATCGGCGACCAGCTTGGCCGATCCCATCAGGGTCTGCAGGGTCAGGCGATCGGCCAGATCGCGTGGCAAGCCACAGGCTACGCCGCCATCCGACAGCGCTTCAGCGATGAGAAAGACATAAGCCGGGCCAGAAGCGGACAGTGCTGTGACACCATCCATCATGGCCTCGTTGGGCAGGATGATCACCTCACCCACGGCCTCCATCACCGCCTTGGCCAGGGCCAGGGCGGTCGGGCTGATACCGGCTACTGGGCATAACGCCGAGATACCAGCCCCGATCAGGGAAGGGGTGTTGGGCATCACCCGCACGATCGGCTGACGCGGTGGCGCCAATTCGGTCAACCGGGCCAGCGGGATCCCGGCTGCAATGGAGATCAGCACCGTCTCCTTGGCTAGGTGGGGGGCAATTTCCGGCAATACCGACGCAATCAGGGCCGGTTTAACGGCCAGGATGACGATGTCCGATCCGGGTACAGCGGCGCAATTGTCGGGAAAGGCTGCAACGGCGTAACGGTCGATCAGGTCGCGCCGTTTGTCGTGGGATGGTTCGGTGACACGTATGTTGGTCGATGAGACACCGGCCTTGATCAGTCCATTGATCAGGGCTGTGGCCATCTGGCCACCACCGATAAAGGTAATCGTGCAATGTTTTAGCATGGGGGCAGACTTTCTGGTGCAAAGATGGCGGTACCGACACGGACCAAGGTGGCGCCTTCCTCAATGGCTACGGTAAAATCATGGCTCATGCCCATGGAAAGCTGCCTCATGGTGACACGGGCCAGTTGCAGCCGTTCAGCCTGACTGGAGATCTGACTGGATAGATCGGCCAGCTGGCGAAACCAGGGGCGAACCTGTTCCGGATCGTGATGAAACGGCGGAATCGCCATCAAGCCCCCGATGGCGATGTGAGGCAACTGCGCCATGGCCGTGATGCACTCCATCGCAGCTTCCGGCATCAAGCCATGTTTCTGCGGTTCACGACCGATATTAACCTGGATCAGCACCGGCATGGGTGCGGTGGACTGTTGTGCTCTCTGGCGGTTGATCTCCTCTGCCAGAGCCAGCGAATCAACGCTGTGGATGACATCAAACAGGGACAGGGCCTGTTTGACCTTGTTGCGTTGCAGCGGTCCAATGAGATGCCATCGCAGGGGAGGCACCATGGTGGGCAGCTGTGACTGCTTCCAGGCCGCTTCCTGAACACGATTTTCGCCAAAAAGATACTGGCCAGCCTCGGCAGCCTGCTGTACAGCGGCAGCACTGGCCGTTTTGCACACCGCCACCAGATCAACACTGGCCGGATCGCGGCCACAACGCTGGCAGGCAACGGCGATCTGTTCGTGCACAGCAGCCAGTCTGGTCTGAATGACAGCAGCACTGATCGGATTCATAGGGCAGGGCGACCACGGCTGCTTCTGGGCTCCTGCTCACCGCTGCCATCAAGCTGACGGCACATGGCGCGCAGGGCATCGCGTGATATCATCTTGCCCGGTTCGATCATTTGCTCAAGCTGCTTGGCCATATCCGTTGGAATGGAGATCAACGATTGTTGTTTCAGGCCCAGATGAACGCAGGAGAGACCGACGATCATCAACATCACCCACACCAGCAGCGAGATACCGCTGCCGATGATCTTGAAGACGCCAATCAGGGCCAGCAGACCACCCAGACCGATCAGCAGCCAAGTCACCGTTTCCGATTGTTGGCTGATCCAGTTTTCCAGCATGTAAGCCGATCTCCTAAAGGGTTTCAGGACCTGTTAAATCAATCTCATAGAAATCTTGTATCACAGAACCGCTACCAAATCCAGACTTGAAGTGGAACAACCCGGCATTGAGCACGGCCCCATTTTTTTCCGTGCTGGCACCCAGTGAAAAATAACGCACGCCTGCCTGGCAGGCCTGCTCAATGATGGACTCAATGAGCAGGCTAACAGCAAACAGCTGGCGCCCAACAGTGTTCGACGCGATATACTGGCTATGCCAGCAGTGATGGCCCAGCCTAAACAGCCAGACTCCAGCAATCAGAGCTCCGTCCGCTGCATAGGCGCCCCAAGTTTGGATATGGTCTGGAAAGAGGCTGTTCAGCTCTTTCATCTCTTCGATGGAGTGAACAGGACGCGTCGAGTGTCGATCCATCAGGCAATCGGTCAGGATGGCATAAAAATCTCCCAGGCTGTTTTGATCAACGATAGCCGCCCTAACAGCCGCTTTATGTGCATTCCTGAGATTGCGCAGATGCCTCCTGCTTGAGTGACGAGGCTGTGTCAGGTCGACCATGTTCCATGAATCGCGCCGGACCAGGGTACCGCCCAGCCGCCAGAGTGCATACAGATCCATCTGGGCAACCGACCTCTGGACGTGGAAGGGGACTACCTTATAGAGCAGGCTCCGATAACCGGCCCTGGCATACCAGGCTTTGATCGCAGCCAGCATCGATAAAATCTCATCGGCCTGCAGGGTTGATTCATGCAGCAACCCCCCATAGGTACTGCCCGGGTGAGAGACGACCTGGTCAGAAATGACCGGGGACTGAGCTGCCGGAAAGACAGCACCCAACCGACCGCGATCATCCTCAATCAGGATCGATAGATCGTTAAACCTGTCGCGGTGATAGCTCAGGAAAGTGCGACTGTGGAGGAATACCCCCTGTGCCGTCGTGGCAACAAAGGCATCCCAACGATGACGATGATCGTCTGTAAAAGGAATAAGTCTCACGCCTTCCGGGTCTCAACATAAATCTCTGCTGCCAGTTGAGGCAATTCGCTACCCAGCCGCTGGAGTCCCTCCAGAATGTCCGTCATGGCCAGATTTCTGGAGATGATTTCCATCTGGGAATGGGTGAAGGGTTTCAGGAAATAGCCTCCTTCACGGACCATCCTCAATCCACTGGCCTCCAGCAATTCCTGCAAGCTGTCGCGATCGAAAACGCGGTATTGGGACAACCGGATGTTGCGGTCACCGAACGTCTTCAAATCCTGCATCAGGCCCATGGCCACGGCCAAACGACGGTGCAACGACCCGGCATTGGGAACGTTGACATGCAACAGGGTGTTGTCTCCCATTAAATTCCTGATGGAGGTCAGAAAGGTGTGAGGGTCGCGGATTTCGTTCAGCAGGCCGGAACAGATGATATAATCCGGTTCTTCCGGTAGGATGGACAGGATTTTATCGCTACTGGCCTCCAGAAAACCATGCACCACGTGCAGATTCTGACAGGGACTGGCCATGGCCCTGTTATAAAAAATATCACCAGGTTCGACAATCACCCAGCAATCGGCCTGGCCACCACGCTGGGCATACGCATCGATCAGCAATTCGTAGCCGCAGCCCACTTCCAGCACCCGTCGGGGCTGGATGGCCTCCAGACGCTGCAACAGCATCTGCTGGCGATAGTGAACCATAACCTGCTCAAAACCATAATCAGACAGGTATTCCTGCTGATAGGAAACGATCCTGTCATGGACCGTCTGCTGTTGTTCCTCCACGGATTACTCCTCGATCCGTTCCAGTTCAAAACCGGCATCGCGGATCATCTGCACGGTTCTGTCGGTTCCATGGCCGGGCGTATTGAGGTAACCCTCGCTGAACAGCGAGTTGGCCGGATAGAGTGCCAGCGATTCCAGAGATCGCAGGTTAGCCTCGCGTCCTCCGGCGGCACGGATTTCAGCATCGGGGTTAATCATGCGAAACAGCGCCAGGGTACGCAGGCCATATTCCGGTGTCAACTGACCGACCTCTCCCAGCTTGGCTCCTGGTACATG
>JADGCH010000084.1 GCA_015229115.1 Magnetococcales bacterium
CAGGAGAATGGGATTGGGGGGCTTATTAATAAAATCTCAGGAGAATGGGATTGGGGGGCTTATTAATAAAATCGTCGCCGCCGCACTCGAGACATCGCACCAATTCCTGGTCGGTTTGTACCGATGTCAGAAAGACCACCGGTACAAATACCCCCTGCTGCAACATCCTAGCCTTGATCTGCTGAGTGGTTTGGTAACCATCCAGCACTGGCATCTGAATGTCCATCAAAATCAGGTCGCAGCTGTTAGGGTCGTCCAGACGGTCTAACGCCTGCTGACCATCGGAAGCCAACAGGACGTGATGCCCTTCCTGAAGCAACATTCCCTCCAGAAAAACCTGTGTGACCGGATCGTCGTCGACAACCAGAAGGGTAGCCATCGTGCAACCTACCCAAGATCCGAACTGGAACAATCCATGTCAGGGAAAGTGTCCCTGACGGCCAGGATTTCGGGCAAAATCCTGTGAAAGATTTGCACCAGGTTCGGATCAAATACGGTCCCGGAGCACCGGCTGATCTCACCCATGGCTTGCTCTACACTCCAGGGCTGTTTGTAGGGACGCTTGGAAGTCAGGGCGTCAAACACATCAGCCAGACTGCAAATACGTCCCATTACCGGGATCGCTTCCTGCGCCAAGCCATAAGGATAACCGCTGCCATCCCACCGTTCGTGATGGGTCAAGGCAATGGTGTGGGCGGTACGCAGTAACAGGGATGGTTCTTGGTCCAGCAGTTGACCGCCCAGCAGCGTATGGGTCTTCATGATGGTAAACTCCCCTTCGGTCAATTTCCCTGGCTTCAGGAGGATACTATCGGGAATGCCGATCTTGCCGACATCGTGCATGGGTGCGGCATGCAATAACAGCTCCTGATCGTGTAGATCCAGGCCATAAGCCCGTCCAATCAGGGCGGAATAGTGGCTCATACGCTGAATATGTCTTCCGGTCTCGTTATCCCGGTATTCTGCCGCCTGTCCCAATCGGCGGATGATCTCCATCCTGGTGCGCAGCAGATCCAACTCCCTATCTGCCAGAGCCTGGGCGGTACGGGCGGTACGCAGGATATAGCGCACCCGATGTCCCAACAAACCCCAGTTGATCGGTTTGGTAATAAAGTCGGTCGCTCCCACCCGATAAGCATGTTCAATAGAGGAGACATCATCCAGAGAAGTTGCCAACACAATGGGCAGATATCTGAATTCCTCCTGCCGGCGAATGGTCTCACACAACATAAAACCGTCCATCCTGGACATGACCACATCGGAAATGATCAGATCGGGTGGTGGTTTCTGCTGCAATGACTCCCACGCCTGCACGCCATCCTCTGCCTCTGTCACGCGACATCCGCTCTGTTCCAGTGCTTCACGCATGGGCAAACGCTGCAAAAATTCGTCATCCACGATCAATACCAGTGGCTGTTGCAGCTCTACTACCCATTCACTCATGACTCTCTCCTGTCTGTTGCTCCGCACACAAGGCGTTCAAGGCCTGCTTAGCCTCCGCAAACAAGGCATCACTCCCTTGCAGGAGTCGTCCTACCAAAGCTAGGTCAGCATGGCCAGCTTCCATGACCCGACCTAATTCAGCCAACTGAACAACTCCCATGGTAAGACTGGAAGACTTCAAGGTATGCGCTGCGATTCTCACGCCCTCAGGGTCGTTACAGTCCAGGGCCTGCCGCAGCGTGGCCAGCAATTCCGGAGTGCGCGACAGATAGTGACCCACCATTTTGATCAGTAGCCCAGCGCCGCTTTTACGTGTCAATTCCAGAATGCGTCCCAGGGCCACCGGATCCAGCACCTCGCCCGATGGTTCATCGCTGCGATCGCTGGCAACGGGGGAAGTTGACAGCCAACGACGCAACACGTTCGCCATATCCGCCTGGCTGAACGGCTTGTGCAAATAGTCATTCATACCGGCTTCAGTGCACCGCTGCCGACTCTCCTGCAGGACGTGTGCTGTCAGGGCAATGACAGGCACCGGTATTTTACCGGATTGCCGTTCCCACTGACGCAAACGCATGGTCGTGGTAAAGCCGTCTAGAACGGGCATTTCACAGTCCATGAAGACGGCATCAAAAGGAGGCTCCTGCCCACACACGAGGCTCAGCGCCTGTTGGCCGTCCGTTGCCACCGTCACACAGCATCCCAGTAATTCCAGGGTGGTCTTGGCCACCTCCTGATTGACCACATTATCCTCCACCAACAGCACGTGCCCCCTGAAACAGAGCGTATCTGGTGCAACGGCAATTTCCTCTCTCTGCCAAGCAGCAATCTCCTTCCTATCTCCCGGCTGCTGCTTGCCAAAACGAGCTGTAAACCAGAAAGACGACCCCTGACCCGGCGTACTCTCCACCCACAGATGGCCACCCATGACGGACACCAGCTGCCGTGTGATAGCCAGTCCCAGCCCAGTTCCACCAAAACGGCGTGTGATCGAGGCATCTTCCTGAGAAAAATTCTGGCACATCTGGTTCTGGTAATCGGGGGAAATGCCAATTCCAGTGTCCGTGACACAAAAACGCAACAGGATATCAGCAGCCTGCTCTTCGGCCACCTCCAGCGACAAATGCACCGATCCCTGATCGGTAAACTTGACGGCATTGCCCAATAGATTGAACAGAATCTGACTAAGCCGGTAGGGATCCCCCAATAAATGGTAAGCACTGTCTGTGACCCGGTTAAAACGGAATTCCAGATTTTTCTGCATGGCCCGTTGTGTAAAAATATAACAAACGTCGCTCATGACGACATCCAGATCAAAGCGCAGTATTTCCAGAGGTAACCGTCCGTCCTGGATTTTGGCGAAGTCGAGGATATCGTTGATAATCCGCAGCAAGGTATGTCCAGAACGCTGGATAGTAGCTACATAATGACGTTGCTGCTCCGTTAGGATGGTCCTTGAGAGTAGTTCCGCCATGCCCAGTACCCCATTCATGGGCGTACGTATTTCGTGACTCATATTGACCAGAAAAGTCTCCTTGGCCCGTGCACCTGCTTCGGCAGCGTCGCGTGCCCTTTCCAACTCCTCGGTCCTGAGGCGTACCATCTCCTCCAGGTTGTCTCGATATTGGTGCAGCTCTTCTTCGGCCTGCTTACGCATCGAAATATCCTGGTAGATGGCCATCCACACCTCACCAAACTCGGCATGTGTCAAGGTGGTGATGGAAACATGAACCCAGAAAAGCGTGCCATCCTTTCTGACATTGCGAAGCTCACCTTTCCAAAATCCCTTACGGTAAAGGTGATCAAAAATCCCCTGGATCTGATCCGTGCTAGCGCAGGTAACGGTAATGGCCTGACCCATGATTTCATGCTGGTCATAGGCAAACATCTTTTCAAATCCCCGGTTTGCGTAAACAACAAGACCATCAAGGGCTCGCACCAAACAGACCCCCTCGGTCATATGCTCCAGCATACGTGCCTGCAACCGGATATCTTCTTCCCGCGCCGCCCGCGCATCAATGCGTAAATGGCTGTAACGCTCGGGCATGACCGGATCGATGGCACCGAAACCGGCGACAATGTCAAATTGACCCTCGGAATTACAACGTGACAGGAAGGTGTTCACCTTGGCATGATGGGTCGCTGGATCCATGTCAACCGTACCTTGGGGACCGGTGACGGAAATGGTTTCCAAGGCACGGACTAACTCCTTGGTATCTAACGTGCCCGCCAGATTAGCCGCCTGGGCAAAAGCTTTCACACACAGGTAGGCGCCCTCGCCAAAGTTCGTCACGATACCGTTGCCCCGTGGCCATATCCCAGTGACGTTGGGCATGGCTGACAACCGATCCAGAAAGCACCGGTTGCTCTCGGTCCCGACAGTCATAAAGTAGGTGTTGCTGGAATAATAACCATCGCGCACTTCCGGTGGCAAATGACTGGCCAATATCTCATCGTAGTGCCCCGTCACGACGACCATCCGTTTCTTGAGATCCAGTACAGAGAATCGGGTCAGTAACAGCAGCTGATCGGCGCCAGCAAAATAGGGTACAAAGACATCGGCGCCCGAGTCGACCACCTGCTGCAACAAATCATCAATGCTGCAACTGGATACCCCGATGGGCAGGTATTCCTCACCGACTACCTGACCTCCCTGTTGCAGCAAAACCTCCTTGGCCGCATCGATCGAGCCGCGTGGCCATTCATAGTTGTTGCCGGCAAAAAACATTTTGTTACCGTATTGTTCCCTCATATACGGTATCATCCGGCCGATCTGTTGATTGGGCAGTGCGGCAAAATGAAAAAAATAACGGCTCAGAATGCTGCCTTCGTAGAAGGAGTAATTCAGCAGGGGAATTTTTCTTGGTTCGGCTACCCGGTAGGTCACCGCGATGCGTGAATTGGAAAGAAGGTTGCCAATGATCGCTGCACATCCATGGTGGTCGATCAATCGTTCAGCGGCCATCACCGCACTGTGCGGCAGGCTGCCGTCGTCCTCAATGACTAAACGCAACGGTTTGCCCAGCACACCACCCTGCTCGTTCACCTCCAGGGTGGCAATCTGTGCCGCCCTGGTAATTTCCGCACCGTAAATTCCGACCACACCCGTCAAAGGTGGCATCAGACCCAACACGGCCTCTTGGCCTAAACGTGACCTTTTTGCGTTATTTCTGTTCATGATCCGTGACCTTCGGCTTGGGCCCGAACGAAATCGTTCAGTGCCTGCTTGACCTGCTCAAATTCTGGATCAGCCAGCTGCAACCTCTCGGCAACCAGACCCAAGTCCGTGCACCCGACCTCCATGGCACTTGCTAGTTCGGCCAACCGTACCGCCCCGATGGTCAGGCTGGAAGATTTCAGGGTGTGCGCGGCAACCCTCACCCCTTCGGTGTCACCACGTCCCAAAGATTGCCCCAGTTCAGTCAATAGTTTTGGCGTCTGCATACCAAAGTGCCCCACCATTTTTTCCAGGAGTGCACCTCCACCCTTGCGCGCCAACACGGTGATTTGCTCCAATGTCTCCCAATCCAGCACCGTAGACAATGACTCTTGAGTCGAATCCCGGAACGCCTCTATGGGAGACAAGTCGGTGTTGCTGTCCGATGGCAACCAGCGTCGCAGCACTTTGACCAAGTCGAACTGACTGAATGGCTTGTGCAGATAATCGTCCATTTCGACATCACGGCTCAACTGCCTGCTCTCCTGTAACACGTGCGCCGTCAAGGCAATAATGGGGACCCGGGGTAAACCAGTCTGTTTTTCCCATGCTCGCAACCGCTTGGTTGTTTCGAATCCATCCAGAATAGGCATCTCACAATCCATGAAAATGGCATCGAAAGAAATCGACCCATTCTGAACTGCAAGCAACGCCTGCTGACCATTGCTGGCCACAGTTACTTGCAAACCAAACAACTTCAAGGTCGCTTCCGCTACCTCCTGATTGACCAGATTATCCTCGACCAACAGGACGTGCCCATCGAAGTGGGTCTCTTCCAACAGGACATGCTGCTGGCTGTTCGCCCACTGAGATAGAACCTCACGATCTCCAGTCCGCTGCTTGCCAAAACGGGCAGTAAATGCGAATGTCGTGCCCTGGCCTGGATGGCTTTTTACCCATAACTCCCCATCCATAGCCCCGACCAGCTGACGGGCAATAGCCAATCCCAGACCTGATCCACCAAATTTACGGGCAATGGAAGAATCGGCCTGGGAGAAGGGCTGGAACAGATTAGGCATGTATTCGGGCACGATACCAATGCCAGTATCGATCACCTGGAAACGGCACAACACATCGGCCTCCCTCTCCTCCATAACATCCACGACCAGTGCGACAGAACCTTTCTCGGTGAACTTGATGGCATTGCCTATCAGGTTGAAGAGTATCTGATTGAGGCGATAGGGATCCCCCAACAGGTGAAGCGGTACATTATCAGCTATGCTGCAAACGAAATCCAGCCCCTTACCCTGAGTCTGACTGGTAAACATGGGGCATAGATCCTGGATTAATTCGTCCAGATCAAACCGGATCAACTCCAGAAATAGATGGCCAGACTGAATCCTGGACAAATCGAGAATATCGTTGATGATGCGCAATAACGTGCGTCCGGAACGGTGGATGGTGTTGACATAATGACGCTGTTTTTCCGTTAGGGATGTCCGCAAGATCAGGTCGGCCATGCCCAGAACCCCATTCATGGGGGTACGGATTTCATGGCTCATGGAGGCCAGAAACTGTGCCTTGGCTCGATTGGAAGCCTCGGCCTGTTCCTTACTCCGGCGCAGCGCCTCCTCCAGACGCTTGCGCAGGATGCAGTTCATGACATCGTCACCCAAAATCCGTAGTTGCTGAACATCCTCCTGATCATAGGGGTCCTGTTTGTTGGCTACCACCATGACCAGTTTCAGTTTATCCTGAACCAGCACGGGTACGCTCAAAAATCGCGTCACAGGCCAATGCCTGTCCGGCAAGCCACATTGTGTACAGCAGGCGCTATAGTCGTTACATACGACAGGCTGACGTTGCCGGATAACGACCCCATTCACCTCGGCGTGATCCAGAAATTCGCAGGACTGGTGATGCAGGTTACATCCTTGTTCAGGGTGTCTGTTCCAAGAAACCAGGGAGCAGGTGTCAGTGCTGTTCTGATCATCGTCAAACAGATACAAGAGGCCATTCCGACTCCTGGTAATTTTTTCGGCTGCATCCAGCAAACCATCGTACAACTCCTGCACACTGAGCTCTGCGAGACGGCGATTGATGACCATCATCAGGTTGATACGTTCCTCGTTGACCATCCGGGTGGCTCGAATACGGTGCCGCTCGGTAACATCCCGCAACATGAGCAGAAAGTGCTTTTGTCCTCGCACAACAACGAAGGAGAGAAAAAGGTCGGCATACAGCGGGCTGCCATCCCCGCTAAACAGTCTGACGCCGCTTCGGGACAGTGGTGAAGCCTGTTGGTGATGCTGCAGCTCCCAAAAACAGCTCAGCAATTCACCATCGGGATCCATGCTACCGATCTGGAATGCCCCAACTTCCTCCAGCTGACAACCTGCCATCCGGCAAAAACGGCTGTTAGCCATATGCAGTGCCCTGCTATCCGTAGCCAAAAGAGCAATGCCATCCTCGGTAGCCTCAAAAATGGTATGCAACGTCTCCTGACTATCGTGAAGCCGCCGAATGACTCCATCGCCAACCCGAATAAACAGGACGCCACCTGCACACAGCAACAACAGCGTCAAAACAACTGTCTTGGAGATCGCCTCCAACAGGGGGCTACGCAGTTCGTCCAGATCAATTTTGATCACCATACCAAGGCCCAGGGGCTCAATGTATTCGTAGGCCGCCAGCACCTCCGTCCCCCGATAATCTCGGTCGATGATCACCCCGGATTCGTTCCCCAGGGCCCGGCGCATGGGAACAGCCCTACTGTGATCCTGCCACGGAACGGTCTCTGTTGCTTCTTCTTCTTTGTGAGCATGACGCTGCTTGAAAAGATATTCAATCTGCTCGCCCTTACGATGGGCTAGAACGATTTCTCCAGTGCTGCCTAATCCTCTGTACCAGTCCTGGTAGGCGTATTTCAGCAGGTCGATGATACGCTCCCTGCTGACAGGATCGCACCGATCTTGCGATGCGGTTCGATATAGGGTATTGATGATTCGGACCTGACTGACGGCAATGGCACTGAAGCGTGATTTCTCGCGCTCAATCATATGTTGATACAGAACATATAAGGTGCTGCTAACGCCAAAGATCACGACAGTAGCCATAATGCCTAGCAGCATGGATAGCCTAAATTTTTCTGTAGTGAATGGAGACATCGAAAAAATTCCTCTAAAAATTTACGAATAGACCCAATCCTTTTGACTACATTTTAACAATATGTAGTTAAAAGTTCAACTTGAAATTAATGATTCAGAACGGGAACAACCGGAGGAGAGGATCGATCATGTTTCCCAAACAACCCAGCATCACCCTGTATGACCCGTTGGCTGAGCTGCTCGGCGCAGGTGACGGCCATTTCAGCTATTGCTTCGATGACGTCGTCAAGCTGTCCGGTCATGCCTGCCCGACGGTAGCCAGTGCCTTTTTACTGACCATGCGTGCCTTGGAACTGCTGTTTATCGATGAGACTCCACAGCGGGGCGCCGTGCGTATCCGTGTA
Source organism: Magnetococcales bacterium (assembly GCA_015229115.1). Lineage (GTDB taxonomy): Bacteria > Pseudomonadota > Magnetococcia > Magnetococcales > JADGCH01 > JADGCH01. Next base: position 8,112 of record JADGCH010000084.1, read on the forward strand.
TGCGGCTCGGTGTCCGATCAGGTCAATGGTCCGATCTCTCAGGTTTTTACCCTGTTGACCGGTGCTGCCGCCGACAATGGTTTTCATGGTTTGGCGGGCCAATTCAGCCGTCACAATCTGCTGCGTTTTGATACGACGCAACGTCCCGATGGTCCCTTTACATTCGAACGCATGGCGACCGGCCAGAGTGTGCAGCTACGGGTATCGCTGGCGGCTTTTCCGCCCTCACCGGTCATTGGTACGCTGCTACCACGGATTCTGGCTGGCGAGGCTACGTCAGAACAGCGGCTGACCTTCGGTCATGCCTGGCGACAGAGAGTGATGGATATTCTCAACGACGGTGGCCGCCAAACCATTCAGCAGGTATGATTGATCACCCTTGGCATCAAACCCTGCCTGACGTTTTGCGGTCGTTGTGTCATGACTGGCTGCAGCTCCAACCGCTGC
>JADGCH010000085.1:0-4252 GCA_015229115.1 Magnetococcales bacterium
TCTGTCCAAAATCGAGGCTAACGAAGTGCGGCTGGAGGAGATTGCGTTCAATCCTGGCCTGGAGGCACAACAGGCAACCACCATGATTGCTGTGGCAGCTGCCAGGAAAGGCATTGAACTTTCGTGCCTGTTGGCACCCGATCTTCCTGCCCAGGTTTGTGGCGATGTCCACCGTTTACGCCAGGTGTTGCTCAACCTGTTGAACAACGCCTTGAAATTTACTGCAACAGGGCGCATTACCATGCAGGTTGCCACCTCGACAGACCAGATGCTGGCGTTCTCCATCTCCGATACCGGCATCGGTATTGCGGAAGAGATGCGCGATATCATTTTCCAACCCTTCAGTCAGGCTGAAGAGTCGACGACACGCCACTTTGGTGGCACTGGGCTCGGATTGAGCATCTGTCAGAAACTGGTCACCAAAATGGGTGGCACCCTCTGGTTTGAAAGCCAGATCGGCCAGGGCAGCATCTTCCATTTCACGGTTAACATGCCATGGAGCAGCCTTAACATTGAGAAAGAGCCATCGTCGCCATTCACGGTGATCAGTGCGCCGTCATCAGGCAACTCCCTGGTCACCGAGCATGGACTGCGCATCCTGCTGGTGGACGATCTGGATGACAACCGCCTGGTGGTCAAGGCCTTTCTCGAAGGAACGGCCTGTCAGCTGGTAGAAGCCGACAGCGGAGAGGATGCCCTTTATAAACTATTGTCTGGGCCATTTGACCTGATTCTGATGGATATCATGATGCCTGGCATGAACGGGCTGGAGACCACAAGAAAGATCAGGGTGATCGAAGCGGCCAATGGGTCATGGCACACCCCGATTGTGGCCTTGTCGGCCAACTCCATGAAAGACGATATGGAGAAATCCTATGCAGCAGGATGTGACTTTTACCTAACCAAACCGCTGCGCCGCGCTGTATTACTCGATCTTTTATCCCATGTTGCAACACGCACGGCCTCTGCGGGGCAACAGCGGCCAGCTGATATCAATGGTGGCCGTATCGATGATCGATTGGAGACAGTCGTCTGTTCGACATCGGATGCCATCAATACCGATGTGCTGGCGGCACTCAGGGAGGAAACCGGCAGTGAATTTGAACCCATTCTGAACCTGTTTCTGAGAAGATTTCCGGAGCGCATGGAATCGTTGACCGCTGCCTGGAAGAAGGGAGACCTCAATGAAATCAGAAGAATTTCCCATGGTTTGTGTGGTGCATCAGCTACTTTCGGAGCGCAGACACTGGCTGTCCTCTGCGCCGAACTGGGGGAATCGGTGTATCAGTCGATCAAGACGGTCACCAGCTCGGTGATCATCCAGAAGATCATAACCGAATCCGACCGTGTCCAGCAGGAATTGCGCGGCTTTTTATCACAGCGGCCGGCCCAGTGACCGGACCAGCCTGGATCAGGTCGATGACTAAAACACTGGTGACATGGCAGACAGGCCACGATATGGATGACATGGATGACATGGATGCCATGGCCACGGTCATCCAGGATCTCAGGGAAAAACTCCATGCACAGGAGACCCTCAATCGCCGTCAATCCGAATTTCTGGCCAATCTGTCCCACGAATTGAGAAACCCTCTCAACAGCCTGCTGGTGCTGGCCAGGCTGCTGGCCAGCAATGAAGAGGGCAACCTGACCACTGCTCAGGCCGGAACGGCTCATGTCATCCATGAGAGCGGCCTCGACCTGTTGCGCATTGTCAACGATATTCTGGATCTGGCCAGGATGGAGGCGGGACGTATGGAAGTCTGTCTGGAGGAAAAAAGCGTCAACGACTTCTGCTGCGCCATAGAACAGATGTTCCGGCCTGTGGCAGAGCTGAAAGGGTTGATATTCAATATGGAACTGGCGAAAGAGGTGCCGTCGTCTGTTCGCAGCGATTGGGTCAAGATTGAGCAGGTGATCCGCAATCTGCTTTCCAATGCACTAAAATTTACTTTGGAGGGTCATATCACCGTTCGTGTCACGCAGCCAGACAGCGACTGCCTTGCCATCACCGTTGCCGACACCGGTATCGGTATTCCGGCAGATCTGCACGAACAGATCTTTGAGGCCTTTCGTCAGGCAGATGGTAGCACCAGCAGAAAATATGGCGGTACAGGATTGGGTTTATCGATTTCCAGACATCTTGCTAGCCTGATGGGAGGCACCATTCAGGTCGACAGTATCGAAGGGAATGGCTCCTCTTTCACGCTTTTCCTTCCTGTTCCAGCACGGCGGGGCATGGAACACAGTCCGTCAACAGACCACCATCCTGAGCCTGCCTCGCCCTTCATCTTTATGGACCCGTCCATGGGCATCCTGATTGTCGATGACGATCGTCGTAATCTGTTTGCCCTGAAACAGATGCTCAACGACAAGGTAGGCCTTGTCCTGACAGCATCCAGTGGTCAGCAGGCTCTGGCCATGCTGGATGAATATCCGGACATCGACCTGGTGCTGATGGATATCATGATGCCCGAAATGGATGGATTTGCAACCATGCAGAAAATCAGGGCACAACCCAGGTTCAAACGGCTGCCTATCATGGCCCTGACCGCCAGGGTCATGCCGGAAGACAGGGACCGGTGTCTGCAGGCTGGGGCCAGCGCCTATCTGGCCAAGCCGGTCCAGACTGACAAGCTGATGGCTGCTCTGGCCAGTTGGGTGGGCAATATGAATAACATCGAGAAAACAATATGAGACGCATCCTGATTGTCGATGATGATGAAATGATCAGAAAACATCTCCATGGGATGCTTGACCATACTGGATTTGATGTCTCTGAATCTGACAACGGTCATACCGGTCTGGTCATGCTAAGAGAGAAGTCGTTTGATGCGGTATTTACCGATATACACATGCCTGAAATGGACGGTATAGAGTTGGTGCGGGCTATTATCCAGGAAAAGACAGTTTCGAGGGTTATCGCCATGACGGGAGGATCGAATTTCATGAACGCGCTGTTTACCATCCGGGTGATCAAGCATTTTGGTGTACACGGTATCATCAGGAAACCTCTTACCCATGCCAATGTGCTCTATCCATTAAAAGATTGGCTACAGACCCCATCCGTTGGTTCGTGATGACATCGACAACCGTTTTTCTGGTTCAGTCGCTGGTTGTTGTATCACTGCCTTACGCGGTATGGCGTTATGGTGGCATGCGACATGTTGTTCCCATCGTGGTGGTGCAGATTCTGGTGGGAATTCTGGCAGGGCCATCGGTGCTGGGAGCGGTGGCTCCGGACATCTGGTCCCTGCTGTTTACACACCAGACCCTGATGGTGCTCAAGGGTCTGGCATGGCTGGCGGTGGTGGTATTCGCTTTTCTGACCGGATTACACCTGAAACCAGCCGGTATGCAGGTGAAAGGCCTGACTTTCACCCTGGTCAGTCTGTCCAGTCTGGTGACGCCTTTGCTGATGGGCCTGGCCGCCGGATTGTGGATTGCCCAAATCTATCCTGACAGCATGGGACCCAAGGCCAACCTGTGGCAGTTTGCGGCAGGTTTCAGTCTTTGTACCAGTGTAACGGCGCTGCCGGTACTGGGGGCCATTCTGCGTGAAACCGGACTGCTCAGGCACCGTACCGGGCGTTTTGCCCTGGGGATCGCTGCGATGAGCGATGCAACACTTTGGTTCCTGCTGGGGCTGCTGCTGCTGAATATCTCCAACCCTGCCGGATCCATGGAGCCCTTATTCTGGATGCCCGTCGCGACAGCGGCCTACGTGATCATCATGCTGCTGCTGGTGCGTCCGTTACGGCAACTGTTTCGGCCAGGTGAGCCACTGGATGATAAGGGACTGGTGCTGGTTTGCACGCTGATCTTTTCGTCGGCCTTGATAGCAGAATCAATCGGTCTGCATGCAACGCTGGGTGGATTCCTGGCCGGGGCGATCATGCCGCGTCATGCCACCAGCAGCATCGTGGATCGCCTGGAGCCGGTCACCGTGGCCGTGCTGCTACCGTTTTTCTTTACGCTTACTGGCATCAGTACCCATTTTGACATCGGGACATCGAGTCTGATGATGATCGCGGCAGTGGCGATACTGGTCTCCATGGCGGGAAAAATTGCTGGCACAGCCCTGCCAGCCTATGCCATGGGTGAATCCTGGTCCGACGCTTTTTCTCTGGGGGTGCTGGTGCAAACCAAGGGCATGATGGAAGTGGTGGTCCTGACGGTGCTGCTGGAGGCAGGAACGCTGTCGCCTACGACCTTCTCGGCCCTGCTGGTCATGACTATCGTGTCCACCGCC
>JADGCH010000085.1:4350-8449 GCA_015229115.1 Magnetococcales bacterium
ACGCTGTCGCCTACGACCTTCTCGGCCCTGCTGGTCATGACTATCGTGTCCACCGCCATGACCACACCACTGTTGCGTCTGCCTGTAGGGATACTTTCTGTAAAAAAAGATAATGGTTTAATTCAGAATAATTTACGGTACGTAACATGAAAAAAAATTATGCTAAGAATGACAATACATCTTATGAAGAGGAAGTCACACAGGCAACCATTCTGGTTTGTGATGACGACGAAGTGCTGCTGGAGGTCATTGCCCAGATGATGCATCGCCAGGGGTTTCGGGTCCTTGAAGCAGGCAGTGGTGAAGTGGCGCTGGAGCTGTGCCACAGCAACCGGATCGATCTGGTGTTGCTGGATGTGAGCATGATGGGTATGGATGGCTACGAGGTGTGCCGGCGACTCAAGGCCGATGACAGGACGTGTGACATCCCGGTCATTTTTATCACCATCCTTGGGGATACCGAATCAGAACTGAAAGGGCTGGAGCTCGGAGCGGTCGATTATATTACCAAACCGATTTCTGCCCCTGTTTTTTATGCGCGGGTCAGAGCCAACCTGAAACTCAGACAGGCATCACGGCAGCTGGAGCTGCAGCAGAACGAAATCAACCGCCAGCGTTCCACGTTAAGATCCCTGATTGATGCCATTCCGGATCTGATTTGTTACAAGAATCTGGCAGGAGTCTATCTCGGCTGCAACAACGCCTTTGCGGCATTGGTTGGCAGACATGCAGCCGAAATTGCCGGGCGCACCGATCATGAACTGTTTCCAGAGGAACGGGCTGATTTTTTCTGTCATACCAACCAGACCATCCTGGCGTCACAACAACCCTACCATCATGAAGAATGGGTCGCGTACCCTGACGGTCACAAGGCCCTGCTTGAGACGGTCAATCTGCCTTTCTGGGATACCGGGGATCAGTTACTGGGCCTGCTGGGAATCAGCCGTGACATCACTGCGCAGAAAGCAGCAGAGGAGGTCATACGTCATGCCGGGGAGATGGCAGAAGAGGCCACCCGAACCAAGTCGGATTTTCTCGCCAATATGAGCCATGAAATCCGTACGCCCATGAATGCCATCATTGGTCTGTCACATCTGGCTCTCAAGACCGAACTGACATCCAGACAACGCGACTATCTCAGCAAGATCCAGGGATCGGGTCAGCACCTGCTGGGCATCATCAACGATATTCTTGACTTCTCCAGGATTGAGGCCGGTAAACTGACGGTGGAGCAGACCGAGTTCGACATGGAGACAGTGCTCGATACCGTGACCAACATGATGGCCGAAAAAAGCAGCGTTAAGGGACTGGAACTACTACTCGACATCGATCCGTCCGTTCCGTCCCGACTGGTGGGCGATCCGCTCAGACTGGGACAGATTTTGATCAACTATGCCAGTAATGCCGTTAAATTTACCGAACAGGGTGAAATCAGCATCCAGATCTGTCTCAAGGAAGAGACCGACCAGTTGCTGCTGCTCCATTTTGCCGTTTGTGATACAGGCATCGGGTTGACAGAAGAACAGGCTAGTCGGTTGTTTCAGAGTTTCTCGCAGGCTGATTCTTCCACAACCCGAAAATTTGGTGGTACTGGTCTGGGTCTGGTCATTGCCAGGAATCTGGCTGAATTGATGGGTGGTACAGCGGGTGTCACCAGCCAGTATGGCCACGGTTCCACGTTCTGGTTTACCGCCCGTCTGGGACGCAGTCGTACAGAACGGCCCTCTGTCATGAAACCAGGTCCAGACCTGTGTGGCAAACGCATGTTGGTAGTGGATGATAACGACAGTGCCCGCACCATCCTGCAGACACTACTGTCCAGTATGACATTTCACGTTGCTGTTGCTGCTTCTGGCCAGGAGGCCCTGGAGGCCATCCAGCGGGCCTCTGGCGATCAATCGCCCTACGACGTTGTTTTTCTTGACTGGCAAATGCCAGGCATGGACGGTATTGAGACAGCGCAGCGGATAGGTGCCTTATCCTTAACGACCAAGCCCCATCTGATTCTGGTTACGGCCCACAGCCGTGAGGATATTTTCAGTCAGGCAGAAGCTGCTGGTATCGAAGATATTCTTGTCAAACCTGTGACCGCATCCACGCTGTTTGATCTGACCATGAATCTCCTGAGCGGCCGCAAGGAAATTCCGCGTCAGACAGCCAGTTTTTCTTCCTTTACGGCTCGGTTAGCAACCATCCAGGGTGCCCGTCTGCTGCTGGTGGAGGATAACGAACTGAATCAGGAGGTGGCTATGGAACTGCTTGAAGAGGCTGGATTGGTGGTTGATCTGGCGGTTAATGGAGCGGTAGCGCTACAGCAGGTACAGCAGGTCAGCTACGATCTGGTCCTGATGGACATGCAGATGCCGGTCATGGATGGTATCACTGCCACGCGTGCCATCCGTCAATTACCACAGTGTGCCCACTTGCCCATCGTTGCCATGACCGCCAATGCCATGCTGGCCGACCGTGATTTGTGCATCGAGGCCGGCATGAACGATCATATTGCCAAACCCATTGAACCAGACCATTTGTGGCAGGCCCTGCTAACATGGATCCAACCCCACGCTATCCTCACGACTTCACCAGAGGCCCAGCTGGAAGCTGCCATGCCGGCGTCTGCTGATGAACTGCCAAGCAAGATTCACGGACTGGACATGATGACGGCCTTGCGGCGGTTGATGGGCAATAAGAGTCTCTACCTGTCGATCCTGCACAAATTCTGCTCTGGTCAAAAAACAGCTGCATCGGCCATTGCAGCAGCACTGGATGCCCATGATTGGGGTACTGCCGAGCGGTTGGTGCATACCCTCAAGGGTGTGGCTGGTAATATCGGAGCCAGCGCGTTGCAGAGCGAAGCAGCTCGACTCGAAGCAGAAATCAGAACCAGGCAGACGCGCCAACTGATCAACGACCGGTTGGTCCTGCTGGCTCTGTTGCTGGACCAGCTCATGGCTGAACTGGAAGCCAGCTTGCCATCCTGTCAAGAGGTCTCCATTCCGGCCGTATGGATGGATCCTGTGCGCGAACAACAGATTCTCAGTCAGTTGACAACCCTGCTGTCCAGCAACGATGCCGAAGCCTGTGACCTGTTTGTTACCGAGTCGGCCCTGTTGCGGTCTGCCCTCGGAGATCGGTATGCCCGTGTCAAGGCCAGTATGAGTGGATACGATTTTGAGAACGCCCTGACACTGCTGCATCAGGCCGTGTCATGAAAAACAGGGAGAAAAAAGATGTTAGCTGATAGCCTGTCTGGTCTGGTCCGTGCGCAGGCGAAGTGGATGGCGATCGGTCTTGCAGCGGTGATGGCCCTGTACGGATCATTTTTCATCGTTAATCCGACCGATCGTGCCAACGTGCGCCGTTTTGGTGACGTGCGACACGACATACCACTCAAGCCAGGATTGCACTTCAAGATCCCATGGGTTGACAAGGTGGATGTCGTCCAGGTCAGCCTGACAACACTGCATATTGACCAGTTCAATTTGATGACCATTGATAATCAGAAGATAAGCCTGGATATCAATTTCAATTTCACCATTCCGGCTGACAAGGTCAATCATCTGCTGTATGAGGTGGGGGCTACCGGTAACATTGATGTGGTCTCGAGTGTGGTGCCGATTGTCAAGGATCGGGCATCACGGGTTTTTGCCGTACAGAACATGGTTTCCGTCAATGAGAAACGTGAGGCCATCCAAGCGGCAGTCGAGCGCAACGTTTCCGAAGCCGTCAGGGACCTTTTTGGTATTGAGACGCATAGCCTTCAGATTGCTGGCATCACGCCATCGGAAGCGTTCATGAAATCCAACGAAGTGGCTGTAAAGGCCAAGAATGACGCCGTTGCCGCCGAGAATACCAAACGTGTCCGACAGTTTGAGGCAGAACAGATTGTCATCAAGGCCAAGGGTGATGCCGATTCGGCCATTGAATCTGCCAGGGGGCGTTCGCAGTCGATGCTGCTGGAAGCCGACGCCAACAGACAAAGACTGGTTCTGGAAGGGCAGGGCCAGGCAGCGCGGCTTAAGGCTGAAATCGAGCCTTTTGGTTCTGCGGGTCTGTATATCAAATTTTTGCAGGCTAAGGCAGCTACCAACTGGAACGG
>JADGCH010000086.1 GCA_015229115.1 Magnetococcales bacterium
TACCCGTCAAAGTCAACGTCGCCGTGGTGGCACTGGCCTTGACCAGACTGGCCGTTAACCCAGCCGGTACGTTGGTCACCGTCCCCAGACTGGCACCTACCGCACCGGTGAAGGTATCGTTGCTGAGCGTGATGGTAATGCTGCCACTGAGGCTGCCGTCATTGACCCCTGATTCCGTCAGAGTGGTTGCACTGTAGCTCAACGACTTGGAATCCTGGAAATCAATGACTAAATCATTACGCACAGCGTCGACAATGCCCGCAGCACCACCACCGCTGAAATCACCATTATCAAAGGTTACGGTCAGGTTGCTACTATCATTAGCGTTGGCATGACTGGTAGCATTACCCGTCAAAGTCAGCATAGCCGTCGTGGCGCTGGTTTTGATCAGTACGGCCGTCAACCCAGCCGGTACGTTAGTCACTGTTCCACGAGTTCCTCCAACAGGACCGGTAAAACTGCTCCCCGTCAAGGTGATGATGGCCACCGTGGAGATACTACCATCATCGGCTGCAGACTCAGCAAACGTGGTGGTACTGTAGGAAATAAATTTGCTTGGATTGGCAAAATCGATCACCAAGTCGTTCTTGGTTGCATTCGCCACGGATGCAGCACTGCCCCCGGTAAAGTCACTGTTGGCAAAGGTTACCGTCAGGTTGCTGATGTCGTTAGCGTTAGCATGACTGGTAGCGTTACCCGTTAAAGTCAACGTTGCCGTGGTGGCACTCGCCTTGACTAAAACGGCTGTTAACCCAGCTGGCACATTGGTCACCGTTCCCAAGCTAGTACCAATGGCACCACTAAAGGTGTCATTACTCAAGGTGATGGTGGCCGTTGTAGCAATGCTGCCGTCGTTGGCGCCAGATTCGACAAAAGTGGTGGTACTATAACTCAACGAAGTTGGGTCATTGAAATTAACTTCCAGATCAGTACGGTCAGCATCTAATACCCTGCCAGCATTACCACCGGTAAAGTCACTATCACCAAAAGTGACGGTCAGATTGCTCACATCATTGGCATTGGCATGTGCCGCAGCATTACCTGTCAAACTTAGCGTCGCCGTGGTGGCACTGGTTTTAGTCAAAACCGCCGTCAACCCAGCCGGAACGTTACTTACCGTCCCCAAGGCACTGCCCACAGCACCCGTAAACGTTTCATTGTCCAGAGTGATGGTTGATACGGTCGTGATACTGCCATCGTTGCTGCCAGATTCGGCAAAGATGGTACTGTCATAAGTGACCATAGGGATCGGTGACAGAAAAATACTGCTAGCACCGGTCCAGTTCGGCCCTCCGCTGAAATCCAGCGAAAAAGCAGCAGCAGCGGAAGCGGTATTGAGCGAAACCCCCACTTTGAATGACAAAGTATGGGCAGATGCATAATAGGCCTTAACGCGATATTGATCGGTAAACACGGGACCGTTACCGATATTCGTAGTGGCCTGAAAGTGGACCGAGCTATCGGCCATGGTGGTGGTTGATAGAGGCGTTGGATTGGATAACTCGTAGCGATAAAAGCCCTTAAATTCCTGATATTGTCGATCAGCCCCCCCAGACGAGTCAATGTCGTACGAGTTAACGGCTATATTTTTCAGTCTGACGGCTACACCCGTACCAGCGCCCGTGTAGGTACCAGCCTTATAAAAATCGACCGTAAACGTAGCGCCGCCACCGCCAGCCAATACGGTGAGATTGGGTTGAAAATAGGCCGCTGTATTGGAGGGGCTCGAATTGGAGTCGTAGGTCGATATGGTAGCATTATTCAGTGTTGTGGTGACAACGGCATCGATTGCCTGACCACTGACGGTAATAACATTATTAAAACGCACAACATCGTTGTTATTTTTACCATTGCCAATGATACTGGTAGCACCGCTGGCAACAAAGGAAAAAGGCTGAAAATTGGCATCGTAGGTGGTGGTGGCTAGTGCACCCTGCCACTGTTCGGCAGTGAAGGAAAGAGACTCCGTTTCCAGTGTACCGATACGCCATTCAAGCTGCCAGTTGCCCGCTGTACCCGTACGGTCTATGGAGGCTGCTATGTCGCCGTGAGTCCATTGGGACACGGCTGCCAACAAGGACGTTCCCGCCGTATTGTAGGCCACATCACAACCGTAAACGAGTAGATCAGCACGACCCGCCAAATATTGGCCCAACTGCACCAGCTGGTCCCGGTAATCCCCAACGCTGGCAGATGTTAGAGCAGTGGTACCCAGCTCAATGAGCCCAGCCGAACCATGTGTCACCAGATGAATAGCATCAACCGGCCTTCCACCAGCCACAACATCCAGGATCTGTTGCAGACCGTCCCTGACATGATCTATGACAGCCACTTCACGGCTGTTGTCGACAGCCGCAGCTAAACGCTGGTAATCCGGAATATCATCGGCAATGAAGACAATCTCCCGCCGTTCCGGAACAGCTAGCGCATCGTGAGAAACCGCATCATGGACCGCAGCTGCTGTGGCCACAACAGCGCCATCAAACATGATCCGCGGTTCAAGAACCATCGGAGCCGGTCTGCAACGAACAAGGCTGCCCTTTTTACGGGTATGATTCTGTCTGGCCTGCTGTGCGTAAGTCATGGTGTGCCTATCCCGTACTAATAAGACATGCCCTCTCTAATGGTTGTTCGGCCCCTACCCTCCACATCTGAAGTTGATTGTACCAAAAATACCGCCTATTAGCATCTCATTTCTGCTTGGCTGGTTTGGCTACCGGATCGGCAGGTTGGACCATCTGCACATGTCCACTCATACCAGCAATCAATTCCGGAAACCGACCATTGATCGCTGCCACCAACTTAACCGACTGACTGACCGGATCCACCTTGGCGCCAATGCGCAAAATCCTGGCGGGATAGTTCCTGGCCGTCTCATCAATTTGAACCTGAAAAACCAAATCGGGTTTCAACCATACCAACCACCTAGATGGTACCAGAAATTCCAGCTCCAGTACGCTGTCATCAATGATGTCCAACACCGGTTGACCAGGCTGGACATATTGTTGTTCCCGTACCTTTTGTTCAGCAACCCGGCCTGCGAAGGGTGCCGCAATGTGACATTTGCCGATGGCAACGGTCATTAATTTCACCTCTGCATGGGCCTTTTGCTCTTCTGCCTCAGAGACACCCAGCTCGACCTTGCCAACCGAATGAAGTTCGGCCAATCTCTTGTTGGCAGACAGCACTTTCCTCGTCGCCGCTAAAGCAGCAACGGATTTATCCAGTTGAGCCTGCTGCATGGAACAATCAAGCGTTACCAATACCTGTCCAGCCCGAAAACTGCCACCTTCCTGAACCGCTATACGACTGATTCTGGCCGCTACTTCTGCTGACAGCGTGGTATACCGATGGGGGGCCAACTGAGCACGAATTTCACGCTGCTCCAGACTCGGCTTACGTAGTCCATTCTCTGCCGCATCCATGCCAACCGATCCGGAAAAAATAACAGTGGCTGTCACCAGCGCCCACCCTGTCTTATGTGTCATGACCTACACCCGACGTAGTGGCTTGCTCTTGGGTCCTTCATAGCGCTCCTGATTGATACGTGGCACGGGCTTTGGCAGCGTCTGAAGCATAGGAGATGGAACCGTATCCAGCTTGATCAGATTGGTCCTAATGCGGGGAACCGTCTGAACAACCGGTTTTTTACTGGACACCGCGGCGCTTTCTGTCTCCTGCAACAGGTTGGCCCTGTCCCACCTGTTCATGGACTGACCTATCATACTGGTCAATTCAGACAAGGAGTAATCCTGTACACTACCTATCTCCGGTTCCATTCCCAACGTCGATTCAATCTTGCTGGCGGCAATATGGACCTGTGCCATCGACTGATAACGACGCAACAAGCTCAGAATCGCCGTGGTGCTGTTGGCAACCGTTTCCAGACGGCTCTGGGTTTCGGCATTTTCACGATGGGTCATGTGCCTAAAGATCTTGTCGTCCACTTTCCAGATGGCATCAGCACGTTCAAACAGACGATAGGCATTGGCATATTGTATCCGTGCCAGATGAACCTGAGTCAAAATTGCCATTTGGGTGGCGATACGGTGCTGATCCGCTAATTTGACGCCCGCCTCGGCCAGCTTGATTTGATCCGGACCTGTCAACAGATTCAGCAGATTGACGGAAAGCTGCAATCCGGCGCTGTTCCAGTTGTTGTTAACCAGATAACGATCGGTATCGTACTTGACGCTGTAATTGAACGATAGCCCTGGGAACAGCTTCAACAGGGTCCTCTTGACTTCCTCGGTTGCAATCCGTGAAGTGTAGAACTGGGCACGCAAATCAGCGTTCTGGGCAATGGCCAACTCCTCCATGCGCCGCACCGGTATGGCAAGCAGCTCAGGTGTGACGGTACCTGCGGGTTCCACGACCTGGATATCGTCCGACAACGGCAGATTGATCAAGCCGGCCAGTTCCACTCGTGCCGACGAGAGCTCCTGATCGATGCTTTCCAGCAGGCGCAAATTCTCCAGTACCTGACGTTGATAACGCAGGGAATCGACTGGTGACCGCAACCGCTCGGCCTCAGCCTTGCGTGATAATTCAAGGGCCTCTTCAGCCAGCTTGATGGTTCTCTTGATATCACCCTGTAATTTTTGCGCGCTCGCTGCGCGCCAGAAGGCCGAGCGAACGTCCTGAATCAGAGTGTGCATGGCCTTGCGACGCTGCTCACCAGCAATCAGAACACGGTCAGCCTGCTGCTTGGCACCATAATAACCCAAACCAAAATCGAGCAAGTTCCAAGTCAGACCAACATCGGTCGCAGCATGAGAACGTTCTGACGAAATAGCAGGATGGGCCAGCGAAGGTTGACCAGTCACTGAGTCCTTGCTGGTGGTGATGATATCCTTGTCGCGTGTATGATAACCAGCCGATGCCGCCAGCTTCGGCAGCATATCGTAGGAAGAAAGGCCGAGTTGATGGAGGGCGATAGCCTCCTCCATCATTTTGGTGCGGCGATCCAGATTGTATTTAAGGGCACGGGCAATAGCCTCTTCCAGTGACAGCGCGCTCCTCAGTGGCTCAACACCAGAGCGGGCCACTTGGCGATCGACCAGCGTACCAGCAACAATCTCGTCACGAGTCAATGGTGTGACTGGCATGCTGCCACAGCCTGTCAAGGTCAGAACAACGACCACGATAACTGGCACAACAACTGGCATGGCAACCGGGTTAACTGTTTTTGCGTGAGGTTTCATCGTTCCTGGACCACATCATAAATCGGATGATTCTACAGCGATGAAACTGCAAACCTTATTCCATCATGAATGTAGTCTGACTGTCACCAGGACGTCATCCTCCTGTCGTGCCAACCGACATCAAACCGTCAATAGATCGGACCCATAAGCCTTTATGGTAGACAAGTGGCACCGTTGATACAACAGATAGCGGCAAAATCTGCCGACCACTCGCCGCATGCTGATCAGGTTATTCCTGCTGTTCGCGCGTCTTCAGAAAACGCAGTCCGGGCCATTCACGAATGGCCGTCTCAAGATGCCAGCTGTTGCGCGCCAGAAACACTGGCGCCTCATCGTGATCATCAGCGATTGCACCCATGTTGCCGTCCATGAACTGTTCCAGCATCGCATAGTTATCGGCCTCAATCCAGCGTGCCGTCAACAGCGAGGTACCTTCAAAATGGACCGGGATGTTGTATTCGGTACGAATGCGGTCAGCCAACACATCAAACTGCAAGGTGCCTAGTACCCCAACAATCCATTCAGAACCAATACGGGTGCGATAAATACGCGCCACCCCCTCTTCAGCCAGTTGTGTTAAGGCCCGCCCCAAATGCTTGATCCTCATCGGATCATCAGGTCGTACCTTACGCAGCAGCTCCGGGGCAAAGTTAGGCAAACCGGTAAACTGTAACGCCTCGCCCTCGGTCAAGGTATCACCGATGCGCAGGTTGCCATGATTGGGAATGCCAATGATATCACCGGCCCACGCCTCTTCGGCCAACCCCCGTTCCTGGGCAAAAAAGAGCAGCGCATTGTGGACAATCTGAGTCTTGCCAGAACGCACATGATGCATACGCAGTCCGCGGCTGAAACGGCCCGAACAGAGGCGGACAAAGGCAATGCGGTCACGGTGTTTGGGGTCCATATTGGCCTGGATTTTAAAAACAAATCCAGAAACAGTTCCTTCTTCCGGTTGCACCAAGCGCTGACGGCTCTGTTGTGGACGCGGCATGGGAGCCAACTCAACCAGCCCACGCAACAGTTCACGCACGCCAAAATTATTGATGGCACTGCCAAAGAACACCGGCGTCATATGCCCTTCACGGTAAGAGCGGACATTCAGGGCAGGACACAACTCACGTGCCATTTCCACCTCAGTACGCAAGGTCTGCAAGGCTGCCCCAGGCAGCAATTGCGCCAGTTGCGGATCGTCCATGCCGCTGCAGGCTATTCCTTCCTGTACCGCGTCATTGTAGCCACGTTCCATAAACAGCAGTTGATCGTATTGGAGATCGTAACAGCCGAGAAAATCACGTCCCATGCCAATTGGCCAACTCATAGGGACAGCATCCAGCGCTAGTTCCTGTTCAATTTCACTCAAAATATCAAAAGGATCCCGACCATCCCTGTCTAACTTATTGACAAAGGTAATAATGGGAATATCACGCAGTCGACACACCTCGAACAGCTTGCGGGTCTGGGTCTCGATGCCTTTGGCAGCATCAATCACCATAATGGCTGAGTCAACAGCGGTCAGAGTGCGGTAGGTATCCTCGCTGAAGTCCTCGTGACCCGGTGTATCAAGCAGGTTAAAGATGTGGTCATCGTAGGCAAAAGTCATCACCGATACCGTGACGGAAATACCCCTCTCACGTTCCACCTTCATCCAGTCGGAACGGGCACGGCGCTCCTGACCACGTGCTTTGACCATACCTGATAGCTGGATGGCTCCACCAAACAGCAGCAGTTTTTCCGTTAGTGTCGTCTTGCCAGCATCGGGATGGGAAATAATGGCAAAAGTACGCCTGCGCGCTACCTCACTCACACCAACCCCTCGCTGATATCCTGCTCCAGTTCGCGTTGCACGGCTTCGGCATCGATCCACCAATCATCAGCAATCAGTTCAGTCAGCAGATTCATGACCAGAGGGACCATGTAATCTGGATCATCCAGCCGCTGGGCCATGATCCAGTGTTCGAATTCAGCCCCAGCGGCTACTCTGGCCGATTCAGCCGCTAGCTGCAACATTTGTTGTGCCTGCTGTTGCGCCAAATGCTGTTCCGGGTGACCACTGGACCGATGCTGTGCCATGAGAAAGGCTAGGGCAGCCAAGGCGGCGGCAAAGGGATGATCAAGCCCCAGTTTCATCTGCAAGGCTGATAGGGCCAGTGTCACCTCGGTGACCAGTACGGGTGCTTTTAAGGCTAGCCACGCCCGCTGCGCCAATGCCGCCATGATTTTTGGATGACCTTCGCGCGTGGACAGATAGGTCAACAGGTTGAGAGCGCCCTCCCAATCGTGCGTACGGCTGCACTGCTTCAGGCCGTTGAGATGGAGCAGCCACTCCTCTTCAGCACTCTGTTCCGGTCCGGTTTCAAGCCCCGTTTCCCCGGCATAGGCTTTACCTCGCACCACATGAATCGATGCCAATGCCTTTTTGGTTTCTTCGGAAATAGCCATGATGGCTCCTTAGCGTTTATTCAAGAAAGCCCGGGATTTTGCACTATGGATCATAAAAATGTCAAGCTAAAAACTCCCGAATGATCTGCCTATCGAAACGCGGCTGCGGCGAATCTATTGCGTTATAGCCGGCGGTGAAAACGTAGCACGGCTTACGAACTTGCCGATTGAGTTGCCATCATAAATTGGTTGACATCTGAAATCGATCAGCGTAAATGTGACCTATTGATAACTGTAATAAGTCTATAATGATCATCATCCGATCGAGGTACATGATGGGCATCCAACGCTTTCACAACTGGTCCATGCGCAATAAGATCATTTCGATCTCCCTTGGCAGCATTATCCTATTTTCCCTGTCCATCCTGGTATTCCTGCTGCCGGCCATTGAAAACCATATGATTGCAGAGAAAATCGCTGTGACACGCAACGTCGTACAGACAGCCATGGGGAGCGTTATCCGGGCCCATGCCCTCTATCAGAAAGGTCAAATCAGCGAAGAACAGGCCAAACAGGATGCCAAAGACGCGCTACGTGAACTGCGCTATGGCAACAAAGATTATTTCTGGATTCATGATAATAACCTAGCCCACGTTTAACATAATTTTGCCTGTTTTGGCATGATAAAAACAGTAATATATTG
>JADGCH010000087.1 GCA_015229115.1 Magnetococcales bacterium
AAACCGGCCTGACTGGTGCATGGTCTCAACCAAGTGGCGCTGCTCCGGATCCAGATCGCTCCCCAGCAGTACTTCCGACATTCCCAGCACCACATTCATCGGTGTGCGGATTTCATGGCTCATGGCCGACAGGAAATTACTTTTGACCCGAGCGGCTGACTCGGCTTCATCCCGGGCATGGCGCAGTTCGTCATGAGCCTCCTTCTGGGATGTGATATCGGTCACAAAACCATACCATACTGTCGACCCATCCTCTTCACGCTGTGGGATGGAATTACCCAGCAACCATCGTTCGCTGCCATTGCCATGACAGACACGAAACTCCTGTTGCCAGACTGACAGGGTCTCGGCTGAGTGGTGAATAGAAGTCATCAAGCCGGTTAGATCATCCGGATGAACAACCTTAAAAATACGGGAGGCTTGATCGCGTACCTGCTCTGGTTCGGCCAGAAACAGGGTACGAATGGCATCACTGGCGTAAGGCATATGGAAGATGCCCTCGGCAGATAACCGAAACTGATAAATCATGCCAGGGATACGGGAAGCGATGCGGCTCAGTCGTTCATAGGCCTCGTCGAGCTCCATGGTGACATGGTTGCTCCTGGATTGCATGGCGAGGATCACCAAGCTGGCAATGGTGTGGGTGATGATGTAGAGTGTTACAATGACTTGGGCCTTCTCACCCATCAGATAAAAAGGTCCATGACCACTAGCCGTGCCCCAGGCTGCTGTCAGGGCGTCAATCAGCACAGTCATAGAGGCCCCGGTGATGCCATAACGCAACGCAGCCCACATCACCAGCAGAATCGGCATGTAGGCCAGGGTCAGATGAAAGTGAGAGAGAAAGATGAACCAGTTGACGCTCAGTAACAGCAGCACAAACAGCATAAACTCAACAGGACGTTGCCACAGGCTTTTAAGATTGTGACGCGAAACGGTCAACAGCACAGTAGCAGTCAGAAAAACGCCGAGCGTATCCCCTACCCACCAAGTCCACCAGGCATCCATCACCGATGTACGGGTCAGAATATCACTCCACCACAACACCGCTACGCCGCTGATCGAAGAGAGCAGCATACCGACCATGGCTGCCAAGGTAAACCAGAAGATATCCGATCTGGCGGTGAACTGGTGATAAAAATCAGAACGCCGTAAAATGGCAACCGTCAGGATGGGAGCCAGAGTACTGCCCACCGCCACCCAGAGGGCGATCAGAAAGGGTAGCCCTGATGCCAAGTTGATCAGAACAGATGCAGCATAAATGGCCGGCCACACCGACAGTCCCCAGTGGAACATGGCCGCCACGGCAATACCAGTCGGCAACCAGATCAGGGTAATATTGCCATCCACAATGGAGGGCATAGCCAGTCCAAAACGACCGGTCAGGTAGCAGCCCAACAGTACCAGAACCAACCGGACGAGATAGACTGAGGCATGCTGTCTCAAGAATCTCACCCCCCCGATTCGTGCCGATGACATGGACATTGCCTCCTACTGATCGATTGATCCAGCGATCGCAAGATGCCACATTGTTCGGTAGTCTGACGCTGCTCACACTCGTTACGCAGCGCGATCAGTTGTTCCTTGAGTGTATGCAGAGCGGCGATCTGTTCATCCACCCGGGCAATCTGGGTATCGAGAATCTGGTTGACACCGCTGCAGTCACCTTCAGGATGGCGGCGGAAATCGAGCAACTGTCGAATATCAGATAGTTTCATGCTCAGGGAACGGCCATGTCGTACAAACTGCAGCATGGCCAGATGGTGGGGCTGGTAACGACGGTAACCGGAAACATCCCGTTCCGGTGCTGTCAGAAGTCCTTCCCGCTCGTAATACCGCACGGTTTCAACATCGCAACCTGTCCGTCTGGCAAGCTCACCAATACGCATCACACCTTTGCTCCAAGTTAAAAGACAAAAAACCTTGACCCTGTAGCCACTACAGCCTGTTTCATAGTGACACGTTTGACCGAGTAACTCAACGAATCGTGGTAACGAATCATGGCAAGGAGACTGGATGATGGCTACTCATGACACCCTCACCCTGCACATTCCAAAACTGTGCTGTCCATCGGAGGCAGGCCTGATTCGCAACGCCCTGGCTGACGTGTCAGGCATCCGACAACTGGAATTTGACTTCATACGTCGTTGTCTGATCATCGAACACGAGGGAGCCGATCAGGACGGCATTACCACGGCGTTACGCCGGGTAGCCATGGAACCGGAGCAGCCTTGCAGCGGTGCGCTGCCAGATCAACCGGTCATCACCCGCCGCGAATGGGTCAGCATGGCCATCTCAGGCCTCACTGCCGTTAGCGCTGAACTACTGGCCCTGGCTGGAGTTGGTGAAACCTCACCCTGGATTGCCGCCCTGGCAACGATTTCCATTCTGACTGGAGGCCTTCATACGCTGCAACAGGGCTGGATCGCACTGCGCCACCTCTCTCTCAACATTCACTTTCTGATGAGTCTGGCCGTGGTAGGAGCCGTGATCATCGGCCAATGGCCGGAGGCGGCCATGGTGATTTTTCTGTTTGCGATCGCTGAACGCATCGAAGCCCTGTCGATGGACCGGGCGCGCAACGCTGTCCGGGAACTGATGTCCCTGGCCCCGGAAACCGCCACCGTACAAACGGAGACTGGAGCATGGCAAGAGCTGGAAGCATCCAGTGTCCCCATCGGAAGCCTGGTCCTGATCAAGCCAGGCGAGCGCATCGCTCTGGATGGCGTGGTGGCGTCCGGGCAATCCAGCGTCAACCAGGCTCCCATTACCGGTGAGAGTGTTCCGGTGATGAAGCAGAGCGGTGATCTCCTCTATGCCGGTTCGATCAACGGGTCCGGCGCGCTGGAATATCGAGTCAGTGCCGATTTCCACCATTCTACTCTAGCCCGGATCATCGATACCGTCCAGGATGCCCAAGCCAAACGGGCACCGATGCAACGCATCGTGGAGCGTTTTGCCCACTACTACACCCCATCGGTGGTGGCTATTGCAGCACTGATCGCCATTGTTCCTCCCCTGTTACTGCATGCCCCGTTCACCACCTGGTTCTACAATGCCCTGGTGATGCTGGTGGTGGCCTGTCCTTGCGCCCTGGTAATTTCCACGCCTGTGACGGTCGTCAGCGGCTTGGCTGCCGGAGCGCGGCGTGGCATTCTGATCAAGGGCGGACTCTATCTGGAACAGGCCCACGAGCTGAAAGCCATCGCCCTGGACAAAACCGGTACCCTCACCCATGGCAGACTGGAAATGAGCGACTTTGTCGTCCTGGGTGGTGGGGACAGAAACCAGCTTCTACGTCTAGCGGCCAGCCTGGAGACCCATTCGGAACATCCAGTAGCCGCCGCCATTACTGCGGCCTGGGATAGGGCACGTCCCCTGCTGCATGTGCGCCACTTCGAAGCGATGGCTGGACGCGGCGCCAAGGGAACGATTGCCGATAAGGTTTACTCTATCGGCAACCATCGTATGCTGGAGGAACTGGGTCTATGCCGTCCAGAAGTGGAAGCCGTTCTGCTACCGCTGGAACAGGATGAAAAGACGGTGGTGGTGTTGGCCTCGTCCCATGAACCCCTGGCGATCATCGCCGTTTCGGACCGGATGCGGGACGATGCGCCGGAAGCGATCAGAAATCTTCGGCAACTGGGCCTTGCCGTGACCCTATTGACCGGCGATAACGCTGCCACAGCGCGGGCGATCGCCCGCCACGCCGGGATCGAGGATGTGCGCGCCGAGTTGCTGCCGGAAGAAAAATTGCGCGCTATCGAGGAGCTGATCGAACAGTTCGGGACGGTGGCCATGGTAGGCGATGGTATCAACGATGCCCCAGCTCTGGCGCGGGCCTCTATCGGCATCGCCATGGGGAGCACGGGCACCGACACCGCCCTGGAAACCGCCGACGCGGCCATCATGAACGACGACCTGCGCCGGGTCGGTGAATTTGTGCGCCTTGGGCGCGCCACTCACCGCGTTTTGTGGCAGAACATCGCTTTGGCCATCGGCATCAAGGGCTTCTTCCTGCTGCTGGCAGCTCTGGGGGTAGCTACGCTGTGGATGGCCGTACTGGCCGACATGGGCACCAGCCTGCTGGTGATCATGAATGGCCGCCGGTTGTTGCGGTTTTGACAGCTACTTCTAATGCAACCGTCTTGACTGATCTGGAGTGACCGACAACAAATCCTTGGGTTTATCCGTCTTGATAGCGGTAAAACGACCGTACAACATGGTGTATTTGGGTCTGATCGCACTACCGCTACAGGCAATCAGCCCCATGCTGAGATCCTCGAAATAGAAGGCGATCACGACCAGCGTCGGGTTACCGCATACACCGTGGTAGAAGTTGCGATCTTCCTTCGATTGCAACGCTATGTAGAGACGTCTGTTCAGGCTAAGGCTCTTTTTGCCCGTGCGTTCCTTGGCCATGCGCTCCATGATTCCGAACAGCATATCAAATTCGACCCGCTCCAGTGTGGCGTTGAATTTTGGATTTTCGGCCATATGTGTCATGAAATAATTGAACAGGTCAGAAAAATCATCCGTCGTACGTAATTTTTCTCTCAGAACCGCCATATGTTCATCAAACAGACCCATCGTTTATGACCTCACCCTGTTGCTCACGGTTGACCCCCAGCCAGTATACAGGTCATGCTAGTTATTGACAAGATGGCGCTGTTGACGATGTCGTTTTGTCGCCGTCTGCCTTGATGATAAGGGGGGCAACTGACCCGCTGGATCGGTGCGCTGATAATCGAACAGCACCGCCTGATGAATCCGGTCAGCATCATCTTGGAACAACTCCAGGCCGGCCTGGATCAACAACTGGCATAAACGTCGAAAAGCAATGCCGTGCAACGACATGGTGGTCGCATAGAGCCAGTCACTCAGTTGCATCAGTGTGGCAAAAGGAGAGGATCCAAGTTGTAACAACAAGGTGCGCGTCTGCAACAGCCGTCCCGAATTACCGATACTATCCCAGTAGTGGGCCAACCTCCTGATGCGCTGCATGGCAAAGAAATTGATCGTGTGGCTGCAGAGCAGTTCATAAGGCGGATCCGGACTGAATATCATGCCCTGTTCAGCCGCCTGCTGTAGCAGGGGTGTGCCGGGCAGCTGTTTCAGAATGCCAAGCTGGATTTCGTGCGGCTCCAGGGCCAGCAACTGGTCGAATCCAGCAGCCAGGCTGGCCCAATCCTCCCCTGGCAGCCCGGCAATCAGATCGGTATGCAGATGCACTCCGGTGTTCTGTCTTAACCAGCGTAGATTGTCGGCAAGCCTTGCTTCGTCCTGGTGGCGGCCAATACGCTGCAAAACATCCGGATTGAAGCTCTGGATTCCCAATTCCAGTTGCACCGTGCCAGCTGGAAAGCGCTGCAACAGCTGTCGCAACGACTGTGGCAGACGATCGGGGATCATCTCGAAATGGAGCAACAGATCAGGGGATGGCTGTTGGTGTAGGAAGTCCAGGAAAAAGGTCAGAATCGCCTCAGCCCGCGACAGATTGAGATTGAAGGTACGATCGACAAATTTGAATTGTCTGGCACCGCGATCAAGCAGATCCTGTAGGGCAGACAGAACCGATGGCAAGGGGAAAAGGCGTACCGCATGATCCAGCGCTGATAGACAGAAACTGCAGTGGAACGGGCAGCCACGGGAAGATTCAACGTAGAGGGTACGATGGGCGATCTCTTCCGGGCCATAGTGCCGATAGGGCAGCTCCAGCTGGACCAGATCCGGCGGAGGCAGCCGCAGAATGGCCTGATCGGACCTCTGCCCGTCCAGAATATCGTGGCACAGCTGACCAAAAGCCTGATCTGCTTCACCGATCAGGACGTAGTCAACATCAGCCATGATTGGATGGTCTGCCGTGACATCGCTTAGTTCGGGTCCGCCCACGACAAGGGTCAGACCGGGCTGGAGACACCTCAGAACCGACAACAGACGGCGGCAGAGTGCGACATTCCAGATGTAGACGCCTATACCCACCACAACCGGCTGATGAACCAATATGGCCTCGGCCATGGACACGGCATCACGCTGAAGATCGAACTCCAGCAACACGGTCTGCGACTGTAACGGTCCCATATTGGCCAGCAGGCAGCGCATACCTAACGAACTGTGCTGATAGCGCGCATTGATGGCGACCAGTACGATCATCGCCAGCGGTTCAGGAATCGGTATTACCCCAGTATTCCGGCATGGCAATCAGACGGCTATGCATCCGCTCCAGCGACAGCAGCAAATAAAACCCGAGGCCGGGAAACAGCAGGCGCAGCCAATGAAACAGGCTGTAGTGAAACCGGAACAACAGCCAGCGCAGCTGGTATAACAGGCCATGTATCCGCTCTGGTGGAAGCAACATGGCAATCATTGTATTCATGGATGAATCTTCTTTAAAAAAGGCGACAGGACACTTCCGATACTATCGGACTCCTGTCGCCAACATAATGGATACCCAAGTACCATTCACATGGTCCCGTTAGATGGTGCCATGCAAAATAAGTTCAACCTACTGCATACCAAGAGCCTGCTTGTACAAATCGAGCATAGTCTCCTGCTCATCCAGCTCATGCTTGTCCATCTTGCGCATACGAACAATCTGCCGCATGACCTTAGCATCAAAACCATTGCCCTTGGCTTCAAGGTAAACATCACGGATGTCCTGCATCAACTCAGCCTTCTCTTCTTCCATCCGCTCGATGCGTGTGATATATTGTTCCAGATGTTCTCCCGAGACACCGGCGATATCGGCTGTTTTGGCCATACGGGCTGTTTCCAACTGACGCGACATGATAACTCCTTGACGAGATCGTTAAAGTAGATGGTTTTAACGAGATCACAGAGCAAATTATATGCCGTGTTATCTTCTGACTGGTACAACGTGAAAGGCCGACATGAGAAAGGATCGATTCCATGCAGTGGTTTAAAGACATGAAGATTAGCACCAGACTGGTTGCGGCTTTTCTGGTTCTTTCAGTCATGACAGCCGCCGTTGGTTGGGTAGGCATCCGTAATATGGGTGCCCTGGATGCAGCGGATACCCTGCTCTATGAGCGTGAATTGCTGGGGGTCAGCCTGGTCAAAGAGGCCAATATCGACATGTTGCAGATTGTACGGGCAGAAAAAAATCTGTTGCTTGTCTCTGATGCGGAACAAAAAAAGGGTTATGCCAAACAGGTGGCTGACTTTCATGCTCGCATGCACCAGCATATAGCCGGGATGAAAGCCAAGTTCTACACCGAAAGAGGCAAGGCTACCGTTGCACGAGCGGAGGTGGCCTATACCGAATGGCAACAGCCTCAGGAAGAGGTGGTGCGTCTTGCGCAATCGGGGGAATCGGATAAGGCCCTAGCGCTTAGCTTCGGAAAAACACGCGAAAAACTTGCCGCATTGGATCATGTGCTGGATGAATTGGCAAAACTCAAGGAGGAGGTGGCTAAAAAGGCTTCTGACGATAATACCGTGCTCTATGAGAGCAGTCGCGCCCTGATGATCGGCCTGACGCTGGCTGCCGTGGTGCTGGGCATGCTGATGGGTGTTGGTATCTCCCGCTCGATCACCCTGCCCCTGAACGAAGGAGTCAATTTAGCGCAGGCACTGGCTGCCGGTGACTTGACCCAATCGATCCATATTGACCAGAAAGATGAGGTGGGCCAGTTGGCTCAAGCACTGCGTCACATGGTAGACAAGCTCAAGTCCGTCGTCATGGAGGTGCGCGATTCAGCCGACCGCGTCAGCGGCAATGCCAAAGAACTTTCTGCGTCGGGACAGCAGATTGCTCAAGGGGCTACCGAGCAGGCTGCCAGTATTGAAGAGACCTCGGCTGCCATGGAGGAAATGACGGGTAATATTCAACAGACCACCGACAATGCCCAAACCACCGAGAAGATTGCCCAGACCGCATCCAGCGATGCCGTTGCCGGTGGCGAAGCGGTGTTACAGGCGGTCACCGCCATGAAAGAAATTGCCGGCAAAATTGGCATCATTGAGGAAATTGCCCGCCAAACCAACCTGCTGGCCCTCAATGCCGCCATTGAGGCCGCCCGAGCTGGTGAACAGGGCAAGGGCTTTGCCGTGGTGGCTGCTGAAGTGCGTAAGCTAGCCGAGCGCAGTCAAACCGCTGCTGGCGAGATCAGCCAGTTGTCAACATCGAGTGTTCATGTCGCCGAAAAGGCTGGTGCCATTATTAACAAGCTGGTTCCCGACATTAAGAGAACTTCCGAGCTGGTGCAAGAGATTGCTGCTGCCTCCCGCGAACAGAATCAGGGCGCCGATCAGATCAACAAG
>JADGCH010000088.1 GCA_015229115.1 Magnetococcales bacterium
GACCGCCATTTTATCACATCACGGGCTCGTTGTCCCCATTCTGCGACAGGCTCTAAGCCGGTTGCAATACCACGTTATCCTGTTGACGTTCCAGAAAAATTCGACCGTCTACCGGTACCGATTCCAGCACAACCGGACTGTGGGAGGTGACCAATACCTGTAAATTGTTGCGCAAGGCCAGACGCTGTAACTCCAGCATCACTTGTTGCTGGGTATAGGGGTGCAGACCGGCCTCGATCTCATCAATCAGGATCAGGGCGTGGCGCAGACCGGAAATGTCTTTGGATAGGCGCAGGATAGCACGTTCGCCAGCCGACATGTGAAATTCAGAGTAGGAGGTATTGGGCTGTTCACGTTCAGCGAACAGCAAATCCTTACCTTTCAATTGCAGGCTGGTCAAACCGCGATAGCGAAACGGCAGAATACGCTGCGCAAACGACAGTAGCTCCGAGCTGATCGGCTCCTGTTCATAGGCCTTGCGACCGATTTGCAGAATGCTGCGCACCTCCACCGGGCTGGTCAGGTTGGCAAGAGTGCGCAGATACAACTCCCGCTGTGGCTGCTGCACGTTTTTCCGGCCCTGAAAACTACGGTTCCACGACGACTTGCCACGTTGCCACACCATACCGAATTTGTTGCCGTGGTCGCGGAAGTAGTAGGTAAACGATGGTGTGCCCGGATCGTCGGATACATGCGTACCAGCCGGTGTGCTCAGGTTGGGAAACAGCACCGCCGGGCTGTAGTCGCGCTGTCCCGGAACATGATACGCCCCGGCACAGGCGAACAATACGGTCGATTTGCCGCAACCATTCGGACCAGCGATCACACTGACTGGATAACTGAACGGCACATGCAGTTCACGGATGCCACGCAGATGACGGATCTGCACCTCTTCCAGAAATTGTTCCAGCTGGGGCTTTTTGGCAGTCAGTTGTGCCCATACTTGGTGCAGCGCATGCCGGATAAAACTCACAGGCTGACTCCACTTTTGCTCTTCACAATGATATCATGGACCAGCGTATACGATAGGACCACACTATGACATGGTTTCATGGAGGTTTCCGTGCAGGCGATTGACTCAGACGAGGTGCAACATCTCTTACTCAGTTCATTTTCGGCCTATCAGTACCTCACCAAATACGGTTTTGATGATGGTCATGATGTTCTCCCGGAAGAAGAATCGATATGTTGTCGAGAGGCCCATAAACTCGCTGATGTTTTGAAAGAGCATCTGCTTGAATGGGAACCTGTTGTCACCGAAACAATGGGACACAATCCCTATTACGTGACGTTCCAGCATGCATACACTGGGGAATATACCAGCTTCTACTCCATGGACACCAGAGATCAAAGAAAAATCAGCAAATTGATTGACCAACTCATTTGAAAACTTGACAAAATCAATGTCAACGAATCTTGAAGTTCCGGACATACTCCTGCGGCAGAATCACCCGTCCCGGGAACAGGCCATGGTCGATCAGGCGTTGGCGAATTTCGGACGAGTAGGTCATGACAATGAAGAAAGACTGATCCGGTGATTTCAGCACTTCATCGGCTGTCATGGACTGGATGAGGGTGTCCGGAAACAGCTGCTTGATCTGCTGGGCAATGGCCTGGGGATTGTCGCTCAGTTCGCACAGGATCAACCGTCCCTTGCCGGGAATATCGCGCACCTGCTCGGCAATGGCCTGCAGCAGGGCCATCTTGACAAAGCGGCTCTCCCATTCGTCCATGGTGATATCGGCAACGTTGATGTTGACGTTGTCGCAACTATCCCACAGGCAGCGACGGCGGAAATATTCCGTCGCAGCAGTGAAGTTGTGGGTTTCCAGGTTGGCATTGGAGGCGGCCTGCAGCCAGCGGTTGTTGAAGCGGTTGAGCAGATCCAGCATATGGCCACGCAGGTCTTCCGGTACGATGCGGTGCCCGACCGCCTTCAGGGCCAAATTCATGGCTACTTCGGTACCGTGGGCCACCAGATGGGTATCGCGTGCCAGGAACTTCTGCGCATCCTTGCTCTCGAATTTCTCGAACTGCTTTTTGTGGCGGCGTACCAGCCGGTAGAACGGCTTGGGATAGAACAACACCTCACCGTAGTCGAGCAAACGGAACATGATGTTATAATAGAAATAAAAATTGGTAAAATAATAGGAGCAGTGCACCAGTGCTTCCGTGCGATAGATGGCGTGTTCTGGCACGATGGCGTAATGGGTGATAAACTTAAACATCTCAAAGGCTTCATGGCGTTTGAACAGCTTGGTTTCCTTGAAATGGAAAATTGATGCGACCACCTGCTCGTTGAGATCATCCCAGATATCGATGGGCGAATAGCAAGCGACTGCCTGCGGGTTGGCCTCCAAGAACTGGATGATGGCCAGCACATTTTCCTGGATGAAATGGTCATCGTCGGCCAGATAGAGAGTATAGCGGCCACGTACACTGCGGAACAGCGCCATCTGGCAGCGATATTGGCCGATGTTGCTGGCGTAGCGCAGCGGCCGTATCATCGGCAGTTCAGCCTGCATCGCCTTGATGACACGCCAAGTGTGATCCTTGGAACCGTTGTCGGCGATGACCAACTCAACCGAAATGGGCCACTGGTTGAGAAATTTCAAGCGGTTGAGGGTATCTTTCAGCAAATCGGCGCGGTTATAGGCCGTCATGCAGATACTCAGCACGATAGGGTTATGATCGCTCATGCCTTGTTGTTCTCCTCGGTCGGGGTGGTCTGTTGCAGGTGAAGTTGCCGCACCAGTTGCAGAAAACGTAGGGCACATCCCTCGGGGCTGTAGTGCGTCAGGGCAAGTTGACGACCAGCAGCGGCAATTTCACCCCAGCGGCTGCGCTCATCCATTAGATGTTCCACCGTCTCTTTCGGGTTGGCCATGTCAATCGGGATGTAGTGTTGCCAAGCAACCGGCATGACCGGCAACATCAGACCATATTTGTCGAAGTCGAGGTGAAAGGTCAGGCAACCGGCGGCCAGCGATTCCCACAACCGGAAGCTGTCCCAGCGCAGCACCACCGGGTCTTGGGTAAAGGTGTAATAATTGAAAATGCTGTTGAGTTGTTGCCCGAAGGTGTCACCGCTGCGACCAATGAGTAGATTGCTAAAGAAGTGACCGCCGTAGGCCAGACATCCCATGCTGTTGTTGAGCTTGTCGAAGTAGTTCTGGTAACGGCCATCATGCTCCCCTTCGTTGACGCCATGATCGTAGGAGACTGGATTTTGTTCCTGTTCCGACAGCTGGCGGTCGACCGGCAGGCGCTGTTCCAGCCACGGTACAAAGCTGAGATCAAGCGCCTGTCGCAATCCCTGCAGGAACGACGGACGAAAATTGCGCAAGATGACCTGCTGCCGCTGCTCGAATGGGGTGGGGTTGGCCAGTGCCGCCAGGGTCTGTTCTGACAGGCTGAAAGCCCACGGGATGCGCCAGCCAGCAATCTTCATGAAGCGGTTTTCATGAGCCATCAGGGCCGGGATGGAGGGAGGTGTGACAAAGGCCTGGATATTGTCCGACATGCTGATGATGAACTTGAGCTTGGCCTGATAGTTGGCAATGTTGTTCATGTAGGCATGGTCATAGGTATGATTGCCGATCTCGAACAAATAAATCAGATTGTCGGGCTCAAAAATGGAGCGGGTGATAAACAGCGGATGGACAATATTGGAGTAGGTGGCAATGCCGAACCGACGTAACCCTTGGGCGATACTGCGCGAGGCGAGCGAAAAGGGCGATACCTTGCCATCATGAAAATAAAAATAGACGCCGTTGGCGATAATGGAGAGTTGATCGGACATGATCCTGTTAGGACTCCTGAACTAGGCGGTGTGAAAATCGGGCCACTGCTGATCCCGATCGGCGATGATGCGAGGCTCTGCTGGCCAGTCAATGGCAAAAGAGGGATCGTTCCAGCGTACCCCACGGGCTGATTCGGGATGGTAAGGTGTCGAGATCTGGTAAAACAGTTCTGAACCGTCGGTCAGAGTCAGAAACCCGTGCGCCATTCCCTGGGGTACGTAGATTTGCCAGCCATTGTCGGCCGTCAGGGTAACGGCGGCCCATCGTTTGAAAGTGGCCGAATCGGGGCGCAGATCGATGATAACATCGTAGACAGCACCGCGCGTGCAACGAATGATCTTGACCTCCTGGTGCGGTGCCACCTGATAGTGCATGCCGCGCAGCGTGCCGCTGTGGTGATTGAACGACAGGCTACACTGGTCGATCTCGGCTGACAGCCCACGCGATGTCAATTCATGGCGGCAGAAGGTGCGGCAGAAAAAACCACGGCTATCATGGGACGGCGTAGGCTCAATTACCCAGGCACCGACCAGCGGCAGAGCGACGAACTTCATGGCAGAACGGTCGCCGTTGGGATGGGAATGATAAACTGCCCGCCCCACTGACGGATAAAAGCCAGCTGGGTCATGATTTCCTGTTGCAGGTTCCAGGGCAGAATGATCACGAAGTCAGGCTTGGTGACGCTGATCTGCTCCGGGGCCAGGATGGCCAGGTGTGACCCGGGCAGAAACAGCCCTTGCTTGTGGGGGCTACGATCAACGGTATAGTCGATCAGGTCGCTACCGATACCGCAATAATTGAGCAGGGTGTTGCCTTTGGCGGGCGCACCGTAACCGACCGTGCGGTGACCAGTAGATTTGAGATCTGTTAGCATCTGCCGTAATTGCTGCCGACACTGCACCGCCCGTTGGCCAAATTGCTGATAGGGGGTCAGGGTGTGCAGAGCAGCGTCCCGTTCCTGTTGCAGCAGCAATTCTACCCGTGCGTTGATGGCATGGGCGCTGGCCGATTCGGACTGGGGCGTAACACAGGCATAGATACGCAACGAGCCGCCATGGGTAGCCACCTGTTCCACATCAAACAGAGTCAGACCATGATGGGCGAAGATCTGGCGTACGGTCGTGAAGGAAAAATAGGAGAAATGCTCATGGTAGATGGTATCGAACTGGTTATGCTGCATCAGCTGCAGCAGATGAGGAAACTCCATCACCAGCACGCCGGTTGGCTTCAGCACCAGCCGCAAACCGGCGACGAAGTCGTTCAGGTCGGGCACGTGGGCCAGCACATTGTTACCGATGAGCAGATCAGCCTGTTGACCCTGCTGCACCAGCTCCTGGGCCAGCTGACGACCAAAGAAACGTACCAGCGTCGGAATGCCCTGCTGTTGCGCCACGACAGCCACATTGGCGGCTGGTTCGATCCCCAGTACCGGCACACCGGCGGCGACAAAATTGCGCAGCAGATAGCCATCGTTGCTGGCAATCTCCATCACCAGGTGGGAGGAATCAATCCGGAACCGTTCGATGGCCGTTTGGCAAAATAAACGGGCATGTTCCAGCCAGCTGTCAGAGTAGGATGAGAAATAGGCGTAATCGCTGAAGATATGTTCCGGTGTCTCCAGCGAGGGCAGCTGTACCAGCAGACACGCGCTGCACACGTAGCAGCAGAGCGGCAACACCAGCTCCGGCTGCTGCAACTGCGCAGCGGTCAGGTAGGTATTGGCCAGCGGCGTGGTACCCAGATCAACAAAAACCTCATTCAGGGGAGCGTGACAGAAACGGCAGGTCAGGGATGATGTCATGATGACCACACCTTCCAGGGCGCCTGACCCGATTGCCATAGCGTCTCCAGATGCTGCTTGTCGCGCAGGGTATCCATAGAGTACCAGAAACCACTGTATTGGTAGGCCGACAGGTTATCCTCAGCCACCAGCCGTTCGAGCGGCTCTTTTTCCCAGCTGGTGTCATCGCCATCGATGTAGTCGAACACTGCTGGTGACAGGACAAAGAAACCGCCATTGACCCAGGTTTTATGCAGACTCGGCTTTTCCAGGAAACTGGCGACTTTCTCTCCCTCGACGTTGACGACACCGTAGCGACTGGGAGGCTGAATGGTGGTCATGGTCGCCAGACGTTTGTGGGCGCGGTGGAAGGCGATCAGATGACCGATGTCAAGCGCTGAAACGCCGTCGCCGTAGGTAAAGCAGAATTCGTCATCGATGTAGGGCCGCACCCGTTTCAGCCGTCCGCCGGTCAAGGTGTTGGCCCCGGTCTCAACCAGGGTCACCCGCCACGGCTCGGCACTGTTCTGGTGCACTTCCATACGGTTATCGGCCATGTCAAAGGTGACATCGGACTGATGCAGATAGTAGTTGGCAAAAAATTCTTTGATCATATAGCTGCGGTAACCACAGCAGATGACGAAGTCATGAATGCCGTAGGCCGAATAGATCTTCATGATATGCCAGAGGATGGGCCGCCCACCGATCTCGATCATCGGTTTGGGACGTAGTTGGGACTCTTCGCTGATACGGGTACCCAGACCTCCGGCCAGAATAACCGCCTTCATGATCGTCCCTCCTGATAACGACGACTTACCATGAGATTCACAACGTGAGTTTCATGGCCGGGGGTGGAGGGAGACTCCCCCCATCCATGGTATGTTATTGGCTCCCCGACTCGGATTCGAACCAAGGACCAGGTGATTAACAGTCACCTGCTCTGCCAGCTGAGCTATCGGGGAATGACCTCCTTATAATCGCGTTATAGATAAAAGTCAAGCGCTGTTTTGTCGATTTTTATGCTTTTTGCGATGCACGATTAGGGTCCCCAGCCAGACAGTTCCTGCCGTACCAAGCCGGTCAGGGCCTCCAGCCAAGCCCCGCTGTCGTTGAGGCAGGGCAGTAGCTGAAAACTGGTGCCGCCATGGTCGAGGAATAGCTGCCGTCCCTGCTGTCCCAGCTCCTCCAGGGTTTCGAGGCAGTCTGATACAAAGCCCGGGCAGATCACCACCACCTGCTTGTGGCCCTGTTGCGGCAAGCTCTTCAACTGCTGGTCAGTAGCCGGTTGCAGCCACTTCTGACGTCCGAAACGGGACTGGAAGGCGATGGCCCACTGTTCCGTTGGCAGGCTCAACGCGGTGGCTAGCTTGGTGACTGTAATCTGGCACTGCTGCTGGTAGGGATCCCCTTGATCGATATGGCTTTGTGGCAGTCCGTGGAAGGAAAACAGGAAGAAGTGGTCGCGTAGCTGCCTGACGCTGCTGGCTAGGGCCTCGACCCGTTGCACCAGGGCTCGCAGGTAGAGCGGATCCTCAAAGAAGGGGGCAGCAAAGCGCAGGGTGGGCAGGGCACGACGTGACGAGATGGTCTGGTAGACGTTATCGACGATAGAGGCATGGGTGGCTCCGGAGTAGTGCGCAAAGAGCGGAAAGATTAGCAGACGATCGCAGCCGCTATCCTGTAATTCATCCAGCACGGTCGATAGGGCCGGTTGGCCATAGCGCATGGCATAGCGCACTGTCACGGTCGGTTCCAGATCGTGCGCTACGGCTTCGGCCTGGCGTCTGGTGTAATAGTAGAGCGGTGACAGGCCATCCTCACGCCAGATGTGGTGATATAACGCCGCCGACCGCGGCGATCGCAGTGGCAGAATGAGGCCATGCAGCAACGGTTGCCACAGCCAGCGTGGCAGATCCACCACGCGCTGATCGGACAGAAACTGGCGCAGATAGCGCTTGACGGCCGACGGGGTCGGTTCATCAGGCGTGCCGAGCTGGACCAGTACGACGGCGGTGGTCACTGTCTCGACCTACGAATCGTTTTAGCCCCTGGGGCGATGCCCCAAGCTAGTCCTGAATCGCCCCGTTGGGGCTTGGATGGAGTGTTGCCAGTGGTATTGAGCAACACCGAGACGGTTTTTGAGTCATCACCATTGACATCTGAGCTTGTGACCGATGCAGGATAAGAACCTGCAGCACAGTTGACAACGGTAGCGAAGGAAACCGTGGGTGTAGCCATGGCATTGGGTTCCAGATGTTGGGGTTAGAACAGGTGTGCAACTAGGGGAAATTGTGGTGGGAAGCTGTGGAAAAGTAAAGGGATTTTATCGTGGTATGGACAAAAAACCTCACCCACCTAGCCTCCCTCTCCATCGATGGCGAGGGAGGGACATGGGAGATATCCCGTTGTTTTGGTTCCCATCTCCATTGATGGAGAGGGGTCGGGGGTGAGGTTGCATTAAAAGGCCGTCAGTGGCTGAAGATCTCATCCAGCGAGCGGGCGTCGAGGATGCGCTTGCCCCAGCGTTCGAGTTGGGTAGAATCGGCCTTGGTGACTTTTTTCAGAATCTTTTTAGGCAGTTGACCAAAACGGTATTGTGCCTGATTTAGGAGCCTGTCTCCGAATGAGCGAGAAACACGACAGCTGGGGCGTGCTGACATCAA
>JADGCH010000089.1 GCA_015229115.1 Magnetococcales bacterium
TGCAACTTCGCTGCATCGACGTGCCATTTCTCCCTCGTTGACCACAGCCTGTTTTCGCGATTCCGTCATCTGGTCCGAAACGGGAGGACACCTGCTCCCTTTGACCCGGCCAGAATGGTGCGCTAACCAGCTGCGGTTCGCTTTGCCTTGCACCACAACCCATGATCCACCATAATAGCGCCAGCCTTGACTGATCTTTACCAGAGGTAACCAAAGTTCATGACCATAGCTGAGCAGGAAACCATCCTGTTGCCGGATCAGGTGAATCGCCTGATCGTCACACTGGCGCAGCAGGTTTACAACGATATGACGCGCGATTCAGAGGGTGAGTGGGTCATTGTCGGTATCCGCAGTGGTGGCGCTCTTGTCGCCCGCATGCTGCGCGCCGAACTAGCCCAGTTGCAGGGTAGGACTTGGCCAATCGGTTTTCTTGATATCACTTTTTATCGTGATGACCTCGATACGGTCGGTCCCAATCCGGTCGTTGAAGCCACCGACCTCAGCATGGACATTGACGACAAGAAAATCATCCTGGTGGATGACGTGCTCTATACCGGCCGCACCATCCGTGCCGCCCTGAATGCCTTGTTCGATTTTGGCCGGCCGGAAAGCGTTGATCTGGTGGTGCTGGTCGATCGCGGTGGACACCGTCAACTGCCGATCCAGCCCCATTATACTGGCCTAACGGTTGAGACCAGCCGCTGGGAGCGCATCAAACTGGTTGAACAAAAAACGGCACAGGAACCAGGCATGGTCGCTGTGGTACGTTACCGTCACAGCAACCCGGTGACAGGAACGTGACGCACTCTGCCGTTGTGACCGAGCAGTCGCCCTGGCGGCGCAAGCACCTGCTGGGCATGGAGGGACTGACGCGCGAGGAGATTCGCCTGCTGCTCGATACCGCCCTGTCGCTGCGTGAGGTGAACCGGCGCGATATCAAGAAGGTGCCTACCCTGCGTGGCAAAACGGTCATCAATCTCTTTTTTGAAAATTCAACTCGTACCCGCACCTCGTTCGAGCTAGCCGGCAAGCGCATGTCGGCCGATGTCATCAACATATCGGCTTCTTCCAGCAGTGTTAGCAAGGGAGAGACACTGCTGGACACGGTGGCCAATCTGCAGGCCATGAATCCGGACGTGGTGGTCATGCGTCACCCAGAATCGGGGGCCCACGCCTTGCTGGCACGCCACATCGAAGCCGCCCTTGTCAACGCTGGCGATGGTCGTCATGAACATCCGACCCAGGCGCTGCTGGATCTGCTGACCATCGAAGATCATCTGCCACAAATGGGCCGTACCAGCCTTGATGGCCTCACGGTGGCCATTTGCGGCGATGTCTTACACTCGAGGGTGGCCCGCTCCAATGCCTTTGCCCTGCGTACCATGGGTGCCTCGGTGCGTTTGGTCGGCCCACCAACATTGATGCCAGCCCATGCCGAAGAAGCGTTGGGAGCACGGGTTTATCACTCCATGGCAGAAGGATTGGCAGATGTCGATGTGGTGATGGTGCTACGCCTGCAACGGGAACGGATGTCAGCCGCTTATGTGCCTAGCGTGCGCGAATATTTCGCCTTCTGGGGACTGAATGAGAGTCGACTGGCCTGTGCTGCCCCCCATGCCATTGTCATGCACCCCGGCCCCATCAACCGTGGTGTCGAAATCGCTTCGGATGTTGCCGATCACCGCCACCGCTCTGTCATTCTCGATCAGGTCAGTAATGGCTTGGCGGTACGCATGGCGGTTTTGTATCGCCTCTGCCTCGGCAGTCAGGGAAAAGGAGTGCAAACCCTACCATGAACATCCATATTGCAGCAGGACGGGTGATCGATCCGGCCAGCGGCTTTGATGCCACAGCCGATGTTGTCATCGTGGATGGTCTCGTCCGCGCCATCGGCCGCCCGGACCAGATCGATATTCCCCGCGACGCACAGCGCATTGGTGCCGATGGTCTCATTGTGGCACCTGGCTTGGTGGACATGCATGTCCATCTGCGCGAGCCCGGTTATGAGTACAAGGAAACCATTGCCGGCGGTAGCCGTGCTGCGGCAGCGGGGGGCGTTACCTCCATGGCAGCCATGCCCAATACCCGCCCTGTGGTCGATGACACCAGCATCGTCGGTTACATCCTGCAGCAGGCACAACGTGCTGGTCTGGCTCGGGTCTATCCCATTGGCGCCATCACCCAAGGATTGCAAGGAGAACAGATTACCGAAATGGGTCTGCTGCAACAGGCCGGCTGTGTCGCCTTTTCCGATGATGGCCGTGCCGTCATGAACAGTGCCGTGATGCGCCGTGCCCTGGATTATTCGCGTGCCTTCGGAGCGTTAATCATCCAGCATGCCGAAGATAGTCACCTGTCTGGCCACGGATGCATGCATGAAGGAGTCATCTCCAGCCGTCTGGGGTTGCCGGGCATTCCGGCTGTGGCCGAGGAAAGTCTGGTGGAACGGGATATCCGTCTGGTGGAAATCACTGGCGGTCGCTACCATGTTGCCCATATTTCGACCTCTGGTGCTGTCGAGGCTGTCGCTTGGGCACAACAAAAAGGTCTGCCAGTCAGTTGCGAGGTAGCACCACACCATTTTGCCCTGACCGATGCCGCCGTAGCCCATTATGACACCAACGCCAAGATGTCCCCTCCGCTGCGTTCAGAGTCGCATCGGCAATCAATCCTGATGGCCCTGTCGAAAGGGATCATCACCGTCATAGCTACCGATCATGCTCCACACGAGCCCGATAGCAAGGAGGTCGAGTTCTGTCGTGCCAGCAATGGCGTGGTTGGATTGGAAACGTTGCTGCCTATGGCGCTGGAATTGATTCGGGATGGGGTACTGGACTGGCGGCGCTGTCTGGCCACCATCACCTGCAATCCAGCCCGACTGTTAGGGATCCAGGCTGGTCAGTTGGCTGAGGGTCAGCCGGCCGATCTGGTGCTGTTCGATGCAGAGGAGAAATGGCACGTCGATGCAGCGAAGTTGCACGGCACTTCGCGCAACACCTGCTTCCACGGACGCCACGTGCAGGGCCGGGTCAAGATGACCTTTCTATCCGGTCGAGCGGTCCACAACGACGAAACGGACTGACTCTGCGTCGGTCAGGAAACGGCCCGTCTCTGCGAGGGACGCTGCTGCAATACCCGCCTGAAATGGTGCACGCTTGAGTAACGGTCGCTGGCAAAGGAGCCCGATACGTCGCCAGCAGCGGTCTTGATCGGCTCAAGAAACGTGCGTACACCACCAACAGCAGCCGGAGCAGCAGCTGGTCGACTGATACGCTCGTTGGCAATGGCTCCGGATATTGGCAACGACCGCGTCGCAGGCGTTGCTGCTGCCGCAAACGGGCTATACGGTGCCGATGTCGTGCTGGTGCTGCCTTGCTGTCCTAACAATCTTTGGGGAGCAGACGATCCCGCTGCAAAAGGCAGCTGACCCTGAGACTGCGCCTGGGCTCGCGCTTTTAACAGCGCCAAAGGACTCTGGTTGATGTCAGTCCGATTGATATCGGGCCGGTCGTTGTTGATGGCCCAAGGCGTATGGAACGATGTACGTCCACCCATCGGGTCGCGGGGAGTCACCGTCGGCCAATCGCTGTCAAGGACCATGATCCCCCGCTGTGGCAAGGCAGTCTGGCGCTGGGGAGTCTCGATGATGACGTCACTGGCAGGCTGCCTTTCGGCCACGAACGGCTTGGCGATGGTCTGACCCAACAAGGCATAATCCTGCATCGCCAGCTTGAACGACTCGGCCACGTGATGGGAGCTACGCCGTATCAGACCGGGCTGCTGCTGCTCGTTGGTCGCGTCCTTGACATCCTGCAGGGTATGCTTGTACCGAATCCAGGCAAACCGTCGCTGGGTAGCCTGAAACCGCTCACGGCATCGGTACAAATAGTTCTCAGCCTGGTTGATCCAGGTGGATGCCTGCATAACGGCAAAATCAAGGGACGTACTATCCCCGGTCAGACAAGTAACCGCAGCCTTGACAAGGGCATAACTTTGGGTTTTCAATGTCCCGTCGGACCATGATTCCATGTGGTCCCTCCTCAAACATTCCGTGTAGTGAATAATCTTGGTCTCACTCCCACGCATCGGCATTTTGGCAACGAAACTAAAAAGGTTTTTTGCGTGACTGAACATCTCATCATCCGCGGTGCTCGTCAGCACAACCTCAAAGGGATCGATCTTGATATTCCGCGCAACACCCTCACGGTCATCACCGGTGTTTCCGGTTCCGGCAAATCGTCGCTGGCCTTCGATACGCTGGCAGCGGAAGGGCAGCGCCGTTATGTCGAATCACTGTCAGCCTATGCCCGACAGTTCCTGTCACTGCAGGACAAACCTGACGTCGATCTCATCGAAGGGCTCTCCCCTTCCATTGCCATTGAGCAAAAAAGCAGCAGCCGCAATCCCCGCTCCACCGTCGGTACAGTCACCGAGATCTACGACTACCTGCGCCTGCTCTACGCCCGCATCGGCCACCCGTTCTGCCACGGCTGTGGCCAGCCTATCGAAAGCCGCACCATCAGTCAGATGGTCGATACCCTCACCAGCCTTGATCACGGCAGGCGGATGATGTTGTTGGCCCCCATCGTGCGCGGACGCAAGGGAGAATACCGGCAGGAACTGGCTGAACTGCAGAAGCAGGGCTTTACCCGGGTATTGATCGACGGCACCAGCTACGATCTCGACGACCGGCCGAAACTCGACCGCAACAGTCAACATACCATTGAGGTGGTGGTGGATCGTCTGGTCATCAAAAAAGGCCTAGAGGTGCGACTGGCCGACTCACTGGAAACGACCTTGCGGCTGGCCCATGGCATTGCCCGGGTGCAGATGGTCGATGACCCACCCGATTCGATCTGGTTTTCAGAACGCCATGCCTGCATCCAGTGCAACATCTCCTACCCTGAAATCGAGCCGCGCCTGTTCTCGTTCAACAGC
The DNA here is from genome assembly GCA_015229115.1 of Magnetococcales bacterium. GTDB lineage: Bacteria > Pseudomonadota > Magnetococcia > Magnetococcales > JADGCH01 > JADGCH01. Next base: position 4,939 of record JADGCH010000089.1, read on the forward strand.
CCGTTCGGGGCCTGTCCAGGCTGCGATGGCCTCGGCAGTCAGGAGTTTTTCGATCCACAGCAGATTCTCACCCATGCCACCCAGGCGCTGAAGAGCCTGACTCCTGCCATGCAGCACAAGCTTCAGGCCTTCTCACAAGCCAACGATCTTGATCTGAAATCGTGGCACACGCTGGCAGCGGAACAGCAGCAAAGGTTGCTGCAGGAGGTCACTCCGCTGCTGGAGCGACGTTACCAGGATCTCAACGATGAAAGCCTGCGGGAAGAGCTGCGTGCATGGCGTGTCACGGCCAGCTGTAACCGTTGCCAGGGCCAACGATTACGCCGCGAGGCCCTGCATGTCCGCATTGGCCATGGAGAGCAGCAACACAGCATCGTATCGCTCTGTAGCCTGCCGCTACCGCAGATTGGCGATTTTCTGACCCGGCTGGAACTATCCCCCAAAGAGCGCTCCATCGCCGAGCGCATTCTCAAGGAGGTCCATAGCCGGCTTCATTTTCTGGTAGCGGTCGGGCTGGATTACCTGACGCTCGACCGTTCCGCAGCCACCCTGTCAGGAGGAGAGACCCAGCGCATCCGGCTGGCCAACCAGATCGGATCAGGATTGGTCGGCGTGCTCTACATTCTTGATGAGCCCAGCATCGGGCTGCATCCACGCGACAACCAGCGTCTGTTGCGCTCCCTGCTACAGTTGCGTGATCTGGGCAACAGTGTCATCGTCGTTGAACACGATGAAGAGGCCATCCGTGCCGCTGATTTTATTGTCGACCTCGGTCCAGGACCCGGAGAACATGGCGGCAGGCTAGTTGCCGCCGGCACACCGGATGATATCATCGCCAATGCCGACTCCCTGACAGGACAGTATCTGGCTGGTATCAAACGCATCGAATCACCCCATCAACGCCGCACAGCCGATGCACAGCGTTCCCTGACCATCCGCCATGCCCATGCCAACAACCTACGTGGCATCGATATCACCCTGCCACTCGGACTGCTGACCTGTATCACCGGTGTTTCTGGATCGGGTAAATCAAGCCTGATGATCGATACGCTCCATCCAGCCCTGCTGCAGTGGGTCAACAACCGGCAACAGCCGACCGGCCAGTTTAGTCGTATTGAAGGACTGGAACAGGTTGACAAGGTGATCCACGTTGACCAGACACCCATTGGCCGCACGCCACGTTCCAACCCGGCCACCTATACCGGTTTGATGACACCGATACGGGAGCTGTTTGCAACGCTGCCCGAGGCACGCAGCCGTGGCTACGATGCCAGCCGCTTCAGTTTCAATCTGAAAGGAGGCCGTTGCGAAGCCTGCCAGGGAGAAGGGCTGATCAAGGTAGCCATGCACTTCCTGCCCGATCTGTTCGTGGTCTGCGACGTCTGCCATGGTCAGCGCTACAACCGCGAAACGCTGGAGATTCTCTACCGGCAACAGAGCATCGCCTCGATCCTGGAGATGACTATCGAACAGGCGGCCGATTTCTTTCAGGCCATTCCGGCCATCCGTGCCAAGACCACCCCGCTCATGGAGGTGGGACTTGGCTACCTGCGGCTGGGACAGGCTGCCACCACCCTCTCTGGTGGCGAGGCCCAACGGGTCAAGATTGCCCGAGAGCTGGCACGACGGGCCGTTGGCCATACGCTTTATCTGCTGGACGAACCCACCACCGGACTCCACTTTGACGATATCCGCACGCTGCTTGAGCTGTTGCAACACTTGGTGCAGCGCGGTAACAGCGTGGTGGTGATCGAACACAACCTGGATGTCATCAAAAATGCCGACTGGATCATTGATCTGGGACCGGAGGGAGGATCAGGAGGTGGCGAGCTGGTGGCCTGCGGTACGCCGGAACAGGTTGCCGCGGTTGAGCGCTCGTGGACCGGGCAATTTCTCAAGCCACTGCTCGGTTGACCAACATGGCAGAGTCGTTTGATGTGATCATTGTTGGCGCTGGACCGGCTGGACTGGCCACCGCCTATCATTTGCTGCAGCTGGCTCCGACACGACTCAACCGCCCCCTGTCCGTCTGCATCCTGGAAAAAGGCAGCCGGGTCGGGGCCCATCTGCTGTCAGGTGCCTTGGTCGCCACCGAAAACACCCTTGTCGAGCAGTGGCCAGGGCTATCCACTTGCCCACAGGTCCACCAACATTCCGCCCGCTGGCTAACCCGTCACGGTTCAATCGCGCTGCCCAGCCTGAAGCCATGGCATCATGACGGCAAGCGCATCCTGTCGCTGTCGCGCCTGTGTCAGTGGCTGGCCCAGCAGGTTGAACAACTGGGAGGCATCATCCTGCCCGGATTGGCTGGCCGGCAGTTGTTATGGGAGGGTCAGAGGTTGACCGGAGTTGTCACCGCTGCCAAAGCCGATGAAAGCGATGCCATAGCCCTCACAGCACCGGTCACGGTACTGGCCGAAGGCTGTCGCGGCTTCCTGAGCCAGCAGATGATTGAGCGCATGGGACTGGATCAGGGCCGCTGCCCTCAAACCTACGGACTTGCACTCAGGGAGGTATGGCAGGTCAGGAACAGTCGGCCCGGCCATGTGTTGCACACCCTGGGATGGCCTTGTGCCAGCAACGTCTATGGCGGCGGCTTCCTCTACCATCTCGACCCGCATCATCTGGCACTCGGCTTGGTCGTTGGGCTCGATTACCGTGATCCACAACTGAGTCCCTTTAACCTGCTGCAACGCTGGAAGGGCCATCCACTCATTCAGGCCGAGATTGAGAATGGCCAGTTGCTCGGTTATGGTGCTCGCACGGTGGTCTCCGGTGGCTGGCACAGCCTGCCACAGCTGGTGATCGATGGTGGGCTGCTGGTGGGCGATGCCGCCGGTCTGTTTGACGTGCCACGCCTGCAAGGTGTCGCTCACGCCCTGCAGTCCGGCCGGCTGGCTGCCGAAACCATTCTGGACGGTCGTCTGCCATCCTATCATCAGACCATCCTGACCTCAGCGATCGGTCGCAGCTTATGGCGTCACCGTAACATCCGCACCGGGTTTCGCAGCCATAGCGCCGTGGGGCTGATCAACGCTGCCTGGGAAGGGCTGACAGGCGGATGCTCACCCTGGCACTGGCGTTGGCATCAGTCGGATCGGCAGCGCTTGCAGCGACCGCAACCGCATCAACCACAGCCAATCGATCGTCCCTCCGGCCTGGATCGCTCCAGTGCCCTGGCCTACAGCGGTCTGCGTTACAACGCCCAGCAGCCCTGCCATCTTCATGTCAGCGATCAACGCCGTCATTGCCACGACGATG
>JADGCH010000008.1:0-82801 GCA_015229115.1 Magnetococcales bacterium
CAGCAGGACACTCGATCTCAAGCAACCTCTTTTCATCGCTCAAAAGTTGCTCAAGGCGGGAACAAAGCAAGGGCCAATTCTCCTGACTGACCGTAAAATGACGACCAAGGTTCAAGATGGTGACCTGTTTGACCTTGGTACCAGTACGTTTGGAACGTACCAGTCTATGGGTATAGTAGGATTCGCCTGTTGCTGTACTGCGGGTCTGCGTGCGTCGTATATACATGTTAATGATAAGCCTGATTGCGTTGATTTGTAAATACAGGTTGTTAGTCTTGTAACAACACTTATCAAATAATTTTTTACAACCATAAACAGGGTCAGGCTACCACAGAAACCACAGGATGTCAATACCTATTAAAAATCGTATGGCACTACAAAGCGTTTCCAAAGACAAGATATATTATAAATCAATATATTACTGTTTTTATCATGCCAAAACAGGCAAAATTATGTTAAACGTGGGCTAAGGGCGCATCATCATCAGCTTTTGCTCGCTGGCCACCAGCACCATATAGCGGCTGATCATCTCACCCAGCGTGCACTTGGCCAGGAAATGATCGGCGAAGCTATCCAGATGGGTGATCTTGCTGTTGTCCTCGCTGGCGAACTGGTAGATCGGCAGAAAACGCTCGTCGGCGTTAAAGCTGAAATGGCGGCTGTTGTTGGCAAAGTACCAGGTGGTGCTGTGGTTGCTGACGATAAACAGCTGCATGAAGCACAGCAGCGTCCGGCCATAGCCGTTGCCAGGGTCATTTTTATAGTCGACGATTTGCTGCATAGCCTGGCGCGGGCTGATAGCCAGAGCTTTTAGCTCGATCTGCACCACCGGCACGCCATTGATGAGCAGCAGCACATCGTACGCGCAGACGACGCGCTGCGGCAAAGACGTCGGGGGTGACGATCTGATCCAGCAGGCGGGCCAGCTCGGCATCGGTCAGATGCACCTGATTGAGAGACTCGAACAGGTCGCGGAAATTGCGCTCCAGCGTAGCTCGGTCGCGGATGTCTGGACGGTAGCTGTATTTGAGATCCCGCAGTTTTTCGATCAGTTGCTGTTCGATCTGTCGTTCGTTCATGAATCACGCCGGCAGCGTATGGGGGGGCGCCATTACCTCCAGCCGCAGCGTATCCACCGGCTGGCTCAGGGCGACACGCACCATCTGTTCGGCCAGGGTCATCATCTGCTCCTCGGTAACGCCGGTATCGTACTGAACAGCACCAAAAGCGGGCTGGATCAGCAAGGTACGCACCCCCAGCTCGCTGCGGATCTGCTCCAGGATGGCATAAATGCGCTCGGCATCCCGGCGGGCATCTTCCACGGTACCGTTGGGCAACACGATGGCAAATTGCTCCTCGCTCAGGCGGCCAAGAATATCCTCGCTGCGCAGGGCCGGCCGGATGCGTTTGACCAATGCTGACAACAGCCTCTGTCCCTTTTCGTTGCCTTTCTCGCGCAGCAATGCCCCCAGTTTCTGTAACTGCATCACCATCAATGCCATCGGTTCGTTGAGATGGACCGCCCGCTCCATGCCGCGCCGCAAATGGGCCCACAAGGCCAGCCGGGTGGGCAGGCCGGTGATGACATCGACCAGCTCCGGATCGCGTGTCTCGCGCAGTTCCTCATCGGTCTGACGCAGGCGTTCCTGCGCCTTGACCAGCAGACCACGGCTCTCTTCCATCTGACGAGACAACTTCTGGGCGTGACCGAGAAAACCATTGGCCTCACGAATCAGCACGGCACGCATGGCCTGCAGATCGGTATTCTGCTCATCATCGCGCAGACGCTGCACCGTGTTAGTAATTTCGGTATTGGTACGACCAACATTTTGCAACGCCTCATTGAGGCGTTCAGCCACCACCAGCAGGGTTTCTTTCAGTTCGCGCCGTTCCTGCTCCCAGCTGTTCTGGGCTACATCCTTGTGCACCACAATCTGCCCTAGCAGGGTGTGAAGCCCTTCCCAGGGAACGTTGAGGGCTACCGTATCGGGTGCCATAGCATTCTTGCCGGCCTGCTCCTGTGCCAATTTATCAGCTCCCTGAACCATCCAGGGTTCACTGGCACCCAGCAACCGCAGCGCAGCAAAGAGCCGCTCTGGCAATTTTTCCGGGATATCACGGATTAACATCAGGCGGGCTGACTGCTGACTAACCCAATCGGACAGTGCCTGCAGACGGGGTTGCACACTGTCCGGCTGCAGTTGCGGCACCTGCTTCAAGTGGCGCATCAGCTGATCAGCGGCGCTGTCCTGATCACGGTCGCAGGCGGTCAGGGGCTTCAGCAATCGCGTCACCAACAACACAGCCGCCTCACGGGCAGCATCGAGCTCAGCCCGGCATGGTTCCCGACGCAACAACTCCTTGAGCAGCCGCAGGGCCCCGTCCACATTGGGCGGATCCGCCTTCAACAGATCGTAGAGCCGATCAAGAGCCTGATAGGTCTCTTTGACTTTCTCTTCTTTTGCCATTGATTTTTTCCTGTCCGTATGCCATCAATAGATCGGTCAGATAAATGTTCGGGGGTGGAGGGGAACTCCCCCCATCCATGTAATGTTCCAGGGTCTGTCGCATTATGGCACAGATGGTTCTGCGCAATCCAGTCCGTTTGCCATCGGATCTGTCGGGTTATAACCCTCTGATACCAGCACAGCAGCCTGATACCCTGGAACAGCAACAGTCGCAGCGTCTGCTGTTGTGCAGTCGTTGCCAATGGCCGATCACCGATGAAACCCGGCGTATCGCCATCGCCGGGAACCATGAGCATACCGTCTTCAATCCTCATGGTATCGTGTTTCAGATTGGTTGCTTCCAGATTGCTCCCGGCTGTGACGGCGTTGGGGATTGGTCGGGTGAATTTAGCTGGTTTCGTGACTATTTGTGGCAGATCGTCCTCTGCCACTGCTGTCAGTGGCACATCGGATGGCGTTTCCGGAGTCAGACCGCTGCGGAGTTTTTCGGTTTGATCCTGAACCGGTTGACCCGGTCAAGTTAAGGAGTCGTTATCATGGCCATGCCATCCGCACCCCACAGTCTGTGCCACCCCGACCTGCGGCAGTTATCGCCCCAGGAAGCCTGGCAGCTGACGCAACAGCCACAGGTGGTCTTCATTGATATCCGCTCCGAGATCGAGCATTTTTTTGTTGGCAGTCCTCCCAATGTGGTCAACATTCCCTGGCAGGATGCCCCCGACTTTGAGGTCAATCCCGATTTTGTCCTCGATACTGGACATGTAGCCAGCAAGGATCAACCGGTGGTGCTGATCTGTCGTTCAGGTCACCGCTCCATCGATGCCGGCAATGCCTTGCTTCAGGCTGGTTTCAAACAGGTTTATCACGTACTGGAAGGATTTGAGGGCGATCGCGACGAGCAGCACCATCGTTCCAGTGTCAACGGCTGGCGTTTCCGGGGCCTGCCATGGGTACAGTGTTAAAGCATGGATCGTATGGAGCCGATACGCAGTAGACAGGAGGTCGTGCAGTCGTTATGTTAAACCAGTGGTCCAACAGCCGTCAGGATTCCGATGTCAATGACCCCGATTTTTGGGCTGGTCTGATGCAGAAACGACCTCTGGCAGAGCTGGCCAAGCGGGAGTGGACCCTTCATCTGGAGACAGAGACCGCCTGGGAACGCCACCAACGCTTTGGCCGCGAGCTACAGCGGTTTGCGCGGCTGCTCTGTCACTGGTGGCAGTGCCAGTTTGAGGAGAGCATAACGACCTTATGGTTGCGCCTGACTGGACCTCTGGCACGCCACAAGGAAAGCCGGCATCTCTTTCACTGGCACGACGTGTAGCGTTTGGTCGGTCGGCACAGGCCAGCTAGAACGCAGGTCGCCCGGTTGCTGCGGTAACCCTCCCTTGCCACGTAGGACAAAGCTGCTGGTGCTGTCCCCCCGACGTGCCGAGCAGGGCTTGCTCATCAAGGCTGCGGCATCAAAAAACTGTGTTGGCGCAGCACTCAGGGAATCGGTCACATGGGTATCCGGAGTACGGATGGTGACGGTCCCCTGCACTCCAAATACCGATGAAGCGGTGATGCTGCTGCCAATATCGCGCAGCAGCGTCTGCGAGTTAATGTCGACACGACCGCCAGCCCCCTCATAGGCGTTGGCCTCGATATGTCCCCGTTTCAGGATGATATAGGTCGGACGCTCAATCACAATATTACCGCCGTTACCATCCCCACCCCTGACCGAGGTCGACAAACTGGCATCGGTCAGGCGCAGGATGTCACCCACATGCAGGATGATATTGCCGCCACCACCGTTTTCCGCCAACGAAGAGATGATGCTACCCTTATCAAGCTGTAACTGTCTGGCGACAGCCATAGTAATATCACCCGCCATACCGGCATTGGTCTCAAAGCTGTAACTGTTGGAGTGTATAGCACTGGGTGCAGCATGACTGTTATGACCCGATATACGCACATCAGCCGCATCAATCAGGATACGGCCACCGTGGCCCGGACCACCACTGCTGGTGGCGAGCAAGCCACCGTCGGCCAACAGCAGCAGTGGAGTTGTCACAGTAATATCCCCTCCTGAACCGGCACTGGCCATACGCCCGGCTGTCGCCGCCTCGATATGGCTGCCATCGCGGCTGTTCTCTCCGGCAAGGCGTACATCCTGACTGGCGCGGATGGTGATGGCGCCACCGCGGCCAGGCCCTTCGCTGCTGGCACCGATCCAGCCACCTTGTTGCACGTCCAGTTGAGCGGTATCGATGGTGATCGAGCCTCCTGCTCCAGCCAAGGGCATGGCCCCGGTCGACGATGCCTGGATGTTACTACTGCCACCATTGTGCTCACCGGCAATGAGGGTACGGCCGCCTGACCGGATGTGGATGGCTCCGCCAGCCCCTACATTCTTGCTGCTGGTGGTGATGGCTCCACCCTCCAGCAATGAGAGATTGGCTGCCTGTAGCTCAATGGTGCCGCCGGCACCGCTGCCTTCTGTAGCAGCCTGAATGCTGCTGGGCAGTTGATGGCGCGGACTGGCTCCCGTGACCGTCATGTCTCCCGTAGCACGAACGCTGATGGTACCGCTATCGCCCACCCCCTGGCTGTTGCTGCTGATGCGTCCACCATCGGTCAGTAGCAGATCACCCACTTCGATCAGGATATCGCCACCATGGCCGCTACCCGATGAACCGGCTTTGATGACACTGCTGTTGCGGCTGTTGTCGCCAGCAATCAGAGCGCGACGATCGGCGCGAATGTGAATCAGGCCGCCCTGCCCCACACCGGTGCTGTTGCTGCTGATCTCTCCCCCCTCCGTCAGATTAAAATCAGTGGCATGCAGCACAATGCTGCCCGCTGCACCACGGCTGCCAAAGGTAGAATTGGCGCTGATGGTGCTGCTTTGCTTACTGTTGCTACCGGACAGGGTCAGGGTACCGGAGGCGTTGACCGTAATCGACCCAGCTGCCCCGGATGCCATCGGACCCATTGAACCGACACCGATCCAGCCGCCCTCGGTGATCATCAGATCGGTGGTACGGACGGTGATATTGCCCCCCGCTCCGCTGCTGAGAGCCATGTTGTAGATGCCGCTACCACCGCCCTCTCCTTCACCCTTGATGGTCACCCCACCAGAGGCGTTGACCGTGATGGCACCGCCATCAGCGGCGTTATAGCTGTTGCTGCTGATCCAGCCACCATCGGTCAACAATAGATGATCGATCGACAGTATGACCGGGCTACCCGGGGCGGATTGAGACTGATCCTTCGGGGTATCGCCTTCCAGTCCACCGTTATCACGAATGGTGACCTGACCGGCCCGCACCCACAGCTGACCGGTGCGATCTGCGGTTGGGTTGGCGTGGGCTGTTGAACCGTCCCTGACGGTCAGCGAGCCACTGGCGGTGCCCTGAGTGATGTGCGGTCCAGTGTCACCAGACACGACTACTTCGCTTGGCCCCCCCATGCCGAGCAGGTAGATCTGTCCGCCCTTGGCCACGAGCTGTGCCTGTTGTTGTAAGGCAATCTCTCCTGCTGCTACCGATAGGGTTTGACCCTCTTTGACCTGCATCTTGCTGCCCTGGAACGTCACTGCGGCTGGTTTCTGACTCAGAAAGCCAAACGCTGTCGGATCGACTGAGACCAGGGTGCTCGGTTGATCGCTGTTGGCATAAAAACGGCCCTGATCACCCAAGCGGATCGAATCGGCACTGCTGACGTGCAATGACCCGCCGATATCAAGACTGGCGTTGGGGCCAAACAGCATCCCTTTCGGGTTGATGAACCAGAAGTTGGCGTTGGGAATGTCGGATCGGATGGTGCCATCAATGCTGGAAGGAGCCCCACCGGTGACACGCGAGATGACGTTATTGACGTTGCTACCGGAAAAAGCGGCGGTCTCGCCCTGGGTCAGATCAAACTGCCTGAAGCTATGGAACAGATTGCGCCCCTGGGTGACACCCTGACTCTGCGGAATGGCGAAGGTGCTACCGGTCTTGACCGCATCGCCCGCAGTCGTGCTGCCGCCTAGCGAGCCATCGAACTTGACCACACCAGCAGCCTGGGACAGCACCGGACTAGCCAGACTTACCAACAGTGCCGATAGCATCAACCGTTGCCGAATCGCCATTTTTAACCCTCCGCAATCCAATCGTAGCGCCTTGACATTATCACGATTCAAGGTGTTATTATCCCCGTGCTGCTGACAGAAAACAAGGTCCCTGCGACCGAAAATTCGATGAGGATCACTCCATGACAACTGCCATCATCACCGGCATCACCGGACAGGACGGAGCCTATCTCGCCGAACTGCTGCTCGATAAAGGATACACGGTCTACGGAACCTACCGTCGCAGCAGCTCGGTCAATTTCTGGCGTATGGAAGAACTGGGCGTTCACAACCATCCCCAGTTCCATCTGGTCGAATACGATCTGACCGACATGGGGGCCAGCCTTCGCCTGCTGCAGAAGACCCAGGCCACCGAGGTCTACAATCTGGCGGCCCAGAGTTTTGTCTCGGTCTCGTTTGACCAGCCGGTGACGACCGGCCATATTACCGGCATCGGCGCATTGTATCTGCTGGAAGCCATTCGCACGGTCAACCCGACCATCCGGTTCTATCAGGCCAGTACCTCGGAGATGTTTGGCCAGGTGCAAGCCATTCCGCAGACCGAGACCACCCCCTTTCATCCCCGCAGTCCTTACGGAGTGGCTAAACTCTATGCCCACTGGATGGCAATCAACTATCGTGAAAGTTATGGCATCTTTGCCACCAGTGGCATCCTGTTCAATCACGAATCGCCGTTGCGTGGACTGGAGTTTGTCACACGCAAGATTACCGATGGCATGGCCAAGATTGCCTTAGGCAAGCAGGAGGTACTGGAGCTGGGTAATCTTAACGCCAGTCGTGACTGGGGCTATGCACGCGAGTACGTGGAAGGGATGTGGCGTATGTTACAGGTTGACCGACCGGACAGCTACATACTGGCCACCAACCGCACCGAAACCGTGCGTGATTTTGTCACCATGGCCGCCAAGGCGGCAGGGTTTGATCTGGTGTGGCAGGGCGAGGCCGAACAGGAAGTGGGCATCGACCGTCGCAGTGGCAGGACTCTGGTGCGGATTAACCCGCGTTTCTACCGTCCGGCCGAAGTGGACCTGCTGATCGGCAACCCTGACAAGGCCCGACGCGAGCTGGGCTGGCAGCCCGAAACAACGCTGGAACAGCTGTGCCAAATGATGGTCGAGGCCGACATGCGGCGCAACGAACGCGGCATCACCTTCTGACCATGCCAACGGCACTGGTCACAGGCATTCAGGGCTTTACCGGCCGTCATCTGGCCAATGAGTTACGATCGGCCGGTTATCGGGTCATAGGAACCAGTCGTCAGGCCGGTTGTCATGGTGATCGTGAGGATGTACTGACCTGCGACTTGTCGGACCGTTCTGCCATGACCGAGATGTTCAGGTCGATCCAGCCCGAGGTGGTGATTCATCTGGCCGGTATGGCCCATGTGGTCCAGGGTGACGTGGATCGTTTGTACCACACTCACATCGTTGGCACACGCAATCTGCTGGAAGCTCTGGTGCACAGCGGTTGCCAGCCACGGTCGGTACTGCTGGCCAGCAGTGGCCACATCTATGGCAATGCTAACGTGGCCCTGATCGACGAGACGACAACAGCGGCACCGGCCAGTGATTATGCCGTCAGCAAGCTGGCCATGGAATACATGGCGCGTCTGTGGCTGGATCGTCTGCCCATCACACTGGTACGTCCCTTTAATTATACCGGTGTCGGCCAGTCGATGAACTTTCTGCTACCCAAGCTGGTCCACTGTTTCAAAAATCGCTTACCGGTGCTGGAACTGGGCAACCTGGACGTCGTACGCGACTTTTCCGACGTGCGGTCGGTGGTGCATTGCTATCGACGGCTAACGGAAAGCGACAAGATGGCCGGGGAAGATTTTATCATCTGTTCTGGTGAGGGTCATTCCCTGACCGGTGTCTTGCAAATGATGCGCGACCTCTCCGGGCATGCCCCCGAGATACGTATCAATCCAGCTTATGTACGCTCCAACGACATGCGCCGGCTGGTTGGCTCGCGGGCCAAACTGGAACGGGTGGTCGGATCAGTGCACTTTATCCCGCTGATGGAAACCCTGCGCTGGATGTTAGACCACCATTGAAAAACCATGGCCAAGATGAGCAGTCCGGTGTATAGTTGCGACTGATTCTCATTCAACCCTATTACATCGATGGAGTGATTAAAATGGGTAGCGCTCTCAAAGTTCAGTTTTTGATCATGGCCGTCATGATCCTGGTGGGTATTACTCTGACTGGTTTCACCGTTGTACACTGGTTTCTCTACGTTCCTGTAGCTGCCTTGATATTCGCCGCTGCTACCGGTATCTGTCCTGGTCTCATGGTGCTTCGCAAGCTCGGCCTGCAGTAACTGGACTCTCCCATGAGCGGGCCGTGCTGTGGTGAGTCAGGAGTTGCGTGTCTCGCCCATAAGTCGGATCAAGCTCCTGTCCGATTAGCGATTGTCGGACTACCCAATGCGGGTAAGAGCGTCTTTTTCAACCATCTCGTTGGCAGCGGTTACTCGGTGGTGGCCAACTATTCGCAAACCACTGTTGAACCGATTTACCAGCAAGCGACACTGGGCCAGCATACGCTTGAAATTATCGACACACCTGGCATTACCTCCCTGGATGCCGAATCGCTCGATGAACTGGGCGTCATTCGCATTCTGGTCGAGAAACAGCCGGATCGTATCCTGTTTTGCGGTGATGCTACACGACTGAAATGGTCCCTGTTACTACTGGTGCAATTGCTTGAGTTGGATATTCCAACCATTTTCTGTCTTAACAAGGCTGATGACGCTGCCCGCCAGGGTACTGCTGTCGATATTCGCCAATTATCCAACGGCAGTGGTCTGCGTGTGCTGGAGACCTCTGCCCTGCATGGCATTGGACTGGAGCCCCTGGCCGATGCAGTGCTATCGGCTGCCAACCGATGGGAAGCAATCCGCTATCCCGCAGTATTGGAAGAGGCCCTGAAACGACTGCAACAGCTGTTTGCCATCGAACAAATGCCTTCCCGTGGTCTGGGACTGCTGTTTATCCAGGGCAATCCCATGGTAGCGCAACAGTTCCTGACTCTATTGGGACCCGAGCGATTGGCCATGGCCCAACAGGTGGTCGATACCCTGCATGTCTCCCATTTTCCGCATCGCATCAACCAGATGATCTTCCAAACCCGTGAAGCATGGGCCAACCGGATCACCAGTCAAGCCAGTCATCAGGCTACGCTCACTGTCCCCGGACTTTCTCACTGGTTGGGCAGCATCTGCCGTCACCCCATAATGGGTTGGCCGGTTTTTCTGGCCATTCTATGGCTCACTTTTGCCGGTGTTGGTCATGTAGCGGCTGAGGTGTCCGGCCTGCTCGACGAGTGGATTTTTGCCCCTACCACCGGATGGATCGGCGAATCGATTCCGTGGCCACTGCTCCATGAATTACTGGTGGGTAAATTCGGTTTGCTGACCATGGGGCTGTTCAATGCCTTCCTAACCGTGGTACCGATTCTGATTGTCTTCTTCCTGATCATCAATTTTCTGGAGGATGTGGGCTATCTGCCCAACCTGAGTGTCTTGGCCAACCGCACCCTGACCCCATTCGGGCTTTCCGGTAAGGCCGTGTTGCCACTGGTGCTGGGCACGGGCTGTAACACCATGGCCACCATGTCGACCCGCATGCTGGCTACCCGTCGGGAACGGTTGACCGTATCGTTTCTGGTGGCCCTCGGTGTACCCTGTTCGGTGCAGCTGGGCGTGATACTGGCCATCATGGCCACGGCCCCGTTTTCCGTGCTGCTGATCGTGATGACGTCGGTCATTATGACCAGTCTAATCACCGGGATGATCCTGAAACGCATGATCCCGGCCAGCGATGGACAAGCCGAATTTCTGTTGGAACTGCCACAATTTCGCTGGCCCCATTGGCGCAATATTCTCCACAAGACCTACCATCGCCTGCGCTGGTTCCTGGTTGAGGCGGTGCCGCTGTTCATGGCGGCCGCGCTGATGATGTTCATCCTGGAAACAACAGGAGCCTTGGTCGCCATCAAGAATTTCCTGCACCCTATTGTCACCGGCTTGCTCGATCTGCCCGACAAGGTGACCGAGGTCTTTATCCTGGTATTATCACGGCGGGAAGTCGGTGCCGTCTATTTCAAGGACATGGTGGATGGCGGTGAACTGGATTATTACCAGATGGTCACCGGACTGGTGGTCATTACCCTGTTCATTCCCTGTGCCTCGAACACCATAGTCATGATCAAGGAGCTGGGAGCTCGGTGGGCCATTGCCATGAATGTGACCATTATTTCTATCGCCTTGGTGGTTGGTGGCATCGTCAACTTCCTGATTCGCCTGATTTGAGACAGAGGAAAAACCGTCATGATCCAAAACAGCAACAAGAATGACCGTCGCGATGAACTCCTGGAAGTATTATGGCGTTTAGAAGAATTTTATGAAATGACCACCAGTCAGCTCCAGGCGCACGATCCGGCAGGAATTTACCAGGAGTCCCTGCAGGAATTCTCTACCAATGGCATCATTCGTGTCACCGGGTCACAGATCCAGTTTACCGATCATGGACGCGACATGGCTCGTGGCATCATCCGCCGTCACCGACTGGCAGAACGGCTGTTGGTCGACGTGCTCAATAAGACCAACCGCGAGGTGGAGGATGCTGCCTGTGAATTCGAGCATCTGCTAGCCCCGGAGCTGGTCGATGCCATCTGCACCATTCTGGGCCATCCCCAGGTCTGTCCCCACGGCATTGCTATTCCGGAAGGCCCCTGCTGCCGTGAGGACCGTCGATCGGTCGAGCGGGTGGCGGTGCCTATTTCCCAGCTCAAAGTGGGTGACGAAGGACGTATCGCCTTCATCAACACGACCGACATGAAACGCATGAACAAGCTGCTTTCCATGGGACTGAGCCCCGGCGTGCGGGTACGCCTGCAGCAGCGCTATCCAGCCTGCGTGGTGAGCGTCGACAACAACAATCTTGCCTTTGACCAGGCCATCAGCCAGGAAATCCAGGTGTGGATGAACCCGCAGTGAGCCCAACTATCACGACCATTGTGCTGCTGGCCTGTTCCAATGTCTTCATGACCTTCGCTTGGTATGCCCACCTCAAGCACCTGCAGGATCGCTCTTGGTATGTGGCAGCGCTGCTCAGCTGGGGCGTCGCCCTGTTTGAGTATCTGCTGCAGGTGCCTGCCAATCGCATTGGGTCGACCGTCTTGTCCCTACCGCAGCTCAAGATCCTGCAAGAGTCCATCACGCTGCTGGTGTTTGTCCCGTTTGTGCTGTTTTACATGGGACAGCCACTGAAACTGGATTACCTGTGGGCTGGTTGCTGCATCCTGGGCGCGGTCTACTTCATCTTTCGGTCCTGATCATTACCACCCTATTTGGACTCGGTCTTAGCTTCAGATTTCGATTCGGGAGCTTTTTCCTGATGCCATGGCATGATGGGAACGGAAGAAATGGAATTCTTGGGTGAACCGTCAATCAGCTTGTCGCTGTAAACCAGATAGACCAACACGTTGCGCTTGCGATCAAAAAATCGCACGATGCGCATCTTCTTGAACAGGATGGAGGTGCTTTTGGAAAAAACTTCCTCACCATCCTTGATGTCACCAAACTTGATGGCACCAATCTGACGACAGGCAATTGAGGCATCGGCGGTATCTTCAGCCAGACCAACACCGCCCTTGATGCCGCCTGTTTTAGCTCGGCTCAAATGGCAGGAGACTCCAGCCACCTTGGGATCATCGAAAGCTTCAATGACGATCTTGTCATCCGGGCCCAGCATCTTGAAGGCGGTGTCGACGCTACCAATTTCCTCACCATGAGACACAGACCCCAAGCCACCCCACACCAGCATGGCCGTGGCCACGACAAACCATTTTCCCTTTATCAACGATAACATCTGCTGATTTCCTCCAAAGTCAAGTTGCCTACCGAAGCAGGAATTTTTTTCCGGTCTCATCTTAATGCAGAAGCACTGATTCAGGCAAGCGTTACACAGCAACTCGCTGATAAATCATATAAATCTATTTTTATCTAAAAGATGGCACAACTGTTGCTTTGTCCTAACTCAAAAAACAAAACAGCTCTGCAGCACAGGATTTCAAGTTAGAGAGGATGACCCATGAATATCGCCGCATTGACCAATCTTCTTGCCAACCATGCCCTGAATGGTACCAATGGCCTGAAACAGCAGACGCACGACGAGTCTGCCCGCCATCTGGAGCGAACCGTCATCAAAGGGCAGCAGAACGAAGAACATCTTTCGGAAGCACAGATTCCCCAGATGCGTCAGAGCAGCGCTTACCGCGTCACCATCTCGCCGGCTGCCCTGAGAAAGATGTCACTGTCCGCCACGGCGTAGGATTCATGGTCAATGCTGGGAAAGAGCGCGCAGACCGCCTGCGCTCCATAAGCCGAGCACTGTCATAAATAGTGAACCCAACAGATGCAGCAGGGCCGTCCCCACCCCCCACAGATAGCGGCCCTGCAGCAGCAGGGTGACCACCTCGGCGGAAAAAGTGGAGAAAGTGGTCAAGCCACCCAAAAATCCGGTCACCACAAACAGACGCACCTCAGCTGGCCACTGTGGTTGCTGCGCCAGCAGGGCCATAGCGACACCGATCAGATAGCCCCCAACCAGATTGGCCGTCAGCGTCCCGAGCGGCACAGGCTGCGTGAGCGGGTTCAACCAGCTGCTGAGCCCCCAGCGCAACCAAGCACCGCAGGATGCGCCGGCGGCGACTGCGGCAAATGCTGGCAGCACATCGATCGATGCCCTGGCTGTCACAACCGGATCCGAACTCACTCCACACCCTACCTTCTTCCGCACCCTGCCTCTCTTGGGCATCATACGTTACCACAATCCTGTCGTGCAAGCGATCCGGGAGGATATTTTGATTGAAAATAGCCATGGCTCTGTACTATACTCCATGATAGATGTATTGTTTCCTCAGCTATGGATGAACAGCCGTGAAGCCGATTGATCTAGCACCTCAAACCCATGATGGTTTCTTCAAGGTATGGATCAAAGATGTTGCCACAATCCGCAATCTGCTATTGCAGTGGCTGCCGCACCCATTGCGGCAGGAAATCAATTGGTCCATTGATCCGGAAATTCTATCCATCAACTATACCGGTCTGTATCATGGTCCCTCCAGTGCCGATTTCCTTATCAAATTGGTCACTGTCCATGACCAGCCTCTGCACGTCTACGTCTTGTTTGAGCATAAGAGTTATTTTGATCGCTACACACCGATGCAATTATTGCTCTACCAGAGTGAGGAATTAAGGGCCGCATTTATTCGACGAGGCAAAAAAGGACCCTTGCCAGCCATTTTCTGCATCGTCCTTTATCATGGATCAGAATCCTGGTCGGAACCAACCTTTTTCCATGCACTCTACGGGGATCTTCCAGCCACGTTTCATGCACATGTGCTTGATTTCCCCTATCAGCTCCACCATCTGCAACAGATTCCTGACCAGGATATCCTGAAATTACCGGTACGTACTAGCAGTGGACTAATAGCCCTCAAGTATGTTTTCTCTTCAGAACAGCAGCAAAGAAAAATGATCCTGTTGACTCTGGACCAGATGGCCAACCATCCAGTTGACTCAGATTACCTGTTGCAACTGTTGCGGTACTGGATGGATCGCTATACCAGCTTTGACCCCCAGATTGCTGACCGGGTTATCGAACAATTGACTATCACCGAGGAGGTTGAAACCATGATATCCGCTTTCGCCCAGAATTACCTCGACAAGGGCAGACAAGAAGGCAGACAAGAAGGCAGACAAGAAGGCAGACAAGAAGGTCAGACCCATTTGTTACTACGTTTGATGCAGCGTCGTTTTGGCCAGTTACCCAAAAAGGTGGTTAAAAAGGTCGTTCATGCCAATTCAACCAAACTGGAACGTTGGGGAGACCGCCTGCTGGAGGCTCGGTCGATTGATGATCTATTTGGTCATTAAACATAGCCAATAAAGATTTCACGGCATGCCTACCTCTTTTCAATACTCCCTCAACGGTGGTTCAACGACAACCGGTGATGATGTTACACCGATCATTGGCGTAACTGCCGATGACACAGTTACCATTATCAGTGATACAGGGACAGTCTCGATCTCTGAGATTGAAGTTTTTATAGGCAACGTCAATGTTGAGACGGTCACCCTGCTGACCAGTGGTATACTGTCTATCAGTGAGGTGGACCAGCTGGTCAGTGATAGCGGTGCTACCGATACCATCACCCTGCTGACAGGCGGCATGGTAGCCATCTCCTCCATCGATTCCCTCATCGGTAGCAGTGATGACGATACCGTTACCCTGCTCACCAGTAGTAGCCTTTACGCCGATGTGGTGGAAACATTCATCAGCAGTAGCGGCGCCACCGATACGGTAACCCTGGTCGCTGGCGGTTTGGTAGCGGTGTCAGAGATCGACTCCATCGTCGGTAGTCCATCCTATCTGGAAACCGTGCTACTGCTGACCAACAGTGACCTGTTCCTGTCGGATATTGACTCCCTGATTGGCAGCACCGGCTCTGACTTGGTGACCCTGCTCACCAGCGGCCTGTTGTCAATCAGCGAGGTCGACCAAGTGGTCAGCGGCAACAGTGCCACCGATACCATCACCCTGTTGACCAGTCATGAACTGTCCATCAGCAACATCGATTCGATTCTGAGCATCGGTGATGCTGTCGATACCGTTACCCTGATGACCGGTGGCGTGGTATCGCTCGCTTTGGTCGACTCTCTTATCGGCAGTAGCGGTGACGACACCGCCATCCTGATCACCAGTGGCTCCATTTGCGCTGATGTGGTCGAAACATTCATCAGCAGCAGTGGCGCCGTCGATACCGTCACGCTGGTCGCTGGTGGTCTGGTCACGGTGTCAAACATCGACTCCATCATCGGCAGTCTATCTTACGCTGATACGGTCATGTTGCTGACCAGTAGCACTGTTGTCATGGGTGAGATCGACAACATGAACAGCATCGACAGTCTCATCAGTCTGGCTGACGTCACCGATACCGTTACCTTGATGGCACCTGGATCGTTAGCAGCATCGGGCATTGACTCCATCATCAGCAACACTGGTAATAACCTGATCACCCTGCTGACCAGCGGCATGGTGTCGGTCAGTAACGTTGATGGCCTGGACAGCAGCAGCGGCAGCACCGATACCGTCACCCTGCTCACCAGTGCCGCCGTGGCGGTCCAGAATATCGAATCTATGCTGAGTAGCATAGGGGCTACCGATACCGTCAATCTGATCAGCAGTGGCCAGTTGTTTGTTAGTGACATCGATCAGATCAACAGCAGTGCTGGTTGTACCGATACCGTTACCCTACTCACCAGTAGCGCTGTTTTATTCTCCCATGTCGACTCGGTGGTCAGCGTTGATGGTGCTACCGATACCATCACCGTGCTGATGGGCAGTGCACTGGCTGCATCGGGCATCGACTCGATCATCGGTAACTACGTATCTGAACAGGTCACCCTGCTGACCAGTGGGGCTTTGTTCTCCAGCGATGTTGATACACTGATCAGCGTTGACGGTGCTACTGATACCATTACGCTGGTGGCTAGCAATAATCTATCTGCTTCTGGTGTCGACTCCCTCATCGGCAGCGTCGGTGATGAGAACGTCTCCCTGCTGACCAGCGGCATTCTCTCCGTCAGCAACATTGGCACTCTGATCGGCAGCACTGGTACAACTGACAGCGTCACCCTGCTCACCAGTAGCAATCTATTTGAAAAATGGCTCGACACCCTGATCAGCAGCAGCGGCAGTACCGATACCGTGACGTTACTGACCGGCGGAAAGGTCATCGTCTCCGGGATCGATTCTCTCATCGGCAGTGGCCTGAACGACTCTGTCGTGTTGCTTACCAGCGGCTCCCTGAGCCTTGATGTCGTTGAGACGCTGATCAGCAGCTCTGGCACGACCGATACCGTCACACTGGTGGCCGGCGGTAACATGGCGGTGTCGGGCATCGACTCGATCGTTGGCTACAGCTATTACGACCAAGTCACCCTGCTTACTGGCAGCGAGGTGTCTGTCAGCAACATCGACGAAATCATCAGCAGCTACGGCATCACCGATACCGTTGTTCTGCTCACCAGCAGTGCTGTATCCCTCCTCAGAATTGATTCCATTAGCAGTAGCAGTGGCGCAACCGATACGGTGACCCTGATGGCTGGTGGTCACGTAACAACCTCCAACATCGATTCCATTGCTGGCACCTCGGCGTGGGAACACCTTACCCTGCTGACCAGTGGTAGTTTATCGATCGGTGAGATCGACCGATTGAGTAGCCATTCCGGTGTTACCGATACCATCACCCTGCTGACCAGCAGCCTAGCAATCACGAGTGGCATTGACTCGATCCTCAGCACAGCCAATGCTCATGATACGGTGGTCCTGTTAACCAGCAGCATGATCGCTGTTGCCAATGTCGACTCGCTTATCAGCGTTGACCACAGTGCTGACGCTCTCTCTTTTGATAGCGCCGTTGAATATACCACCGGTACCACCGGCTCCGGACCCATTTCGGTTTGCCTGGATGATGTCAATCGTGATGGCCATCCTGATATACTGGTAGCCAACTATTACACGGCCAGTGTCTCGGTATTGCTCAATAATGGTAATGGTACTTTTGCTGCCAAAACTGAATACACCGTCGGTACCAACCCGCTCTCAGTTCATGCAGCCGATGTCAATGGAGATGGTTATCCGGACCTGCTGGCAGCTAATCAGACCTCCGGTGATGTTTCAGTCCTGCTCAACAATGGCAACGGTAGCTTTGCCAGCCATCAACCCTATACCACAGGGACTGCTCCTTTTTCAATTAGTTCAGGTGATCTGGATCGTGACGGGGATCTGGATCTGCTGGTCGCCAACAGCACTTCCGGTAATGTTTCGGTTCTGTTCAATCAGGGTGATGGCACCTTTCCAACCAAAACAGATTACTCCACCAGCGGTGCCAATGGCGGTGCTACGGGCGTAGCCGTTGCCGATGTCAACCGTGATGGCTGGCTGGATATCCTGGTCACCAGCACTGCTCCCGACACGGTTGCGGTGCTGCTCAACAATGGTAGTGGCAGCTTCCCCACCCAAACTGACTATGGCACGGGCGTTGATCCACGTTCGATCCACATCGCCGATCTGGATGGAGATGACTGGCCCGATATTCTGACCGCCAACTCGACGGGCAACACTGTTTCGGTGTTGCGCAACAACGGCGATGGCACCTTTGCCGCTCCAAATGACCTCCTTAGTGGTCCTGCTCCCATGTCAGTCAGTGTCGCCGATGTGGATAGCGATGGTCTCCCCGATATCATCGTCAACAATGCAGGTTCTACCACACTCTCGGTGCTGCACAACAACGGTGATGGGACCTTTGCCAGCAAGGTTGACTATACCAGTGGGTCCGGTCCTTATTGGGTTAACGCAGCCGATGTCAATGGAGATGGTCGGCTTGATCTGGTCGCGGTTAATCATGGTTCTGCCAGTGTTTCGGTGCTGCTCAATACCAGCCAGTTTGTTGCCACCCCAGGCAACAGCGGTGCTACCGATACCGTTATCCTGCTCACCAGCAGCGCCTTATCCATCGCTGGCATTGACTCCATCCTGAGCACTGCTGGTGCTACCGATACCGTTACCCTGCTCGCCAGTACCACCCTGTCCATTAGCTGTGTTGACTCCATCCTGAGCAGTAGTAGCGTTGTTGATACCGTGCGATTACTGACCAGCAGCCACGTTTTCGTGTCCGATGTGGATAAGCTTATCAGCTTGGTTGGTGTCACCGATACCATCTCCCTGCTCGCCAGTGGCATCCTGTCCGCCAGCTGTGTTGACTCCATCCTGGGTAGCGGTGTCACCCTTGATACGGTAAGCCTGCTGACCAGCGGAGCCCTGTTCATCAGCTCCATCGACAAGTTGGTCAGTGTGAACGATGCTACCGATACCGTCACCCTGCTGACCAGCAGCTCCATAGTGACCAGTGGCGTTGATTCGATCCTCAGTGTCACGGGCGCTACCGATACGGTGCGGTTACTGACCAGCCACAACCTGACCGTGTCCGGTGTTGATCGAATCATCAGCCTGGTGGGCGTTACCGATACCGTCACCCTGCTGACCAGCAGCAAGCTGTTTGTCTCCAATGTCGATTCGATCATCAGTGGCAGTGGCGCCACCGATGTTGTCAAGTTGCTATTACCGTCCAGCATCACGGTCGATGGCATTGACTCGATCATCGGTTCAACCGGTGCCGACACCGTTACGGTGATCAGCGATGCGGCTGTGATGATCCAAGCCGGCTACGGGGCCGATCAGATCAATCTGCTGTCGGGTCACACGACGGCCACCACCATCGTCTATGCACTGCCAAGCGATAACGACACCATCACCAACTTTGCCGCTGGCGTCGATAAAATCCGTTTAAGAACCGGACCCACCGGCGGTGTTCCGGTCACTATGTCGATGAGTGGCACAGCAACCACACCCGGCACGGTTTGGCTGGATGTCAATAACGACGCCATCGGCGACGTCACCCTGACGTTGGTCAACATGACTGGCTCCCTGACGGCTAGCGATTTCATCATCACCAGTTCGCAGTCCGTCACCTTTTCAACGGCTACCAACCATGCTACGGGATCAACGCCTCAAGGGGTCACCAGCGCTGATTTCAATGGCGATGGCGTGGCCGATCTGGCTGTGACCAACGGAGGCAGTGGTACAGTATCGGTGCTGCTGGGCACTGGATCGGGCAACTTCGCCAATGCTACCAGTCATACGGTCGGCACCAGCCCCTATTCAGTCGCCAGTGCCGATTTCAACCGAGATGGAATCATGGATCTGGCCGTTGCCAATTCCGGCAGCAACAACATCTCCATACTGATCGGTACTGGGGCGGGTGGTTTCAGCACGGCATCCCCTTTTGCTACCGGTACCGTACCCATGACGATTCTTGTCGCCGACTTCAACAGCGACGGACTCATCGATCTCGCCACTGCCAACCACAATGGCGGTAGTGATAACCTGTCCGTATTGCTAGGTAACGGTTCAGGCAGCTTTGCCACAGCCGTTCCCTACACCGCTGGCAGTTACTCGACCGCTGTCACCAGCGCTGATTTCAATAGCGACGGTCTGTTGGACATCGCCTGCACCAACTTCATGAGCAACGACATTTCCATCCTGCTGGGCGATGGATCGGGCGGCTTTACAGCCTCTGGTAGTCCTCTTAGCAGTGCTGCCCGCCCGCGTTCGATCATCAGTGCCGACTTGAACGGCGATGGCGTGGTCGATCTCGCCACGGCCAATTACGATGGCAACAACGTCTCGGTGTTTCTGGGTACCGGATCGGGCAGCTTTGCCAATGCCACCCACCATACCACGGGCACTAGCCCGCGTGAGATTATTACAGACGATTTCAATAACGATGGCATCGCTGATCTAGCCACCGCCAACTATGGCAGCAACAACCTGTCGGTACTGCTGGGAACCGGGTTAGGCGGCTTCCTGACTGCCGTCAGTTATGCCGTAGGCGTGCTACCGACGGCGATCGTTGGCGCCGACCTGAATGGCGATGGCGTGGCCGATCTGGCGGTCACCAATGAGTCCAACAACAACGTGTCAGTACTGCTGACACAACCTCTGTCAGCACCCACTGCCCTCGATCTGGATGCTGCCGATGATACCGGCACCAATAACGACAACAGCACCACCCAAGCCAGCAATCTGACTATTAGCGGTACTGGTGGCATAGCTGGCACGATCCTGTCGCTGTTTGATGATCAGGACAACGACAATCTGATCGACAGTGGAGAATTGCTGGTCACGGCCAGCATCACTGGCCAGGCCTGGAGCGCTGATATCAGCCTGACAACAGGCACCCATACCATCAAGGCCATCCAGACAGACAGCGCCGGAGCCAACAGCCACGCTTCGACGGCGTTGACCCTCACCATTGTTAACTCCTCATCGACCTTGATCGGTACCAGCGGCAGTACCGATACCGTCACCATCCTGACCAGTGGCGCACTCTATGCCACCGAGGTCGATGTGTTATTGAGTGGCAGCAGCAGTACCGATACTGTCACCCTGCTCACCAGTGGCTCCCTGGCTATCTCGAAAATCGATTCCATCCTCAGCGCAGCAGGAGTGACCGATACTGTCACCCTGATGTCTGGCGGCATCGTCACCGTTTCCGGTGTCGACCAAGTGATTGGTTCGACTCCATCTAACATCAACGATGCCCTGTCCAGCACCTGGACGACCGTCGATACCGGCTATTCTTACTACTACGAGGTGCACGCTGGCGATATCAATAATGATGGCACCATCGAACTGGTGGGCGGCGATTCCAGCACGGGCGATCTGGCCTATTTCACCCAGACCACAGCACGTACCCTGACCTATAATGCCATCACCTACACCTCCACCTACAAGGGGGCCATCTATGGCTCCGATCTGGCCGATCTCAATAACGACGGCCTGCTCGATTTTATCTCCGCCGGATCCAATGGCGCCTCAACCAGCAATAACAGCGTCTTTCAGTTCAGCGGTGGCACCTACAGCTTCATCAACAGTACCTATGGTTACAGCGCCATCGCACTCTATGGCCAGGATGCGACTCATCTGGATGTTAACGGCGATGGCTACCAGGAGGTGCTTTGGGCCGGCAATACCGATCTGACCTATGGCCTCAACACCACGGCCTCGACCGGTGCATCGCCAACCTTCACCGTCAGCAACGTCACCAGTACCACCGCCTATCCCAACAAGCTGGCTACTGGCGACTTCGATGGCGACGGCGATCTGGATGTGGTCGCCGATCACAACAGCTCAACGGCCGTCACGGTCTTTTATGATACCGGCAGCAGTCTGGTGGCCCAGGCCGGCCCAACCTTGCCGTTCAACAGTGGTTATTACATCGCCACCGGTGACATCAATGGGGACGGCTATTGCGATGCCATCTTTGGCAACGTGGCCAGTAATGGCAATTATGCCGTCTCCCTCGGTAGCAATACCGGATTGCAGGCAGCCTCTTCCTACAACGTCTCGGCCATCGGAGCCAACAATATCCTCGGTACGGCTCTGGGTGATCTGGATAATGATGGCAAGCTCGATCTGGTACTGTCCAATCTCAATGCAGTCTTTTACCTGACCGGTAACGGTGACGGTACTTTCACCTACCGGAAGCAAATTGCTGCCAGTGGTTCCGTCTCGGTATCGATTGCCGATGTGGACCAGGATGGGCTGAAAGATATTGTCACTGCCGGCGGTGTCATTCGGGTTTATTTCCAGAATGCTGTGGGTAGCAACAGTGTCAGTTACGATACCGTCAATCTGATCAGCAACAGCTCGGTGATGCTGACACAGGTGGAAAGCGCCCTGGGTTCTACTGGAGCGGAAAGCGTTACGCTGATGACCAGTGGCACCCTGATGGTATCAACGGTCGATACCCTTTTCAGCACTGCTGGTGCTACCGATACCATCACCCTGCTCACCAGCAGTTCATTGGCCGTTTCGTCAGTCGACTCGGTTCTCAGCAGCAGTGGTGCGACCGATACGGTCACGCTGCTGACCAGTAGTCTGTTGACGGCATCGTTGGTTGATTCAATCCTCAGTGCTGCTGGTGCGACCGATACGGTCACTCTGCTGACCAGCGGCAGCTTGTTCCTATCGGACCTTGACTCAATCATTGGTAGCAGCGGCACAACGGATACCGTGACGCTGCTGAATCAAACGGCCGTCCTGTCCAATATCCATACGGTCATTGGCTCAACGGGTATCGATACTATTGTACTGCTGTCAACCCCAACACTCACGTATACCAGCCTGTCCAATATCGAAACGGTGATCGGTACAGCATCGCTCGACACGATCAAACTGTTGACTTCCAGCTCTATTGCCGTATTCAGCATCGATACGGTGATCAAATCGTCGGCCGGTACAGATACCGTAACGTTATTGTCCAACATCGCCACGTTGCATGGCATTGAAACAGTCATCGGTACCGCCAGCAGCGATACGGTCATATTTAGTTTCGCATGGGATGTTAAACTATCCCAGGTTGATTCGATCACCGGCCATACCGGTATTGACACCATCACCCTGCTGACTAGTAGCCAACTGATAGCCAGCGGCATCGAGTCACTGTCCAGTAACACTGGGGCTACCGATACCGTCACCCTGCTCACCAGTGGATCATTGATTGTTGGATCGATTGACTCACTGATCAGCAGCAGTGGTGCGACCGATACCATCACGCTGTTGTCAACGGGCGTGACTCTGGGAGCCAGCGGCGTTGACTCGATCATCGGTGGAACCGGTGTGGATACGGTTACACTGCTGACCAGTGGCAATCTGGCCTACATGACCAGTATCGAATCCGTGATCAGCGGCAGTGGGGCCACCGATACCGTCACCCTGCTCACCAGCAGTCTGTTGACCACTTCCGGTATCGACTCCATCGTTAGCAGTGCTGGTGTTACAGATACCGTCACTCTGCTAACCAGTAGCACCCTGATCACTTCCGGTATCGATTCCATCGTTAGTGCTAGCGGGGCTACCGACACAGTGACCCTGCTCACCAGCGCTGCCATAGCCGTTAGTGCCATCGACTCCATTGTTGGTAGCAGCGGGGTGGTGGATACCACCACCCTGCTCACCAGTGGGGCTCTCTACATGAATGGCACCCACTCAGTCATCAGTGGCAGTGGACTGACCGATACCATTACCCTGACCCATGCCGGGGCTTATCTGGCCATCTCAGGTGTTGACTCGGTGGTGGGTGGCAGTGGCGTTGACACCGTCACCCTGCTCACCAGCGGCACTGTTGTCATCAGCCATGTCGATAGCCTGATTGGTTCAGCAGGTGACGACACCGTGATCGTGCTGGATAGCAGCACGATCGTCATGATGAATGTCGAGAGTGTCACTTACGTCAATATCAGTGTTCCGTCGGCGCCAACCGATCTGGTCCTTGCTACTGACGATGACAATGGTCGTGACAATACGGACCGCATCACCAGTCAAACCAGCAACCTAACCATCAGCGGTGAGGGTGGCGACGTTGGAATGACGCTGACTCTATTTGACGATCAGGATAGCGATGATGTTGTTGACAGCGGTGAAACGCTGATCACCTTCGTCGTGACCAGCAGCAGCTGGAGCGGCGATATCGCCTTGGCAGCAGGCACCCATAACGTTAAAGCCCTGCAAAGCAATGTGAGTGGTAACAGTGAGGCGACGTCAGCGCTGGTCATCACCGTCGATATCACTGCACCAACCACGCCCACCGCGCTTGAGCTGGCCGCAGCCGATGACAGTGGTCTTTCGGACAGCGATCGTATCACCAGCCAGACCAGCAGCCTGACCATTAGCGGTAGTGGTGGCGAAGTGGGTAACGTGCTGGTGCTGTTGGACAATGAACAACCCTTGGCCACCCTGACCGTTAGCGATACGCTCTGGAGCATTGATGTTGACCTGACCCCTGGTACCCATGCCCTAACAGCTGTCCAAGCCAACGCCTCTGTCAGTAGCGATGCGTCAACGGTGTTGATGGTGACGGTCGATACCACGACGCCAGCGATGGTCACCGGTATTGATTTATCAGCCGAGGACGACAGTGGTTGGTCCTCTAGCGACAACATCACACGCTACACCAGCGCCTTGACCCTCAGCGGCCAGGGTGATGCAGCAGCACAATTATGGCTGTTCGACGATCTGGACGGCAGCGATATCGCTGATGAGAGTGAGTATCTGGCCACCGTTCTGGTCACGGGCAGTCTGTGGCAGACCGATGTTGCGCTGACCGTTGGCACGCACAGCCTCAAAGCCATTCAAACCAGTGCGGCTGGCATAAGCAGCCTGCCTTCGCTGCCCCTGACGGTCACCGTAGCTCCGACCATCACGCCTGTTACCCCGACCGATCTTGATCTTGCCGCCAGCGATGATAGTGGTACAGCCCAGGATGACCATATAACCACCCAGACGACAGCTCTGACCATCAGCGGCCAGGGCGGCACTGCTGGTCAGATGCTGCTGTTGTTCGATGACAGTGGAGACGGTCATGAACTGCTTGCCACCCTGATCGTGACGGACACAAGCTGGAGCACCGATATCAGCCTCGGTGACGGCGTTCACGACATTCGGGCCATTCAGATGGACATGGTCGGCCATAGTAGCCCAGCCTCATCCGCCCTTACCCTGACCATCGACGGGATTATTGCCAGCGCAACCCCAACCTATCTTGCCCTGGCCACGTCCGACGACAGCGGATGGCTGAACAACGATAACCTGACCTCCCGAAGTGCTGTCACCATCAGCGGCGACGGCGCCCTGGCCAGTGGCCAGATGCTGCTGTTCGACCAGGGCTCAACGGTGGCAACCCTCACGTTGACCGGCAGCAGCTGGAGCAGCACACTCAGCCTGGCGGAAGGCATTCATACCATCCAGGCGCTGCAGTATAATGCCGCAGGTAGCAGCCCGATCTCGTCAGCCCTGACTGTGACGGTCGATAGCACACCACCAACCGAGCCATCATCGCTCGATCTGGCCAGCGAGGATGATGTGGGTCTGTCCAACAGTGACAACCTCACCAATCAGGTCAGTGGCCTGACCATCAGCGGTCAGGGTGGCGAAGCAGGTGCACGGATCCTGCTGTTCGATGGCGATAGCGTCATAGCCCAGTTCGATGCTACCGGCACCAATTGGAGTGGCGATATCAACCTGGCTAGCGGCCAGCATACCATCCGGGCAGCACAACAGGACCGCGCTGGCAACACCAGTGCTCTGTCATCGGCCCTGATCCTCACCATCGATGCCACGGCAGCACCGAACATACCTGGCTATCTCGATCTGGCCCATGAAGATGACAGTGGCTTCTCCAACAGCGATCATATCACCCGCTTCAGTAGCAACCTCACCATCCAGGGACAGGGAGGCACCGCAGGAACCACCTTGTTCCTGTTGGATAAGGATAACCAGACCCTGGCCACCACCGCTGTCACCGGCGACAGCTGGAGCGTGGACATCAGTCTGTCGGTCGGCGCTCACACCCTGCGCGCCATGCAGCAGAATGTCGCCAGCGGCAGCAGTCCCCTGTCATCGGCCCTGACCCTCACCATCGATAACGGTATCCCCGACGCACCGACTAACCTGATGCTGGCGGCTGACGATGACACTGGTCTGTTGGATAATGATCGCCTTACCAGCCAGAACGATGGCCTGACCATCTCCGGCGACAATGGCGAAACTGGCGCCCATATCATCCTGATGGACGACCAGCTGGCCTTGGCGACCGTTACCGTCACAGGATCAGGCTGGAGCGGCGATATCGATCTGACCGCCGGAACGCACACCGTCCGGGCCCTACAGCAGGATGCTGCCGGTCATGACAGTGCGCTGTCCGATCCTTTGATCATCACAGTCGACAACTCGGCGGCACCGGCGGCACCGACCAACCTGGACCTGGATGCCACAGACGATCATGGTCTACTGGACGACGATAACGTTACCAACCAGACCAACAGCCTCACCATCAGCGGCAGTGGTGGTGAGATCGGTGCCCGCATGATTCTGCTGGATGGTACGACACCCTTGACCACGCTTGCCATGACCGAGGCCAGCTGGAGCTACGACGTCACCCTGTCAGAGGGCAGCCATGCCATTCGTGCCATCCAGAAAGATCGGGTCGGCAGCAGCAGCCCGGCCTCGGCAACGCTGTGGCTGACCATCGATACCACCGTAGCCACCCCAACTGTGGCCCTGGCCCAGGACAGTGGCAGCAGTACCATCGACCACCTGACCTCCAATGGCACCTTGACCGTGGCGGCGATCGAAGCCGGTGCAATGGTGCAATACAGCCGGGATGGTGGCGACAGCTGGACTGAAACAGTAGCCCTGGAAGATGGCAGCCATACCATCCGGGTCCGGCAGACTGATCGCGCTGGCAACATCAGCGCGGCGTCAACGCCCTTAGCGCTGACGCTGGACAGCGTTGCTCCTGCCACGCCCTCCGCTACCCTGAGCAATGATACCGGTGACAGCACCATTGATCTCATCAGCCACGACGCGACCCTGACCCTCCACGACCGTGAGAATGGGGCCACGCTCCAGTACAGCCGTGATGGTGGTAACAGCTGGTCGAGCCAGTTTAGCGCTGTCGAAGACAGTAATAGCCTGCAGCTACGCCAGATCGACCAAGCCGGTAACGTCAGCGGCCTCTCAACACCCCTGACCTTCACGTTCGATAGCACAGCCCCGCTGGCTCCTACCCAGCTGGATCTGGCCCGCGAGGACGACGTCAGCCCATCAGGTAGCGCCAATATTGCCGCACGCACCAGTGGGTTGACCCTTAGCGGCCAAGGGGAACCAGGGGCCATGCTGGTGCTGTTGGATGACCAGGAACCGGTGGCCACCCTCAGCATCACCGCTACCACATGGCGTACCGATCTCACGCTGCCAGCCGGCAGTCATGTCATCCGCGCCATGCAGACCGATACAGCCGGTAACAGCAGCACTGTTTCCAGCCCACTCAACCTGCTGATCGATACCAGCAGCCCGCTGTTCGACCTGAACGCCACCACCGTCATCAGCACCAGTCACACCATAACCGGTACAACCTCCAGCCAGGATCGGTTGACTTTCCTGTCGGACTCGACCTATCTGTCGGTTTCGGCCATTGAGACGGTCATTGGTTCCAGCGGCAGCGATAGCGTGACACTGCTGTCAACCAGTGGCGCCACCGTTGCCGTCTCGCTGGTGGAATCGGTCATCGGCGGCTATGATCTCGACACCCTGACGTTGCTGACGGGTAGTGCGGTGACTCTGGCGCGCATCGATTCCATTCGTGGCAGCAGTCTGGCAGATACCATCACTCTGCTGACCGGCAGTCGTGTTTTTACCAGCCGGGTTGAGTCCATCGTCGGCAGCAGCAACAGCGATACCGTACGCATGATCGGCGCAGATAGCCTCACGGTAACAGCCGTCGAGTCTGTTATCGGCAGCAACAGCCTTCAGGACACCGTTACCCTGAGCCAGTCTGCATCACTGTTCAGCTCCAGGGTCGAAACCGTCATCGGCTCAACAGGACAGGATCGTGTCGCCCTGCTGGCCAGTGGCAACCTGTACAGCAGCCAGATTGAAACCGTCCTGGGCAGTGCTGCCGTCGAGACGCTCTCCCTGCTCGTGGCCAGCTCGGTGGTCATCAGTCAGGTCAATTCGATCATGGGTAGCGGTGGCATCGATACCGTTGCCCTGCTGACCAGCAGCAGTCTGGTCGTTTCATCCGTCGAGCAAATCCTGGGCAGTGCCGGCAAGGATCGTGTCAGCTGGATGGGTCCCGGTCAGACCACTGTCATCAGCATCGAAACCCTCACCGGCAGTGATGAAACAGAAACCATCACCCTGTTGACAGCCGAGAAAGTGGCTGTTGCTGATATCGACAGTGTCATCGGCACAGCCGGCCTCGACACCCTTAGTCTGATCACCGGCGGAGAGATCACGTTGGCTGGCATCGAAATGGTCAGTGGATCGCGCAGCGGTGACGAACGGGTCACCCTGGCCCGTGCTGGCACGATCACCCTGTCACTGGTCGAAACCGTTATCGGGTCAACCGGGTCGGATACCATCACCCTGAAAGGTAATTCAACGGTGGTGGTGGTGGCCGGAGCTGGTAGTGATACCGTCGCGGGTAGCGCTGGCAAGGAATGGTTTCTTTTTCGTTCTATCACCGATTCACCAGCCGGCCAGGGAGACCGTATCGACAACTTCGAGAGGAGTCGCGATGTACTGGTATTCGATGGTCTGCAGACCGGGACCTTCCTCTATCTGGCGGCCGGTAGCTTTACGCGCAGCAATCGTTCCCAAGCCCGTTTTGACAGCAGCACGAAAGTGCTGCAGGTCGACACCAACGGTGACGAAACAGTGGATATGGAGATGACCCTGCCCAAAGTCACCTCCTTGACCGCTGCCAATTTCTCCTGGAGCGCGTCGAATCGGGCTGCCTCGGCAACGGCTCTGGGACGAATGATCGGGACAGCAACACAGGTTTCCACGGGGCCCCTCACCCTGCCCTCTCCTGCAGGGGGAGAAGGATCGTTGTTTATCGTTTCAGCCAACGATGGTGACTGGTATATTAGCAGCCAGACCGATATACTGGCCCCAGTTGCCAGATAGCCTATCAACAGGAGTTCGATGCTATGTTAACCACTTTGACAAGTCATTATACTTTTAATGGTCAAATTATAGATTTAATCAATAATGATCCCGTTACGGTCTACGGTACCAGTGGTGATCCCAGCAATGCGACATCGACTTTCGGATCCGATGCAACCGGACCCTACTGGAGCTGGACCAGCACCAATGCCAGGGGAGGTGGCTTCACGATCGAGGCCGATCTGGCCGACAAGGGCAGTTACACCCTGGCGATGCGGTTCCGTTTCGGTGATATGAGTGGCTACCGCAAAATCATCGACTACCGCAACCGCACCACAGACGATGGGCTGTATATCCTGAATGGTTTCGTCAATTTTTATCCCCTGAACACGGGCAGTGTCGCCTATGCGGCCAACGATTTGATCGATTTGATAGCGACCAGAGATGCTTCCAGTGACTTGTTGACCATCTATCTGTCCGATGGCCATGGTGGTTATGTCAAGGCCCTGGAGATTCACGACACGACGGGAATTTCTGAGCCGTCCCTGACCAGCAACGGCTTGGCCCGGTTCGGTTTCTTTTATGATGATCTGCGCACCGGTGGCGAAGCGACCCAAAGTGGCAAGGTCTATCAGATCAGTCTCTGGGATGGCTCCCTGACAGCTGGAACCATCACAGGACCTGCCGTGACCAGCCTGGAACTGGATGCTGACGATGATAGTGGTCCTTCCAACAACGACCGCATCACCCTGCAGACCGAGGAGCTGACCATCAGGGGCTTTTATGCCACGGTCGGCACCAGCCTGCTGCTGTTTGATGACAGCAATGACAACGGACTGCCCGACAGTAGCGAACGCTTGGCGACTGTTCCGATCACCGCTACCAGCTGGGGTCAGGATATCACACTGGCCCCCGGCATCCATGCTGTCAGGACCGTACCCGTCGACAGCAATGGACTGATCGCCGGCCCGGTTTCGGCAGCCCTGAGTGTGATGGTGGTCGAGTCCGATGATGGCGCCAGCGATTTAGGTATCTCCGGTCGTCTTCTGCCCGGACACTCGGTGACCGGTGTCATCGAATCAGCCGGTGACAGCGACTGGTTTGCCATCGATCTGGCCGAAGGGGTAGCCTATGCGTTCGAACTGGAAGGAGTCGGAACATCGCAAGGGACCTTGGTTGATCCCTACCTGCAAGTCATGGATCAGGACGGTACCGCTACAACCTACAACGCCGACGTCAGCCCAACCAACAACAATGCCAGAGTGGTCTATATTCCGGCCAGTAGTGGTACCTATTATCTGGCTGCCTCCGGCTGGGGCAACAGCAGAGGAGACAATACCGGCAGTTATCGCCTGTCGGCTACCTCGATCGTACCAACAGATGATCACCCTGAAGGAACCGAGACGACGGAGAGTGTGTCGATTGGTGGTTCAGTCACCGGCAACATCGATTTTACCACGGATCAGGACTGGTTTATTGTCGATCTGATAGCCGGAACCAACTACCGATTTGATCTGGAAGGATCTTCTACAGGACAGAGCTCCCTGTCTGATCCTTATCTGGCCCTGTGGGGCGGTGACGGTTCCGAGTTGACTTACAGCACTGATATCAATGATCTCGACAAAAATGCCAGCATCTTTTATACGCCCAGCAGCAGTGGTACCTACTATCTGTCTGCCTGGGGCTTGGACGCCAGTTTTGGTATTTACAATACCGGTCGTTACCGTTTATCGGCTGCAATTGTGCCCGTCGATGATATAGCATCTGACAGCACCACCACTGCGACGCTGTCACTGGGAGAAGGCAAAACCGCCAGCATCGATTTTTCAGGCGATCGTGACTGGTGGGCCATCACCCTGACCGCTGGGGTCAGTTATCGTTTCAGCCTGGAGGGGGGTCAGGCCTCGCAACAGTCTGCCCTACCGGATCCCTACCTGCAACTGCTTAACAGCGGCAGTACCGTGGTGGCCTACAACGCCAACGTGAGCCCTGCTAACAACAACGCGGCCATCATTTATACTCCGGTTACTACGGAAACTTATTACGTTGAAGCGTCCGGATGGCATAGTGCCGTTGGTGGCTATCGTGTTACGGTCAGCGAGACCACTCCACCTGGCGATGACTACGCTGCCCATGTCACCACCACCGGTCAGCTATCGGTCCATACCCCTGTCACCAGCAGCCTTGATTTCCCGGGAGACCAGGACTGGTTCGCCATCAGTCTGGTCGCAGGCACGACCTATCTGTTCGACCTGACCGGCACCATCCTGTCACAGGATCAGGCCACCCTGTCGGACCCCTACCTGGAACTGATCGACCGCAACGGTGATCTGGTGGCCTTCAACAAGGATATGAACGGCTCCAACAACAGCGCCAGAATTCTCTATACCGCAGACAGCAGCGATATCTTCTATCTCAATGCGGCCAGTTACGATGGTAGCCACAGCGGTAGCTACCTGTTATCAGCACGGGAGATCGTCACAGAAGATGATTACACCTCCAATACCAGTGTCACCAGTTGGCTGTTAATCGACAAGCCGGTCAGCGACAGTCTGGGTACTCCGGAAGAGCGCCGCTGGTATGCCATCACCCTCCATGCCGGCATTCGCTACACCTTCGATCTGAAGCGCGACGACAGCTTTGAAAACGGCCTGACCGACCCTTATCTGCAACTGCTGAATGGTAGCGGTCAGCAGGTTGCCTATAACTACGATATCAGCAGCAACAATACCGACGCCAGAATCGTTTATACCGCCACACACGATGGTATCTACTATCTGGTGCCGTGGGGTTACGGCGTGAGTACAGGCTACGGTACCGGTGATTACCGTCTGTCAGCTGCGGCTGAAGAAGGCGATACCACAGCTCCTCCCATCCCAATCCATCTTCAGCTGGCCGCTATCGACGATACCGGTCGGTCCAACAGTGACCACATCACCCGACAAACCAGTGCACTGACCATCAGCGGCAGCGGCGGCGAGATAGGTGCCCGGTTGGTAGTGATGGATGACAATCTGCCCCTTACCACCGTTGCCGTTACAGCCACTGACTGGAGCAGTACGATCGCCCTGACAACCGGCAGCCATGTCATCCGGGCGCTGCAAATCGATGCCGCAGGTAACAGCAGCACCCCGTCCTTGCCGTTACTGCTCACCATCGATAACGCTCCGCCACTTGCTCCATCGGCCCTGGACCTTGATCGCGATGATGACACCGGTGTCAACAGCAGCGATAACATCACCAGCCGAACCAATGGCCTGACCATCCGTGGTAGCGACGCTGAGGCCGGTGCCACACTGATTCTGTTCGATGGCACCACACCCTTGACGACGCTGGCCATCGCCACCAGTTCCTGGAGCACCGATGTCAGCCTGAAGGCCGGAACCCATACCATCCGAGCCTCACAACAGGATGCTGCTGGCAACGACAGTGTC
Organism: Magnetococcales bacterium; assembly: GCA_015229115.1. Taxonomy (GTDB): domain Bacteria; phylum Pseudomonadota; class Magnetococcia; order Magnetococcales; family JADGCH01; genus JADGCH01. The sequence goes on from JADGCH010000008.1 coordinate 32,164, forward strand.
CTTTCCGCACCGCTGACTATCACTGTTGTGGACAACAGCTCGGCCCCAGCCGCTCCGACCAGCCTTGATCTGGCTGCCGCCAACGATAGTGGCCGATCCAGCAGCGATAACATCACCCGGCAAAGCAGTGCACTGGTCATCAGTGGTAAGAGCGGCAAGCCTGGAGCCACACTGGTACTGTTTGACGATCGCAACGGCGACGGTTTAATCGATGGTGGTGAGGCACTGACCACCACCGGTGTCACAGCTGCAGACTGGAAAGGGACCATCAGCCTGACCTCTGGCAGTCATGAGCTGCGGGCCATCCAAACCGATGTTGCCGGTTTCAGCAGTGGCGCGTCTCTACCTCTGTCCATCACCATCGATACTCTGGCAAACCAGCCAGAAGCATTGGATCTGGACAACCGTAACGATTCCGGCCTATCGGACACGGATGGCATCACCAACCAGACCAGTGGTCTGATGATCAGCGGTTATGGTGGTGAGACAGGAGCCTCGCTGGTACTGTTCAACGACAAGAACAGCAACGGTAGCGCCGACAGTGGCGAAGGACTGACCACACTGGCGGTGACGGGTGCAGCCTGGAGCAGCAGCGTCAATCTGGCTGCCGGCAGCTACGCCATCCGGGCCGCGCAGACCGATCTGGCCGGCAACATCAGCAGCGCCTCTCCGTCCCTGCCAATCATCGTCGATACCAGCAAACCTGTTGCACCCACCGCGCTTGATCTGGATAGCAACGACGATACCGGAGCCCCCAGCGACAACCTGACCAGCCAGATCAACAACCTGACCATCAGCGGCAAGGGAGGAGAAGTTGGTGGCCAGATAGTGCTGCTGGATGGAGAGATAGCCCTGACGACGGCCGACGTCAGCGCCGTAAACTGGAGCAGCGACATCAGCCTAAGCCCTGGTACACACGCCATTCGGGCGCTGCAGCGCGATCGAGCCGGCAACAGCAGCGTGCTGTCAACCCCGCTGCTGGTTACCATCGATAACAGTTCCTCCCTGCCAGCTCCGACCGATCTTGATCTGGACAGCACAGACGACAGCGGTCGCTTCAACAGCGACAACGTTACCCGCCGTACCAGTAACCTGACCATCAGCGGCAGGGGTGGCAAGGTTACCGGCGCGACGCTGCAACTGTTCGATGATCGTAATGGCAACCAGCGTATCGACAGCGGTGAACTGTTGACCACACTTTACACCACCGCCAGTGACTGGATGGCCGACATCAACCTGACCATCGGCAGCCATAGCATCAAGGCACTGCAAATCGATGCAGACGACAACGGCAGCGTCGCCTCACAGCCTCTTGCTGTCACGGTTAATCCGCTGTCATCACTACAGTTATCCCTCAATGACGGGCCGCTGTTTCTGCCGGATGAATGGGTAGTCGGTAGCGATGGCGACGATACCCTGACCTCCCTGGGCGGCAACGACGCCATCGCTGTGTCAGACGTTGAAACCCTGATCGGCCGTAGCGGCATTGAGGCCATGACCATTATCCGTGGCCACGGCACCGTAGCGGTAGCCAACATCGAATCGCTGATCAACGAGAATGGCGCCGATACCGTCACCCTGCTGTCTGGCAGCCGCGTTGCTGTCAGTCGGGTTCAGTCGGTGGTGGGCAGTGACGACACCGATACCATCCGGATGCTGGCGGCTGCAGCGTTGTCCCTTACTGCGGTTGAGTCGATTACCGGCAGCTCGGGCAACGACACCGTCACCATCGGTAGCAGCAGTGATCTGTTCAGCTCCAGGGTTGAAACAATCCTCGGTACCGGTGGCGACGATACCCTGACCCTGATGGCCAAAGGCAACGTGGCCATCAGTCAGATCGACTCCGTCATCGGCAGTGCCGCCATGGACACCCTGACACTGCTCACGGCCACATCCCTGGTCACCAGCCAGGTCAATACCGTCATCGGTTCCAGCGGGGCTGATACCGTCACCATGCTGGACAGCACAGCCTTACTGGTGGTGTCGGTTGACACCCTGATCGGCAGCAGCGGTACGGATCGGGTCGGCTATCTGGGCCAAGGGGCCATGGCCGTGGCCCGTATCGAAACCATAACCGGCAGCAGTGGCAACGAAACCATCAGCTTGCTGGCATCGGGTAAGTGTGCCGTGGCTGATGTCGATACCCTGATTGGCACCACCGGCAACGACACCATCTCCCTGCTCAGTGCTGGATCAATCGCCGTAGCCTCTGTCGAGGTGGTGATTGGATCGCGCAATGGTATCGATCGTGTCGAGATGATCAGCAGTGGTGCGTTGAGTGTGTCGCAGGTGGAAACGGTGATCGGATCAAGCGGTGACGACGTCATCACCCTGAAGGGCAAAACGGGCGTGCTGGTTACCGGTGGCGCCGGTCACGACACCATCACCGGCAGCAGTGGCAAGGACCGCTTTCGCTTTACCGGTCCAGGCACCGATACCCTCTACAACTTCGAACGCAGTCAGGATAAGCTGCTGTTTGATGGCCTGAAAACCGGTGGCGATTTTGTTTATCTGGCCGGTGCCGTGCTGACAGCGACGGGCCGGTCGCAGGCTCGTTTTGACAAGGAGACCAAGCAACTGCAAGTGGATAGCCGTGGCAGCGGCACACCCGATCTGGTGATCAACCTGCCCGGTGTTCTCTCGCTAAGCCAGGATAATTTCATCTGGACCGCACCGACTGGCAGAACGGCCCATAATGGATGGATGGCCGGCACATGACTCTGAACTCCCAGAAGGGAGGTCACTCCGGCAGTGCCTGCGACCGGTAAGTAGCCTTACGCTGCATGTCGGTGTCGGAATCCTGGTAGCGATGGGCGATGGAATCAAATTCCTGCTGTAGCATCAGAAAAGCGTCAACAATATCAGCATCGAACTGGCTGCCCTTGCCCTTGGCGATGATCTGCACCGCCTGGGCATGCGGCATGCCCAGCTTGTAGGCACGTCGTGATACCAGAGCATCGTAGACATCGGCCACCGACATCAGTCGCGCTGACAAAGGAATGGCATCACCCGCTATGCCTTCAGGGTAACCGGTCCCGTCTATCCTTTCATGATGGTAATAGGCAATTTCCTTGGCCATAGTGAGAAAATCGACGCTGGTGTTGAGCGTTTGCTCAGCGTGCACCATGGCGGCCCGTCCCAAGGTGGTATGGGTCTTCATGATCTCGAACTCATCCGGCTCGAAACGACCCGGTTTCAGCAGAATACGGTCGGGAATGCCCACCTTGCCAATGTCGTGCAGAGGCGCCGAACGAAACAGCATATCGATATTATGATCATTGAGAAACTCGGCGAAGCGCGGGTGCGAACGCAGGTGGAGACTCAACACTTTGACGTAGTGTTGTGTCCGGCGAATGTGATAGCCGGTGTCGGAGTCGCGCGTTTCGGCCAGAGAGGCCATGGCCAGGATGGTGACATCCTGAATATCGACTAATTCGCGCGTGCGCTGGGCTACTTCCGACTCAAGGGACTCGTTGCGCTCGCGCAAACGGTCGGCACTGATTTTAAGGGCGATCTGGTTGCTGACCCGCGCCACGACCACGGCCGGACCGATCGGTTTACTGATGTAATCGGCTGCTCCCAGTTGCAGACCTTGCTGCTCGTCCTCTTCTTCTGACCGAGCGGTGAGAAAGATGACCGGTATATCCCTCGTGGCCGGATCGGCCTTCAAGTGGCGACAGACGGCATAGCCATCCATATCCGGCATGACCACATCCAGCAAAATCAGATCGGGCAAAGCCTCGTGTGCCAACTGCAGGGCATCCAGGCCATTGGTGGCAATGGATAGCTCATAGTCGGGACTGAGAACAACGGCCAGAGCCTCCAGATTGCCTGGCACATCGTCGACAATCAGAATCCGGTATCTCTTCGTTGTCATAGTCATACCGTCTCGATGATGGCCAAGACCTCGTTACCCAGCCCACGGTATTCGATTTGGTCGAAACTGACCATACCGGCCAGAGCAATGCCGCGACCATGACTGTCAAACAGACGCTGCGGGTCAAGTTTCATGAAAGGCTGCCAATCAAAACCCCGGCCCTGGTCGCGGATGAGGAAGCGAATCTCTGCTGGCGTCCGCTCAAAGTGAATTTCAACCCATTTGTTACGATTCTCCTCCAGCATCAGACGGCGATCGACCTCCTGCTGCCACTGCCCGAGTTCATTAAGTCGGCTCTTCTCGTCATAGCTGATATCCAGATTGCCATGTTCGATGGCATTGATCATCAGCTCCTGCAGACCGAACACGCGCGTCTCGGGGTTGGGACAGGCACTGCTCAACAACACCGCCAGATCGTGGGCCTCCTCCATGGTCTGCAGTTCAAACTGGCCCCGGTTCAACAACAACAGTGTGCTGGAAAAACGCCTTACCTCCTGTCTTAGGGCACTGCGCATAGCCCGTTCATTCAGGGCCGTGGTGATGACAGCACGCATGGTGCCGACATCGATAGGCTTGGTCAGATAATAATAGGCCCCCAGTTCGATACCCCTGACGACATCCTGGTTACTGTTGTTAGCCGTGACAAAAATGACCGGAATATCGCGGGTGGCGGTATTGGCCTTCAGCTGGGCACACACCTCGAAGCCATCAATGCCCGGCATCACCACATCCAGCAGGATAAGATCCGGAGCCTTGTGAGCAACACTCCGCAGAGCATCCAGACCATTGGTGGCAATGGTCAGATCATAGTCAGTACTCAGTGCCGTTACCAATATCTCAATATTGGCAGGAATATCCTCAACGATCAGGATGTTATGCTTCTCCATCGGTTATCTCCAGCGTCTGAAAAATGCGGGCCAGAGGGACACGTGCTCCCTCAAAATCAAATCGCTCCAGGTGCGTGTGTAGGGCCTCGATCTCCGGCCGCATCACTGTCTGTTGCAGCAACAGCTGCAGTTGCTCACAGGCGGCTCTAGCCTTGAAATCGCGTCTTCTGAGAAATCCGGCCAAGGATTGTAACAAAGGTTGCAGCTGTTGCCGGTCCAGCGCAACAGCCGGCGCCAGTGTGTCAGACTGACCCGAGGTCGCGGGCTGAGGACGGTCTGCTATCACCTGACCAATCGAGTTGACCAGCTGTTGCAATTGCTGCTCAAAAATCGTTAATAACCCCTCCACATCCTGCCAACGCTGCTGCTTCAGAGCCAGTTCCAGGGCTTGAGCTGACTGCTGCAGACCATCGGCCGACAAGGTGCCTGCCAGTCCCTTGATGGTATGAGCCAACCGTGCGGCAGCGTCCTCATCGTTGTGAGGCGTACCGGCGGGCTGCTGTTGCCGAGTCAACAACGGGCGCATATCGGTTAGTGCCCGGTTAAAATCCTGCCATGAAGTGCGCAACACCCGCCAAACGCTAGCCTGATTGCCGCCAAAGCGCTGCAGGCAGGCTGGCAGGTCGATACCGACCAGGTTGGCAGGCAACGGCGGCACGTCAGCAGCCGGATCGGTCCGGACCGGTGGTGAGACATCGGTCAGCGCCGATAATCCTGCGCCACGGTCGGGAAGCCAGCGGATCATGGTTTCATAGAGCCGGTACATATCGATCGGCTTGGTGATGTGGTCGTTCATGCCCGCATCGAGACTCTGCTCACGATCACCGGCCATGGCATGGGCCGTCATGGCAATGATCGGCAGATGCTGCAGCATCGCGTTAGCACGGATTTGGCGTGTTGCTGTCAAGCCGTCCATTTTGGGCATCTGGATATCCATCAGCACCAGATCAAAGGATTCTTCCGCAACACGGGCTACCGCCTCCAGACCGTTCTGGGCCATCTGCATCACCACGCCGACCTGCTCCAGCATTTCACGTGCTACCTGCTGGTTGGTACTGTTATCCTCGACCAGCAGGATCCGCCTGCCACTGAGCCGTTCCATAACGTTGTTCAGATCGACCACACGCTTTTCGGGTCGTACTGTCTTGACCAGGCCATGACCAAAGAGATCCATGATGGCATCGAACAGACGCGAACAGTTGACCGGTTTAGCCAGAAAGGCTCCCGCTCCAGCCACCCGACCACGCATCTGCAGCGACTCATCCTCGACACCCGCTGTCAGCAGCACCATTTTCGGTCGATGTTCAGCAGCCACCGTCGTAGTTACAGCTTCCATGGTGGCAACACCATCCATGGCCGGCATCCACCAATCCACCAGCACCAGCTGAAACGGCGTGCCCGCGTCAATGGCCTGCTGAATGGCTATCAGGGCATCCGATCCGGAACTGACACCGACGGCAGCAAAATCAAAGCTAGCCAACAGCCCCATCAGGGCCGCTCTGGCTGTTGTATTGTCTTCTACCACCAGCGTACGCAACCGCTCCAGATCACCGGGGGGCAGCAGGTCCTGTTCCTGTGACTCTAACTGACGTTCAAAAACGGCGGTAAAGACAAAACGACTACCCTGTCCCGGCTGGCTCTCCACCCAGATCTGCCCACCCATCAATTCGACCAGCTTGCGACTGATGGACAAACCAAGACCAGTACCACCATACTTGCGGGTAATGGAGTTGTCCCCCTGACTGAAAGCGGCAAACAATCCGGCCATCTGGGACTGGTCCATACCCATGCCGGTATCCCGTACCGAGAACTCCAGCATCACCTGGTCCAGCGACTCCTTCAGGGTGCGCACCTGAATATGCACCTCGCCAGCGTCGGTAAACTTGATGGCATTGCCCACCAGGTTGACCAGAATCTGCTCCAGACGGATGGGATCCCCACGCAGGTAATAGTAGCACTCTTCTGCCGCACAGAGAACCAGTTCCAGCCGTTTCTGGTATACCTTGGTACTGAACAGCGCCGCCAGCCGATCGAAGACATCGCGCAACAGAAAATCGGTCTGCTCCATCGCCAGTTTGCCCGCCTCGATCTTGGAAAAATCGAGAATATCGTTGATGATATGCAGCAGCGACTGGGAGGAGTTGGCAATCATGGTCAGATAGTCGCGCAGCTTGGCTGACAGAGGTTGTTGCAGCGCCAGATGGGTCAGACCCATGACGGCATTCATGGGTGTACGGATTTCATGGCTCATATTGGCCAGAAACAGGCTCTTGCTCTGTACCGCCATCTCTGCTGCCAGCAACCGGGTATCCTTGTCATGCAGCTGCCGCTGGGCCTCACGAAACAGGGTGATGTCACGCACCACCACCACAATGCCCGTAGCCTGATGTTGCTCGCCATAGAGCATGGAGGCTGAAACGATGACAGGAACGCGGTGAAAATCGCTGTGGATCAGGTTTGTCTCGATGTTGTTGATGGCACCGGAAGCCACCGTCTTTTCTAGTGAACCGGGGAAAATCGTGGCTGAACCGACCAGAAAATGACTGAACAGCTGGCCGATCATATCGGCTCGGTCATAACCGAATAGCTCCGGACGGTTGACACGCACGATACGTCCACTGAGCGAACAAACCAGTAACAGGTCAGACATTGACTCGATGATATTGTCGACATGCCCCTTGGACACCATAGCCTCGTCCAACTTGATGACCATGTGCTGGAAAGAATCGAGCAGGATACCGATCTCATCATGACGGGCCTGATCCTGATAGCGCCGGATAAGTGGATGAGCCGTCTTTTCCTGCAATCGGATGGCGTGCAGCGACAAAGCTCCCGATGCCACTTCCCGAACCAGATGCACCAGCGATTGAATCGGTCTGGTGATGTAGCGGGCTACCCAAAAGGCTGGCAACAACGCCAGCAAGACACCAACCAGGGATAACAGCATCACCCGGTTGCGCAGCTCGATGGCTGGAGCCATAGCCACCTGTTTCGGAATGGCCAGCAGCAGTTTCCAGCCCTGTCCCTGGTAATCGAGATAGCCCTTTTCAGAGGTCACCAGCATGATATGGCTATCGCTGCTGCAGGCGTGATCGTCATGACGGTCGTTATGCTCGACACGATCCGACAGAATAGCCTTATCATCGTGGCGATGGTTGGAGTAGAGCAACAGCCCATCCCGATCGACCAGATCAATTTCGACCGATGTCCCAGCCTGATCAAACAGGCCATAAAGCTGTGACAAAGGCACTCGGGCCACAACCACTCCACGAGGAGAGGAGTCGGTCTCACACTGCACGGGCTTGACAAAATAGAGCACATTCTGGCTCAGTGAGGTGGAACGGCCGGTGCCAACGGTATGATCAGCCCTGATGATCCGATCCCAGTTTTTGGCGATAAAGGACAGATCCTGGTCCCGTTGACCAATCTGTAAACTGGAGCTGTCGGCCAGACGGGCACCCTGACTGTCATAGTAAGAGAGGCTATAATAGCTCTTATAGGTGTTACGGTACTGGATCAGCCGTCGGGTGACCTGCTGCCGTGAGAACGTCGTATCGCACAGCAGCCTATCCATGGCGATAACACGAATATCTCCCAGCCGCTCGAACAGCATATGGTCGATGTTGAGCAGATAACTGGCCGAACGTTCCCCAAGATGATGGATCACTTCCCGCTGCAGCGTCTGTACCATGAGCAGATAGACCACCCCGGCGGTTGCCAGCCCGGTAACAATGACCAGCAGTGCCGACAGCCCCATGAGCTTGGTGGTCAGTTTCATGGTCGCTGTATCTCCGCCAGAGACTCGACGGCACTGTGATCGATCATCCGGTTGACGTCCGGTATCGCTCGCAACTGACCGCGCTCAAGGAAAAAGCGCACCATGGCACAGGCGGCGTTATAAAGGGAAAAAGGCGAATCCGACTGAGCCAAAGCCTCACGGTTGCCCTGCAGGCCAGGCTGCCAAATCTCATCCAGACCACTGGCCATCTCGGCCTCCGACATACCCATGGCCTTGGCCATCAGGGTCACCGCTTCTGCTCGGTGGGCTGCGACAAAGTCACTAGCCTCCAGCAATGCCCGTACAACGGCCCTGACGTCATCGGGACGGGTGGCCACAATCTCTGGATCGAAGGCCAGTACATCGACAATAAGCCCCGGCACGTCACGAGCGCTGGCCAGGACTTTGTAACCCTTGGCCAAGGCCTGGGATGTGGCCGGCTGCCAGGTATGGCCAGCATCAATCAAACCCTGATCCAGATCAGCAACGACCTGATCACTCGGGCTGACTTTCATCAGAACCTGACTTTCATCGATCCCATATCGTTCCAGCGCCTGCAATACAAAAATGTGGGAAAAGGAGTTGACCTCCTCGAAGGCAACGGTACGATTTTTCAGATCGGCCAGAGAAGCCAGCTCGGGCCGCCCCACAATAACATCACCGGACTGTGAATAATCGGCGATATAGACCACCCGCGTTGGGGAACCGGTTGACCAGAGCATGACAGCATCGCTCAAGACCAGAAACAGACCATCCACCTGACCACGACGGTAAAGATTGAGGAACTCGGATGAGTGCTCCTGGTTGAGGGTCAGCTGAACCTCAACACCATGTTTGGCGAACAGACCTTTTTCCTGGGCAACGAAGGCATGAGCGTAACCGGCCCATTGTCCCAGGGCAATGCGCAGAGGCGGACGCTCCCGCCCAACACCGGATGAATCGGACGAACCAACAAGCCAGACGATGAGGCCTGCCACCATCACCCCAAATAACCCGACAACAAGGGCAATGCCTCTTTTCATGAAGTTTCTTTAAGCGGTTAGGTCATACGGATGTCACCAAACTCACCGGTTATGATAATTGATTTCTATCAAGTCTGCAACAACAAACGAACCCTAAAGAGGGCCGCAGAGGCCGTTGCGAGTGCATTTATGAGGCGGCTATTAAGCTACATGAACGACGTTGTTATGAAGGGGATAGGAAGCAGCGACCATCGTATGCCTGGGGCGACTGCCCCAGGCTAATCACGAACCGCCCCTCTGGGGCTTGTATGAAACGCGATTCGCAAAGGTCATGGCAAGATCACAATAATTGGTGATCAATGACATATCTGACCAGCTCGGCGTTGGAAGTTTTATTCATCTTTTCCAGAACCCGCGTCCGATAGGTACTGACTGTGCTGGGTGCCAGATGCAGCATGCTGGCAATTTCACTGATACTGTAGCCAGAAGATATCTTGAGCAGCACGGTAAACTCGCGGTTAGACAACTGCTCGTGTGGCAAGGGTGGGCTACCGGTCGAGATCTTTTCGGCCATATCAGCCGCCAGATCCGGATCAAGATAATGCCCACCCTTGGCGACACGGCGTATGGCTGCCACAATCACCTCGGTCGGTGCTGTCTTGGTCACATAACCAGCGGCACCCGCTTTCAGCAGACGGGTGGCCATGGTGTTGTCCATGTACATGGTCAAAATCAGCACAGGCAGATTGGGATGCCTCTGGCGCACCTGCTGCAGCACCTGAAGTCCATCGATATCCGGCAGGTTAAGATTCAGGATCAGCAAGTCGCAGGGATTCCTGCCAAGCCAGCGCAGAGTCTCCTGACCTTTGCCACTTTCACCGGCTACCACCAGCTCGTGGTCCTTCTCCAGCAGGCGTTTCAAGCCCTCCCGCAACAGGGCATGGTCATCTGTCAGAAATACTTTAAGCATGATCGACTCCAGTTCACGTTCTTACCACCTCTTTTTGGGGGGGTCATTGTACAGGGATTGTCAGAACACGCAATCAACACAACAACGATTTTTATGTAGCCATCAATCGACGAAAAGTCCTCAGCGCAACGGAAGCACGACCCGTATCGTGGTACCACCCTGGTGACCGGTTTCGAAGGTTACCTCCCCTCCCAGTCGCTGGGCCCGCTCACGCATGCCGATCAGTCCCATGGAGGTTGTTACATGGTGCGGGAAAAGCTTTTCCACGGACAGCCCGACCCCATCATCCCGAATAACCAGTTGCCATCCCTGCTCCAGCAGACTCAGCTCAACACGGCAGCTGCTGGCACCAGCATGACGCACCACGTTGGTCAAAGCCTCCTGACAGATGCGAAACAGAGTCAGACGATGTTCCTCATCCAGCAGCGATTCATCGATATCACAAGCTACCTCACAGGACAGTTGCTGTCCGGATTGCTCTCGGGTCTGTTGCGCCAGCCACTGCAGCGCTGCCTGTAAGCCAAACCGGTCCAGCACGGGTGGGCGCAGGGACACCGACATGCGCCGCACATTCATCAACAGGCTCCTGGCCAGATCGGACAGCCCACAACAGCGCTGACGCAAATCGTCCACGACAATGTCCTGCTCCAAAGCAGCCAGACCGAATCGGATGGCGGTCAGTGAACTGCCCAGTTCATCGTGAATTTCGGTAGCCAGACGTTTCCTTTCATCCTCGACGGCCGCATCAAGATGACGTATCAGTCGACGCACCTCATCCGTCTGACACTGCAAATCCTCCGTGACCTGAATATGCCTCAGACTGGTCATCAGGTGGGCCCCGAGGACTTCAACCACCTGAACCTGCTCACGGGTCAGAACAGTCGCATGACTATGACGCAGCAGCAGAACACCCACCACATCTTCCCGCTGCAGCAGGGGGAGACACCGCAAGGTACAGGGTGACTCCTGCATCAGCGCTGTCCGGTTGCCGGCTACACAGTAGGCATGATCCAGATCGTTCGGCAGCACCGCGTCGGACCGGCCGCCGACCCGACAGACCAGTGACAACTGCTCTCCCTCATGGGAGAACAGCATGGTCTGCTCAGCTCCGACATAAGTCATAGTCAACAGCAACAGCTGCTCCATGGTCCCCTGGCAGGAAACCTGCTCCGAGAGAATCTGACCGACACGCAATAGGGCGGAATAGTCGTTCAGTTGATCCGGCAAATATCCCTGCCCTATTGGAACCTTAAACAAGTTTGATTGTACCTTTTTAGATGGCCATTCGGTTAGGAAATTCAATAATTTTGTAAAATATTCTCTACATAACTACTGGTTCATTGTAACATATAATATTTTCCAACAACAATCGTTAGGGCTATCCAGAAGCGATTTTTTTTTTTTTTGCGTTGCAAAAAGCGTTCATTCCACCATAAACTGCCGATTGACACGATACTGGATCGCCTCGGCCAGGTGTTCAACAGCGATGGACTCCGCTCCGGCCAGATCAGCCAGAGTCCGAGCCACTTTGAGGATGCGGTGGTAGGTACGGGCCGAAAAGCCCATGCGCCGGCTGGCTAGCAATAACAACGATTCACCGGCGTGATCAATGCGGGTATGCCGGGCCAGTTCATCACCGGACAGATGGGCATTGAGACGGTTGCCGCCATGGCGCCGCTGTTGTCGCTGCCGTGCCTGAATAACGCGCTGGCGCACCACAGCCGATGACTCACCGCTGGGCATGGCCACCAGCTGCTCGACCGGTACCGGAGGCACCTCGACATGCAGATCGATACGATCCAGCAGCGGTCCCGAAAGACGGGAGCGGTAACGCTCCACCTGAAGCGTGGTGCACTGGCACGCATGACAGGGATCGCCCAGATGACCGCAGGGACAAGGGTTGCAGGCAGCAACGAGCTGGAACTGGGCTGGAAAACAGGCTGAGCGGGCCGCCCGCGAGATGGTGACCGTGCCTGATTCCATCGGCTCGCGCAGCACTTCCAGCACCGATCGGCCAAACTCGGGCAATTCGTCCAGAAACAGTACACCGCGATGAGACAGGCTGACCTCACCCGGGCGCGGCAGGGACCCGCCACCAATCAGGGCTACCTGGGAGGCGGTATGATGGGGAGCCCTGAACGGTCGTACCCCGATAACCGGCTGTTCGCCAGAGAGCTTGCCGGCCACCGAATAGATGGCCGTCACCTCCAGGGCCTCCTCCAGCGACAGCTCGGGCAAAATGTTTGGTAAACAGCGCGATAGCAGCGTCTTGCCCGATCCTGGTGGACCGCTCATGAGCAGATTGTGTCCACCGGCAGCGACAATCTCCAGTGCTCGTTTGGCATATTCCTGCCCTTTGACGTGGGCCAGATCAGGCGATGACCGATCCTCCTGGCCCAGCCACTGCTGCCAGGACGTGGTAGCCACCGGCGTCAGCGGCACCGCGCCGGTCAGATGCTGTACCAGATCGATGAGCGTGCGCGGGGCCAGGATAGCCATACCGGGAACCAGTGCCGCCTCGGCGCTGTTGTCCGGTGGCACGATCAATTCGTCCATGGCCTGGTCACGGCCGCGCAGAGCCGCAGGCAAACAGCCCGGCACCGGTTTCAAACGGCCATCCAGCGCCAGTTCTCCCAGTAGCAGGCGTCGATCGAGTGCATCCTGACTGACCACCTCCATAGCCACCAGCAAAGCAGCAGCAATCGGCAGGTCGTAACCACTGCCCTCCTTGGGCAGGTCGGCCGGTGCCAGATTGATGGTGATGCGTCGTGGTGGCAGAACAAAGCCGGAATTGGCCAACGCTGCCCGCACCCGATCCTTGGCTTCACGTACGGCACCATCGGGCAGTCCGACCACATTGACCACCGGCAAACCGCGGTTCATGTCCACTTCCACTTCCACTGGTCGAGCCACAACACCTTCCAGGGCGACGGTATGAACCTGTGCCAACATGATGACCTCTCTCTATGGGCGGCACGAATGGGCAGGGGTTTGCCATGAAAGGGTCGGACGATCCCTGTCCCCACTCAGATGTAACTGTACCGGACGCGGGTCGCGCCACCAGGGTGACCAGAACTGCAGCTGATCGTCCACGGTGCCTGAATCGTCATGACGACCCGAGCCCTGGATCTCCAGATCGTCGCTCTGGAGCAACAGATTACGAAACAACACCCGTTCCTGATCGAGCACGACATCGACTGTGGCATGATCCCAGGCTATTTCGACACCTTCCAGCCGCTCTGGTGCCACGCCAGCCATCTTCTCATCCTGTTCAACCATGGGACGTTCCGGCCACTGCGGCCGGGTACTCCCCGACAGTCGCCCAGGCGCCAATTCCAGATGGAGTCGACCAGCTACCGGCCGTTCAACACCATCGGCTGTCAACCAGCCCCGGAACGTGCTGTAGCCCGAGCAGCGTGCCGACTCGATCGATAACGGCATGCTGTCGTGGCCGACCAGCAGCGGTGCCAGCATCCGGTCCAGCAGGATGGGTTGCAAAGGCGTTTCCCCCAGTGCTTCAGCCACCACATCCTGGAAAGAGGTCGTGACATCATAGCCCCAGGTCGGCGCCTGACCATAGACCATGCCGGACAGGTTGACCCATCCCTGGGCCAGACGGAAGCGGGCTGTTGGTATGAAAAAACGGCTGCCCGACCAGCGCACATGCGCTGTACCATCGCTGATGTCAAACCCACCCAGATGAAACGGTCCGGTATTGAACCACATCTCGGCCACGGTCTGGTCGGGATGGCGGGACCAGGTCATCTGCACACGGCTGTCGCCGCGCAACGACCAGTGACGCAAGGCTGGCAGGTAGTCCTTCAGGAGTGTCCCCTCCACCTGACCCACCATGGTCAGCGACTGTGTCGGAGCCAACCGGCCAAACCACTCCAGGCGGGTACGGTCGGTGGCCGTCATGACGGCCTGCTGCAGATGCAATTCCTGATCAGCATAGCTGCCGCGCAGCTCCAGCATCAGGGGAACCCCCGCCTCCTTGTGAAAAGGCGGCCAAGCCAATGTAGCACGGGACAGGTCAAGCTGGCCAAAAAAGTTGACGGCACCAGCCCAGCTCCCCAGCAACAACCACTGACCCTTGATACGACCAGCCGGCAACGGCCACTCGATGGGCATGGCCAGATAGCGCTGCTCACGCATCAAACTGGCCACCACGGCCATATCGACGGCCTGGAGTGCCGCTAGTTCGAGCGAGAAATGAGGCTGGCTCTGCAGCCATTGAACGGTACCCTTGACATCCAGCCAGGGCAGATTGTTGAGGTGGATTCTGCCCTCCTGCAACAGCAGCAGAGGGACAAATCGCCGGTTGTGGTCCAGGTCGAGGCGCAACAGCGACTTCTGCTGTAGCGTTAGTTGCTGTACAGGCCATGGCGTGGGACGAGACAGCTGCGCCAAGCGCAGCTCAGCACGACTTTGAAGACCGTGCTGTATGTTGCCACGCAGCGTCAGGACCAGTTGCCCTCGGGCAGCGCGCAGACCAGGCCAGATCTCCCCAAGATGCAGGGCGGTCAGCAAGGGGGCCAGTGTGGCAGCACCGAACGCCTTCATATCGACATTGATCATGACCGGCAACGATAGCCATTCGCCACTAGCCGGTAACGGCCCTAGCTGTCCATCAAGCGTGAAGGGGACCCGCTTCAGCCGTCCCGACAACCGGATCGGTGTTGGGCGCGTAGGGGAAAAATCGAGTAAATTGGCATGGACGCCATCCATCCAGACATCGGCCGGCCCGCTATGACCGGCAGGCTCGGTCAGAACCCGGCCATTGCGCACGGTCAGACGTCCAATGGTGCTGCTGACAGCCAACCGCTCCTGTTGCCGTTCTCCATGCTGACGCATCTCCTCCAGCAAGACAAACAGCTGCTCCCCCCATGACTGGTCCGGTTGCTGATACAGACGGATCTGAGGATCGACCAGGGTTACTGAAGAAAACCGAAGGGTACCCTGCAACAGAAATTCCGGACTGAGACCGACGATCACCTCATCAATCTGAAGCAATGGCCGGCCGTCGGCGGCGGGAACAACCAACTGGTGCAGCTTGATCGCCAACCCCCCCAGTGGGAAAAAGGTCACCGTACCCACTTGGACCGGTCGCCCTAGCAACCGCTCAAAACTGGCTATCATGCGTTGCCCGGCTTGCGGTACATCCAGCAGCTGATGACCAACGGCCATCAAGAAGCCCGCAGCAGCAACCAGGATGATCAGTAACAGGATACGCCGTTTTTTCATGGGACGGCATCAGCCTGTTTCAGGTTTCGGTTGCAGACAGGTAGCGCTGCAACAACTCATTGACCCGGGCTGGATTGGCCTTGCCACGTGTCGCCTTCATCACCTGACCAACAAAAAAAGGCAGCAGACGGGTCTGTCCGGCACGGTAACGCGCCAACTCATCCGGTGCAGACTGTAACACCGCCTGAATAGCCGCCTCAAGGGCCCCTTCGTCGCTGACCTGCTGCAATCCCAACCGCTCAACGATGGCTGATGGTGGCTCGGGTGGCGACGCAGAGGCATACATGCGAGCCAGCACATCCTTGGCAATCTTGCCGGAAATGGTGTTACGCTGGATCATGTCAATCAGCTGCGCCAGATGAGCCGCCGGCAACAGCGCCCTGGTTTTATCCGGGTCGTCGTTGAACCAAGTCAACAGATCACCCATCATCCAGTTGGCTGCTATTTTGGCCATGGTCGGCGCGTTATCGGCCAGCTGCTGCGCCACCTGCTCAACCACCTGCTCGTAATAGTCAGCCAGTTCACGGCCGGCCGTCAGGACTGCTGCATCGTAGTCAGACAGGCCATAATCGGCTATAAAACGCTGCCGACGTGCATCGGGAAGTTCTGGCAGTTGCTGCCGCAGTGACTCGATACGGGCTTCATCCAGTCGCAGCGGTGGCAGATCAGGCTCAGGAAAATAACGGTAGTCGTGTGCCTCCTCTTTGCCACGCATGGGACGCGTCACCCCTTGGCCAACATCCCAGAGGCGGGTCTCCTGACGCACCCGTTGGCCGCTTTCAAGCAGATCGATCTGCCGCTCGGCCTCATAGTCGATGGCGCGCATGACGTGACGGATGGAGTTGAGATTTTTCAGCTCACAACGGGTACCGAAGGCGTCATGACCACGACGTCGTACCGAGACATTGGCATCACACCGGAAAGATCCCTCCTCCATGTTGCCATCACAAACCCCGAGGTAGCGCACCAGGACACGCAGCTTTTTGAGATAGTCGCCCGCCTCGGCCGACGAGCGCAGATCAGGCTCGGAGACCACCTCCATCAGCGGAATACCGGTGCGGTTGAGATCAACCCACGACCCACCCGCTACGCCTTCATGCAAACTTTTGCCTGCATCGACCTCCATGTGGATACGGGTGATACCGACACGTTTGCGCTGGCCATCACTGTCATCAATCCAGAGCTCGCCATGCTCCACCAACGGCAACTCATATTGACTGATCTGATAACCGGCTGGCAGGTCAGGGTAAAAATAATTCTTGCGTGAAAACTCGCTCAACCGGTTGATACGGCCCTTAATGGCCAGACCGGTTTTGATGGCCATGTTGACCGCTTCCTGGTTGAGTACCGGCAATACACCCGGAAAGGCGGCACAGACCGGACAGATTTGACGGTTGGCCCCAGCACCGAAACGGGTCGAACAACGACAGAACAACTTGGAACGGGTCAGCATCTGGGCATGCACTTCCAGACCAATCACCACTTCGTAGTACGGATCAAGCGCCATCTCTTCTCTCCCTGGTCATCCACCCACGGCCGACAGATCGGGACGTCGGCAGTGCCATTCGGTGGCCTGCTGAAAAAGGTGCCCGGCACGCAACAGACCTGCCTCATCCAGCGGTCGACCGATCAGCTGCATGCCGATGGGCAGACCCTGACGGTCAAAACCACAAGGAAGCGCCAACGCTGGCAACCCGGCCAGATTGACGTTGATGGTAAAGATATCGGACAGGTACATGGTGACAGGATCGGCCGTCCGGGTTGCCAACGGAAAAGCGGTATCGGGACTGGTCAGGGTCAACAGCAGATCGACCGAGCGAAAAGCCTGATAAAAATCATCGGCGATCAGGCGCCTCACCTTCTGCGCCTTGCGATAATAGGCATCGTAGTAACCAGACGATAGCACATAGGTCCCGAGCATGATGCGCCGCTTGACCTCGGCACCGAACCCTTCAGCCCGACTGCGGCTATGAAGATCCTGGACATCTTGTGGCTGCTGGCAACGATAGCCAAACTTGACACCATCATAACGGGCCAGGTTGGATGAGGCCTCGGCCGGAGCCAGGATGTAGTAGGTCGGCACGGCATAGCGGGTATGCGGCAGTGAAACCTCCTGAAAGGTCACGCCCAAATCACGCCACACCTGCTGGGCCGTCGTCATGGCCGCCACCACGTCCGGCGCCAGATTGTCGTCATGCAGATATTCCCGCGGCAGGCCAATGCGCAACGGTCCTGTCTGTTGTGTCATAGCCGCCTGATAGTCGGGTACCGGCGCATCGATGCTGGTGGCATCGAGCGGATCGAAACCAGCCATCTGCTGCAACAGCAGGGCAGCATCTGCCACAGTCTGCGTCATCGGTCCAGCCTGATCGAGTGACGAGGCAAAGGCGATCATGCCAAAACGGGACACCCGGCCGTAGGTAGGTTTCAAGCCAACCGTACCGGTCAACGCTGCCGGCTGACGGATGGAACCACCGGTATCAGTACCGGTAGCAGCCAGACATAGCCGAGCGGCTACGGCCGCTGCCGATCCCCCTGACGATCCTCCCGGAGTACGGGTCAGGTCCCATGGGTTGCGCGTCACACCAAACCAGGAGCTCTCGGTCGAAGAACCCATGGCAAATTCGTCCATGTTGCTCTTACCGAGAATGACGGCGCCAGCCTGTCGTAACCGGCTGGTCACGGTTGCATCGTAAGGAGGGACAAAATTGGCCAGCATGCGTGAGCCACAACTGGTACGCAGGCCGCGAGTACAGAAGATATCCTTGTGGGCCAGTGGAATGCCGGTCAGGGGACCCGCATCACCGCTTGCGATACGCTGATCCGCATGCCTTGCCTGCTCCAGCGCGCCTTCCGGATCAAGGGTGATATAAGCCCCGATATGGGGATCCAATCGCTCAATGCGCTGTAACAGCGCCTGGGTTAATTCCAGCGCCGAACAATGCCCAGCATGTAAAGCCTCGGAGGCCTGCGCCAGCGTCCAATCAGAACATTCCATAGATCCCTACTACACCCCTATTCGATCACCTTCGGAACACAAAAATAGCCTTGTTCCACCTCCGGAGCACAAGCGAGCAATTTCTCGTGCCAATCGACGTCATCATCCGGCTGATCGGGCCGTTCACGCAGGATCCTGTCAACGGCGTGGCTCATCGGTGCAATATCCTCGGTTGGCAACTGGTTCAACGTCGCCATCAGGTCAAGGATCGGTGCCAGCTGCTGCCCGTACAGCTGTTCCTCTGCCTCAGTCAATTTAAGACGGGCCAAGGCAGCCACATGACGTACCATCTGCCGTTGGGCTGAATCAGTGGTTGCGCTGCTGCTCATACCAACGCACCCCCGCGATCATCAAACCGAGCACCATAAACGCTCCTGGAGGTAGCACAAAGACCAGTATCGGGTGATACCCGCTACCAAACAGATCGAGCCCAAACCAGTGGCCACTGCCGAGAATCTCGCGTAACGAACCCAGAATGACCAGCGCCAGGGTAAAACCCAATCCGGAAGCAAGGCCATCAATCGCTGATGCCCGCACGGTATTCTTGGAGGCAAAGGCCTCAGCCCGACCGAGAATGATGCAGTTGACAACGATCAGTGGGATAAAAATCCCCAGCACCTTGTGCAGATCGTGAACAAAGGCATTCATGGTCAAATCGATGATGGTGACAAAGGCGGCGATCACCACCACATAGGCTGGAATACGCACCTCAGCCGGGATCAGATTGCGAATCATGGCGATGGCCACATTGGAACCAACCAGCACGCCGATGGTCGCCAGCCCCATACCCACCCCATTAATCGCATTGGTCGTCACCGCCAATGTTGGACACATGCCCAGCAACTGGACAAAAATGGGATTACCGGTCCAGAACGCATCGACAAACACCTTGCGCTGTTCCGGTGATACCAGCGAGTTACTCATGATCCCCTCCGTGCCAATACCTTCTGCTGGTTTTCAACAAAAAAACCGAGTCCACGTTTGACGGCATTGACCACCGCACGCGGACTGATGGTAGCACCGGCAAACTGGTCAAAATCGCCGCCATCCTTTTTGACCGACCAGCGACTGCTGGTCAGGGACTGTCCGGCAAAACGGGACAGCCAAACCGAATCGACGATCTTGTCACCCAGGCCGGGTGTCTCCTTGTGCGCCACAACTTGAACACTCTGCAAGCGACCATCACTGCGTACAGCCATCATGATGCCAATTTCACCGGCATAACCATCCGGAGCAGTGACGATAAAGGCGGCTCCGAGATAACTGTCACCACGGGCGGCACGGTAAAAGGTCACCGGCGTGCCCTTTCGGTTCAGTCGTGGATCGCTCAGAGTCACGATATCCTGGTCAGGCTGGTTATCAAAGCCGGGCGGCAACACCTGAGTCAGCATAGCCAACGTCTCCTGCCGTTTGGCATCGGCAATGCGCTCGCTGGTGAGCTGATCGGTACCCGATAGCAGCGCGGTAGCCACCATGCCGGTCACCATCAACACCCAGCCCATTTTTACGTAGTCGGGCATATTTTTGATCATCGGTAGCCTCCTATAAGCCCATTTTCTGCTGGCGCCGCGATTTACCATACACCGTGGGACGGGTATACTGGTCCAGCAGAGGTACCGTAGCGTTCATGATCACGATGGCGAAGGAGACTCCCTCCGGGTAGCCGCCCCAGGTACGGATGATATAGGTCAGCAAGCCGCAGCCCAGGCCAAACAGCAGCTGTCCCCCTGGTGTGACCGGTGAGGTCACCAGATCGGTAGCCATGAAAAAGGCGCCGAGAATCAGGCCACCGGTCAGCAGATGAAACAACGGACTGGGGTAACTGTTGTTGTCGATCACCCAGAAAACAGCCGCCGGTACAATGCAGCCAACCAACATCGACACCGGAATATGCCAGGTAAAGATACGCTTGCGCAACATGTAGAAACCGCCCAGCGCCAACAGCAACGCTGACGTCTCTCCCAACGAACCGTTAATGGTGCCCATGGCCGAAGCAAAATAGCTGAAGGGGTGTCCACCGGCAGCCAGGGCCTGCGGTACAGTCTGTCCCATGCTGATACCAGTACGATACTGCCCCAGCGGCGTGGCCGAGGTGATGGCATCAATGCCGGTACCGACCATCGGACCAGGATCGCCACCGAAAAAGATGACCATACCCTGTCCTAACGTCCAGGCCTGATCACCAAAAATGAAGTGAGGATCAGGCCAAATGGTCATCTGGAGCGGAAAAGAGATCAACAGGAAAACGCGGGCAATCAGTGCTGGATTGAAGATGTTATAACCAAGGCCACCATGAATCTGCTTGCCTGCCGCTATGGCGAAAAAACCGCCCAGCAGGCAGATCCACCAAGGCGAATGAGGTGGCAGGGTCAGACCCAGCAACAAACCGGTCAACAACGCCGACTGATCAGCCAGGGGCGATGGCCTCTGACGCAGGCGCATGAACAGCTGTTCGGTGACGACACAGCTCAACATGGTACTGACCAACACCAGCAAAGCCGGCCAGCCAAACATCATGACGGCAAAGGCAGTCGCTGGCATCAGTGCCACGATAACCGTGTGCATCACCTGCGCCACCGAGTCTCCGCCATGAACATGGGGAGAGGAGCTGGATAGAAAGATCGGATGGTTCATCGATACCACCTTACTGCTTCGATTGATTGGATTGATCCGTTGCGGCCTGTTGCCGTTCGGCTACCGCCCGGGCAGCGACACCTCTGGCACGGGCGGTGCGGGCGCGTGTCGCAGCAGCACGCGAAGCCTTGTCGGTACCAGGCTCCACGACCATATCGTCGAGTGGATCAAGGACCGCCGTCGTCACCGCCGGTGCCGATGGTGCGGCCGTTGGCACCCCCGTCTCTAGTATCGATGTCTCAGCCACAGGGGCAGCCGGTTGATCAGCAGCCGCTGCCGCTGCGGCAGCACGTGCAGCAGCCATGCTGCTGGCCTTGGCTTTCATTTCCAGTTTCTTGCGTTCACGTTCCGCCTTCTCACGGGCCAGTCGGTCCTCCCGCGCCTGGGTACGCGCCTTAGCCAACTCGGCCTTGCGGCGTTCCCGCCCCTGAGCCTGAATCGACAGCTTGCCATAACGGAAATAGTGCACCAAGGGAATATGGGCCGGACAAACATAGGAGCAGGAACCACACTCGATACAGTCGAACAGGTCGTGCCGCTGCAGCGTATCAAACTGATCGTGACGGGCTAGCCACGCCATATCACACGGCATCAGCCGCATGGGACAGGCCTCGACGCAATGGCCGCAGCGGATGCAGGCCTGCTCCTGCTGCTGCACCACCACATCATCCATTAGGGCCAGCACGCCGGAGGTGCCCTTGACGACCGGCACATCCAGTGACTGCAGGGCAACACCCATCATCGGTCCACCCGAGATGAGTTTTTTAACGCCGGGCTTCAAACCACCACAATGATCCACCAAGGTACGTAACGGTGTACCGATCAGCACCCGCACATTGGCTGGCCGGACCACTCCCTCGCCGGTGACGGTGACAATACGGGAAATCAGTGGTTTGCCATGCAACACCGCATCGCGGATGGCCACGGCCGTACCCACATTGTGGACAATGACACCGACATCGACCGGCAAACCACCCGAGGGCACCTGCCGACTGGTCAGCACCTCAATCAGCTGCTTTTCAGCTCCCTGGGGGTAGCGCACCGGCAACACCCGCACCTCCATGTCGGCATGACCGACAATAGCCTGCTGCATGGCCCGGATCGCCGCCGGCTTGTTTTCCTCAATGGCGATGATACAGCGCTTGGTCCACAGGGCGTGTAGCATAATGGCAATGCCGGCCACGATGTCAGCGGCACACTCCTCCATCAGACGGGCGTCGCAAGTCAGATAGGGCTCGCATTCAACACCATTGATGATCAGCAGCTCAACAGCCTTACCCTTGGGACGGGACAGCTTGATAAAACTGGGAAAAGTGGCTCCCCCCAGCCCAACCACACCCGCGTCGCGAATACGATCACGCAGTTGCTGCGGCGGCATAGTAAAAGGGTCCTCAATGGCCTGCAACGTCTCCAGCCAATGATCGGTGCCATCCGGCTCAATCAGGGCACACAGCATCGACAGGCCCGATGGGTGCATGGCCGGACGATCGACGAAATCGACCAACAGTCCGGAGGTAGGAGCATGGACCGCCGCCGAGACAAACCCTTCGGCACGACCAATCACCTCGCCCTTATCAACATGACTGCCTGGCGAGACGCACGGCTCACAGGGAGCACCAATGTGCTGGTGCAGAGGAACATAGAGCTGTTCTGGCAACGGCATGGTCTCTATAGCGCACTGTTCAGACAGGTTCTTGCGCTCTTCGGGGTGCACCCCACCATGAAAGGCTCTCAGCAATCTGGCCGCAATTCCCATGGTATCGACTCCTTATGCTGCCGTTGGCAAAGCCGCAACCGGCCCAGCCGGCTTCTGCCATTTCCATTCGTAGACCGTCGCTGCCACCGGGACCATTTCGATGCAGTTAACCGGACAGGGTTTGATGCAGGCATCGCAGTTGGTGCACTCATCGGCAATAACAGTGTGGGCCTGCTTGTTGGCACCGACAATGGCATCGACCGGACAGGCCTTGACACAGGCGGTACAGCCAATGCAGAGCGCTTCGTTGATGAAGGCCACCCGTGGCCCAGGATCGTTGCCAATCGGTTTTGGCTCGACACCGAGCAGCACGGCCAGCTCTTCCATGGTACGCACACCACCCGGCATGCAGAGGTTGATTTCAGCGTTACCACTCGACATGGCCTGAGCATAAGCATGGCAACCGGCAAAACCGCAGTTGCCGCAGTTGGTAGCCGGCAGGGCATTGGTCAGCCTGTCAACCAGTGGATCTTCCTCGACGTGGAAGCGCTTGGCAGCGATTCCCAATCCGATACCAGACAGCAGCGACAACAAGCTCATACTGACGATTGCAATCACGATCATCCAGAACATTGTCTCAATCCTCCTATTTGACCAGACCGCTGAACCCCATGAAGGCCAGTGACAACAGGCTGGCATTGAGCAGTGAAATCGGTGCTCCCTTGAACAGCGCTGGCACATCGGAAAGATCAATACGCTCACGCATACCAGCAAACAGGGTCAGGGCCATGCCGAAGCCAAGTCCACCCCCAGCCCCATAAATGGCCGCGCTCAGAAATCCGTTTTCCATCTGGATGTTAAGAATGGCCACACCTAGCACCGCACAGTTGGTGGTGATAAGCGGCAGATAGATTCCCAGGGCGGCAAACAGTACCGGACTGCTCTTGCGAATGACCATCTCGATGAACTGCACCAAAGCGGCAATGACCAGAATGAAGGCCAAGGTCTGCAGATAACCCAGCCCGAAGGGATCGAGTATGAACTTCTGCACCAGCCAGGTGATCACCGATGCCAGCGTCATGACAAACACCACAGCCATGGTCATGCCAATGGCCGTTTCCACCTTCTTGGAGACACCAAGAAAGGGACAAATTCCCAGGAATTTGGATAAAACGAAATTATTGACGAAGATGGTCGAAACCAGAATCAGCAGAAAATCGGTCATGGGATGCCCCCTTGTATCGTCACGATCTGCGGAATAAGCCAAGCGTGCAAGATAGGCCCTGTTGTACAGTGAGTAAATGAAAAAAAATAGTCGTTACAAAAAAGACTACCGCAACGCACTGGCTCGACGGTGTTGTGCAGGACACAAAACACGTTTATGATGGGCTCTGGTCAATCCTTTATGTGGCAGCATGCCTTTGTGGCAGCAGGAGACAGTCATGCCGGTCATGATGATACGATTATCGGTGATCACCTTGTGGATGGCGGTGCTGCTGTTATGGAGCGGCCCGGTCCTGGCAGCGCCCCTGCCTCACGATCAGGTTCCTGACCCCCTGAAACCCTGGATCTCCTGGGCTCTGCACGGCAAAAAGGGCTGGAGCTGCCCCGCCCTGCATAACGACTCCTCGCGCGATGCTTCGCACACCCTGTGTTACTGGCCCGGCAGACTGCAGCTGGAGCTCAAACCATCCGGAGGTAGCTTTACCCAGGAATGGCGGGTATGGGAACAGGGCTGGGTGACCTTGCCCGGCGATGAACGTCACTGGCCGCAGGAGGTCTATCTCAACCAGCAACCCACCACAGTGGTAGCACGGGAAGGAAAACCAGCGCTGTTGTTGCGCCCCGGTAGCCATCAGGTACGAGGAGAATGGTCGTGGCAACGCCTGCCGGACATGATGACGTTGCCCGCCACAGTAGGGCTGCTGCAGCTGGCGGTAGATGGTCAGGAAGTCGCTGCCCCCCACCTTGACCGGCAGGGGCGGCTCTGGTTACGCACCAAGGAACAGCCCCAGGCCGAAGAGGATCACCTCACCCTATCCGTTCAGCGTAAAGTCAGTGACGGTATACCGCTGATGGTCACCACGCGCATGGAACTGGACGTATCAGGTCGTCAGAGGGAACTGTTGCTGCAGCAACCTTTGCAACAGGGACTGATTCCCGTCTCGCTCCACGCTCCCATCCCGGTTGCCCTGGAACAGGATGGCTCCCTGCGGGTGCAGGCACGTCCTGGGCACTGGGTGATCGAGTTGCTGCAACGCCACGATGGCCCAGCCCAGCAATTGTCCCTCCAACCGTCAAACCAACCGGAATGGCCCAACCAGGAGGTCTGGGCTTTTGAGGCCCAGAACCAGCTGCGTTTGGTCACCGTGACCGGGGTAGCCGCTATTGACCCGCAACAAACCACCTTGCCTAAAGGGTGGCAAGGGTTACCAGTTTATCTGGTACGTCCAGGGGAAACCATGCTGCTCCAACAGCGCCAGCGCGGCAACAGTGATCCAGCTCCGGACCGATTGCAGATGAAACGGTCATGGTGGCTCGATTTCGATGGTCAGGGCTGGACCCTGCGCGACGAAATCAATGGTCTGGTCAACCATCCAGACCGTTTGGAGATGGCTACGCCGACGGAGTTGGGTCGCGTGGCCCTGCACGGCCGTGACCAGCTTATTACCCAACAGGCTGGTTCGCCCCGATCCGGGATCGAGTTGCGCCGCGGCGAAATCGCCCTGGTGGCAGAAGGGCGTCTGACGGGGGACCGTTCCATCTTGCCGGCCGTCGGCTGGCGACATGATCTACAGGGTCTGTCCGGCCAGATCAACCTGCCGCCTGGCTGGCGCCTGTGGTATGCCGATGGTGTCGATCGGGTCTCGTCCTCCTGGATCCATCAATGGAGCCTGCTTGACCTGTTTCTGGTGCTGGTGGTTGCCCTGGCCATGGGCAGGATGTGGCGGCGGCGCTGGCTGCTGGTAGCCATTCCGGCCCTGGTGTTGATCCACCACGAACAACCCTCTATCAGCTGGATTGTGCTGCATCTGTTGATCGCGACCGCCCTGCTGCGGGTGGTACCATCCGGATGGCCCCACCGCTGGTCCAGTTGGTATCGCTGGAGTTCCCTGATGGCCCTGGCACTCACCGCCGTCCCTTTCATGGTCAGTCAAGCCCATCTGGCGCTGCACCCGCAACTGGAACAGGGCGGTCATACCATCTACACCGCTCCTGCCCTGTCCAGTGCAACGCCCTCCTCATCGCCTTCCTCGTCCAATGAGTTGCAACAGGCTGATGTGCTCCAGGAAAAACAGGAGTCTGACGCACCACGGGTGGCCAAAAGGGCCCTCCCTCTGGCAGCCGGGACCTATGCCTCTGCTCCAGCACCACAACAGGCCAGCCTCGGTGAGATTGACCGCCATGCTCGGATTCAGACCGGTCCCGGCCTGCCACAATGGCGCTGGCATACGGTATCCCTGACGTGGAACGGTCCAGTGACCATGGATCAGGAGTTGCGTCTGTGGCTGACGCCACCCTGGCTGAACCGCATCCTGGCGGTGGCGCGTATGCTGCTGCTGCTAGCCCTGCTGCCGCTCTTTCTTGACCAGCTGCCCTGGCAGCAGTGGCGTCGCTCGCTGGCTGTAGCCATGCTGATGCCTTTATTATTGACAGCATCTGAAGCCACGGCTACGCCAACCGATGCCATACCAACGGATGCCATGCTGGAGGAGTTATCACAACGTCTGACAGCTGCCCCTGATTGCCTGCCTCACTGTGCTGACATCTCTCGCATGGAGTTGACCCTGACCAGCAACCGGATGAGATTGCGCCTTGAAATCCATACGTCTGCAGCTGTTGCCATACCGTTACCCGGGGGCGTCCAGCACTGGTTACCCACAACGGTGGCAGTCCACGGACAACCATCGACCAACCTGATGCGCCACAACGACAGCCTGCTTCTGGCCCTGGAGCAACCCGGACGGCACCAGGTCACCCTGGAAGGGATGCTGCCGCCAGCCCGTGACACCGTTCAGTTGCCGTTGCCACTGTTGCCCCATCGTGTTGTGGTCCAGTCCGGTGGTGGCTGGCAAATTGCCGGTATCAACAGCGAAGGCATTCCGGACAAAACATTGCTGCTGCAACGACCGGCCCCGATCGCCAAAACAGCTCCACAGGATGGCCACGCAGCGGCTTGGCCGGCAGCGCAATTGCCTCCACCCTTGCCGCCACTATTGCAAGTAGAACGGCAACTCATGCTGGGACTGGGGCAAGAATGGCGCGTACGCACCGTGGTCAGGCGTCTCAGCCCGGCCGGGCATGCCGTCGCCGGTCATGCCGTCCTGGTTGCCCTGCCGCTCCTTGCTGGCGAATCGGTTACCACCCCAGGGCTGTCGGTCGTTCAGGGGCGGCTATCGTTGAACATGGCCGCTGGCGTCCATGAAAGCAGTTGGGAATCGATACTCGCTCCTACCGAAGAATTGCTGATGCAGGCTGCTCCGGGCCAAACCTGGTACGAGACATGGAAACTGGAAGCCCATCCTGTCTGGCATGTCGAAGCCCAGGGAGTACCGATGCTATCCCCTGCCGCGGCTGGTCACGATCGCTGGGCGATGCAGTGGCGTCCCTGGCCTGGGGAGACGCTGCAGCTACGCATCAGTCGTCCGGCTGCTGTTGAAGGAACGACCCTAACCCTGGAACGTAGTGAACTGACCATAACCCCTGGTCTACGCACCAGTACGATCACGCTCAAACTGTCTGTCAGAAGCAGCCGTGGTGACCAGCACCGCATCACGCTGCCGGAAGGGGCGTCCCTGCTTGGCGTCAGCATCAATGGTGTCAGCCAGCCGATCAGCCAGGAGGGTCAGCAGGTGACTTGCCCCATTGTGCCCGGCTTGCAGGAATTGCTGTTCAGCTGGCAGCAACCTCTATCGATCTCCTCCCTGTTGACCACTCCGTCAATCGACCTGGGACTTCCGGGAGTTAATCACCACCTGCACCTCAACATGCCTCGTGACCGATGGCTGCTGTGGAGCCAAGGTCCACTGATGGGACCGGCAGTGCTGTTTTGGGGTGCCCTGATGGTGGTGCTAGCAGTGGCCATCGGGCTGGGACGACTGCGCTGGACACCCTTGACCACGCGTCACTGGCTGTTGCTGGGCATGGGTCTGATTCCGGTGTCAGCCTGGTCTGCGCTGGTGGTGGTGGGATGGTTTCTGGTACTCGGATGGCGTCGTCTGCACCCTCCGACAGATCAGACATGGTGGCGCTTTAACCTGACCCAGCTGGGTCTGTTCTGCTGGACCTTGATGGCGGCGTCGGCACTGCTGGCAGCCATTCAGCATGGTCTGCTGGGATACCCCGACATGCAGGTGACCGGTAACGGTTCCAGCCTGTTTCAGCTGCACTGGTATCAGGACCGTCACGATGCGCTTTTGCCCCAGGGAACGGTCCTGACGTTACCCCTGCTCGGCTATCGTCTGCTGATGCTGATCTGGTCGTTGTGGTTGGCTACCTCGGTGGTCACATGGACTCAATGGGGCTGGGGCTGCTTGTCCCAAGGACAGTTATGGTTGCCACGCCCCCCTAAAATCGGGCCCGGAGCTGCTTGAGAAATTTCGGTTTGTCACAGCTCCCGATATGCTGTATAATACATTGATAAGAGAAATATTGTCGTTCCTGATATCATCCTACCTAATCTGATGGAGCACCATGCCAGCTCATTCTTCTGGTGAATACGCTGATTTTCTTGTCACCCTGGCCATGCTCCTGTTTCTTGGTCTGCTGTCCGATTTCTATTCGCAACGGCTGCATGTTCCTCGTGTGACCCTGCTGCTGTTGCTGGGTGTGTTGGTGGGTCCATCCGGCGTGGCGGCCCTGACAACGTCCGACCTGGAATGGTTGCGCATGATCGCCCAGTTTACTCCGCCTCTGGTGGTATTTCTGGCTGGTGGACGTCTGACACGCTCCCTGTTCCGTCAGTATCAGCAGCTGCTGGTCTGGGTTTCCGGTGCTATTGTCGCCTCCGTCTTGAGTGTGGTATGGACCGGTCTCAGTCTGTTAGAGGTACCGATTGCTATCGCGTTGACACTGGCCGCCATTGCCACATCGACCGCTCCGGCTGCCATTACCGACATCATTCGCGAAAACCGCGCTGACGGCCCCTTTACCCGCATCATCATTGGCGTCGTAGCGACCAATATCACGCTGGCCCTGGCGTTATTCAGCCTGTTGATGGCTGTAGTCAATACCCTGGTCAATCTCAACGACGACATGCTGCCGCATCTGCTGGCTGGTATCTGGGAAATCGCCGGATCGGTGCTGATTGGCATGCTGTGCGGATGGCTGCTGACTCAGCTACTGAAATTGTTCAGACAACGTGACATCGTCATGATCCTGACTCTGGCCGTCTTTTTCCTCTGTGCCGGTGTGGCTGTGACCCTGCACACATCGACCCTGCTGGCTACTCTGGTATTCGGCATTGTCACCAACCGCTCGCCCGATAGCCCGGTGGCTTTTCAGGCCATCGAATCCATTATCCTGTTACCTTTGGTCATACTGTTCATCTTTGCCGGGGCTACCCTGCATCCAGCTGGTCTGTTGACTACCGGATGGATTGGCATGGCTTTTATTCTATTACGTATTTGTGGTATGTTATTGGGAGGATGGATTGGTACCGGTCTGTGCGAGGAAGTGCATCTGTTCCATCGCCGCTGGCTGGGTCCGGCCCTGCTGCCGCAGGCCAGTGTCACGCTTGGCATGGCCATGGCGGCAACGGAGGCTATGCCGGTGCTGGCACCGGTGGTGTTACCCGTGGTCATCGGGTCGATCATTATCTTCGAGACCTTTGGCCCGATCATCACCCGAATCGCCCTGGTACGCAGTGGTGAAGTCAATCGCCAACAAGAATAATCATCAATCACCATGGAAACGTAATCATGTCAAAAAGCTCCTCCTCCTTCCGCGACTGGCGCATCAGTTACAAGATTGGTGCCGGATTTAGCATCGTTGGTGTGCTGTTCCTGCTGATCATCTGGCGCTATCACACCACGATTAATCACACTCTGGAGGAATATGCTGATCTTTATGCCGTCCACGAGGCGGAACAGAGTCACTTGGTCGATATCAATCGTTTCATGCTGGAAGCGCGCCGCAACGAGAAGGACTTCCTGGCTCGCCTCGACATGAAATACGCCAGTCGCGTCACCGAGCTGGTTGACAAGATCAAAAGCTCTGCACGTCAAATTGAACAGATTGAACAGGCCGAACAACAGGCTCAACCGGGTCAGGGTGGTGAATTCCTATCTGACGTCAAACAGATTCAGCAACTGATCGATCGCTATCATACTGCCTTTCGCAATCTGGTCGAGGCGTGGCAAAAACGGGGCCTCAATGCCGATTCCGGTCTGCAGGGTGAGTTTCGCAAGGCGGCCCATGATCTGGAAGCCATTGTCAACAACATGGACAATAACCCGCAGACCAAGCTGGTTGGCCATCTGCCTACCATCTGGCGTGATTATCTGACCATGCGGCGTCATGAGAAAGATTATCTGCTGCGCAGCCAGAAAAAGTACATCGATGATACCCATAAAACAGCTGCCCTGATTCGTCGCAATGTGGAATCATGCAACCTGCCGGAAGAACATAAGCGGTCGATGCTGGAAAAGCTGGTGACCTATGAAAACGCCTTTGCCCAGCTGGTCAAACAGAATGATCATATTGCTGTCGTTACAGAGGAGATGCGCGCTGCCGTTCACGACATCGAACCAGTCATTGCTCGCGATCTGGAACAGGTGGTTGCCGAGACAACTGCGATTGCACAGGCCACCCAGCAGCAAGCCCATAGCCGTGCGAACTGGTCGATGGTGTTTGCCCTGTTGATTGTCGTGATTGGAATCATGCTGTCGGTTCTCATCACCCGCCGTATTGTTCAGCCCATTTTGACCCTGCAGGGCTTTGCCGAACGAGTTGCTGGTGGTGATCTCAAGGTAGCCGTCGATTTTCAGCAACAGGATGAAATCGGTCGTCTTGGGCAGATGATGACCCGTATGACTACCAATTTGCGTGACATGATCTATAGCCTCTCCCAGGATGCCCAGCAACTGAACACCACGGCCCAGGAACTTTCTTCAGCAGCCTTGCAGATGTTTGACAACATCCAGTCCATGTCGGAACAGGCTACTACTACGGCAGCAGCGGCCGAAGAAATGAGCGCCAACATGGGCGGGATCACCTCGGCCACACGTGATGCCAGCAGCAATATGGCCACCATCTCCGCCGCTACAGAACAGGGTAACGCTAACCTCAACAGTATCGCCAGCGCCACTGAGCAGGCCAGTCATAACCTGCAATCGGTGGTCTCCAATGCCGAACAGGCTGGCAGTAATCTGGAACAGATTACCACCACCACCGAACGCACCAGCCAGAGAGTCAAGCTGGTCACTCATCATATTCGTTCGGTCAATCAGGCTTTTCAGGATATCCGCACCCAATGCGACTCAGCTGAGCAGTTTTCACAGCGCGCCAATGGTCTGGTACGTGATTCATTTGCTGTGATGGACCGGCTGGGAGAATCGGCCCGCGATATCGGCAAAGTGGTAGAGATGATCAACGGTATTGCAGAACAAACCAATATGCTCGCTCTGAATGCCTCAATTGAGGCAGCTGGTGCCGGGGATGCTGGCAAAGGTTTTGCCGTAGTCGCCAATGAGGTGAAAGAACTGGCGCGCCAGACCAGTGAAGCGACCACGATGATCCATGAACGTACCCGCGAGATCCAGGATCATACCCGTGATGCAGCCAATGCCTCGGAGCAGGTCAGGGAGATTATTGAACGCATCAGCGATACCAACAGCAATATCCTCCATTCCATCGATACCCAAGGTCGCAATGTGCAGCAGATCACCCAGACCATGACCACCATCACCAGCGAAAGCGACCAGATGGCCCAGCAGGTGAGTGACTCCTCCAGCGGCATTGCCGAGGTGTTCCGCAACATCACCGAGGCCTCATCGGGCATCGACGCCATCAGTCGCAGCGTCTCGGAAACGACCCATGGTCTGGGAGAAGTCAGCCGCAATGTCACCGAAGCCAGTCGTGTCAGCGAAGAGATCACCCGTCTGGTCAGTGAGGCGGCCTACGCCTCCGAAGAGATTGCTTCATCGATGTCGCGCATCAGCGGTGCCAACGAGGAAATGCGCAATCTGGGTGGCACCGTACGTCAGCGTGCCACAGAAATTGCCAGGGTGGTGGAGCAACTGGAAACCATCATGGCAAAATTCCAGATGTGATCAGGCAGCTCTGGTCCATGCGCCTGTTTCGGCTGATGCGCCAGATCGGGTGGCATGCGGACCATCCACTGCATCAGCTCGCTGTTACGGTCATCCTGATTCTGGTCTATCACCTGATCGGGATGCTGGTTCTGCACCATAACATCGGCTGGTGGTCGGTCGAAGAGCGGCAGCAGGACACCCTAACAGCGTTGCTGCTGACCCTTGGCATCATCCCCATTGTCTTGCTGGTCTATCATCGCCCCCTGAAACAAAACTTGGGACAACAACAGTGGGTCATGGCGACTCTGGCCGGATTAAACAGCCAGATGCGCGGCCTGACCGATGTACCGCAACTGTGCAGCTTGGCCATCCGTTTCCTGGTCAACCATACCGTTGCCCTCAATGGCGCTGTCTACCTGCAACAAAACGATGGCCGACTGAACTGGACTGCCGGTTATGGCCTGACACCCGATCATGACCCAAGCCCCTCCTTTCTGCCAGGGGAAGGTCTTGTTGGGCAAGTAGCCCTGGAAAAGCAACTCATCCAGATCGACACTATCCCGGCTGATTGTCTGCCAATCGACTGGGGGCTGGTGCGCACGGCACCGTTGAGCATTGCCGCCGTTCCTCTGCTGCACAACGATACGCTGCGCGGGGTATTGTTGCTGGGAGCTGCACAACCCTTCCCGAAGCAACAGCTCGAACTGCTGCAACGGGTCAGCAGCACCATCGCCCTTGCCATCCAGGGGGTGCTGGCAACTTTGGACAACCAGCAACTGATGGAGCAGATGAGGGAACAGACCAGTACGCTGCGTGTTCACCAACAGGTACTGGATGACACCATCTCCCAGCTCAAACAGGCCAGTGGCTATAAATCACGTTTTCTGGCCAGCATGTCGCACGAGTTGCGCTCGCCACTCAACAGCCTGCTGATTCTGTCGCAGTTGCTGATGGAAAACAAGTCGGGCAACCTGACCGACAAGCAGGTCGAATTTGCCCAGACCATCCACTCAGCCGGCCGTGACCTGCTGACCCTGATCGATGAAATTCTTGATCTGGCCCGCATCGAAGCCGGTAAGATCCGTATCTTTCTGGATCAGACCCGCCTGTCTGACCTTGCTGACAGCATCGGACGTCTGTTTCAACCGGTGGCCCGTAACAAGGGATTGCAGCTTCTTGTCGTCGTGCAAAAAAATGTCCCGGTCACCCTGCATACCGATCGCCAGCGTGTGGAACAGATTATCAAAAACCTGATCTCCAATGCCATGAAGTTCACCGACAGCGGTGGTCGTGTCACGGTTACCTTTCAGACCGTGCATCAGCCGGATGAGCCTCCCTGGGTGACGGTTACCGTGGCTGATACCGGGATCGGTATTCCGGCTGACAAACAGCAACTGATCTTCGAGCCTTTTCGCCAGGTTGATGACGAGACCAACCGTAAGTACGGTGGTACCGGTCTGGGATTATCGATCAGCCGTGAACTGGCGCTGCTCCTTGAAGGAAAAATCACGCTGGAGAGTACGGTAGGACAGGGCAGCACCTTCACCTTATGGTTGCCGCTCCGCGCCACAGCCGATGGTACGGCACCCACCCATGCGTTGCACCCCGGACAGGGGTCTGCTACCCTGGAAACCATTCGTGATGATCGTCGCACCATGACCCCTACCGATCGCAGTATTCTGATTATCGGCACCGATCATGAACTGGTGCGGAGCCAAAGCGAACGGGTGCGTGCCGCACAATTTAATATCATTGTGGCTGGAGACCAGAGTGCTGCCCTGTTCCTGATCAGTTATTACCGACCAGCGGCGCTTCTGCTGACCAGTGATTTACCCGGTACCGATGTGGCTGCCTTTACCACCCGGGCACGCAAGTCGGTGCAGCGGCAGCATCTGCCGATACTCTATCTGATTCCGGCCGGATCACACCCTGCCGCCATTGAGCAACTGCCCGAGTTTTACAGCATCTCGCTGGCGAGTGGTCTGGAACAGGTGGAGCAGGCTACCAACCATTTTCTGTCACAGATCCCGGTTGACCCGTCCACCCTATCCGAACTGCCAATCTCGCCCTCAATCGATCGCCATGCTGCGGCGCCCACACCCACACCGATCACCCCAGTTGTGCCCCGGGCACCCCAACCGTTCCTGAATGGCCGGCGTCTGCTGATCATTGAGGATGACATGCGCAACATCTTCGCCTTGGCGAGCCTGTTGGAAGATCATGGTGCCCAGATGATGATGGCGGAAAATGGCCGTGTCGGTCTGGAGCAACTGCAGCAGCATCCGGAGATTGATCTGGTACTGCTGGACGTCATGATGCCCGATATGGATGGTTATCAGGTCCTGCAGGCCATCCGCTCCCACCCGCAACATCATCATCTTCCGGTCATTGTCCTGACTGCCAAGGCATTACAGGGAGAACGGCAGCGCTGTCTCGATGCAGGAGCCTCCGACTATCTGCCCAAGCCGATTGATAACCAGAAGCTGCTCTCGATGATCCGGATCTGGCTGGAGTCTGCCTCCTAACCATGCAACCCAAAATTCTTATCGTCGACGACCTTGAACAAAATCTGCTGGCAACGGCTCAATTGCTGGATGACTTCGACGCCGAGATCCTGTTGGTGCGTACTGGTCAGGAGGCGCTGCTGCATCTCATGAAACATGAGTTTGCCGTGGTCTTAATCGATGTCTACATGCCCGATATGGATGGCTTTGAAATTCTCAGGCTGATGTCCAGCGTGCGTAAAACACGCAATACGCCCATCATTTTTCTCTCTGCCATCTGCCGTGATGAACAGCATCTGTTCGAAGGGTACGATCTGGGTGCCGTTGACTATCTCATCAAACCGCTGCAACCTTCTATCCTGCGTAGCAAGGTGCGCGTATTTCTCGATCTCTATCTTCATAAGGAGTTGATCCGCGAGAAAGAGGCGCAGTTGCGTTTGTTCCACACGCTGATGGAACAGTCAGAAGATGAGATCCTCATCTTCGATAGCCAATCCGGCGAGCTGGTGGACAGCAACCGCATGGCCCGTCAGCGCATGGAACAGGCTCAGACCAGTGAAAGCCAGCACCACAACCCGCTGCACATGACCAACTGCCATATTCTCTGCCCCCATGAGCAGAGTTGGTCTGGCCTGCTCAACGATATCGAGCAGCAAGGGTATCTCCTGGTTGAAAACCGCTATCCTAACAGCGAAGGGCACTACCGCTACACCGAGGCCAAGCTGCAGATCGCTATCGTCGATCAGCGCAAATTTCTGCTGATCATGGTGCGCGACATCACCCGACGCAAGGAACTGGAATTTCATTTACAACAACAGGAAGAATCAGCCCGTCGTGCCAATCTGGCCAAAAGCCTGTTTCTGGCCAACATGAGCCACGAAATTCGCACACCGATGAATGCCATCATTGGCCTGTCCGATCTACTGGCAGAGACCACCCTGGATGAAACCCAGCGCCGCTATCTACATGTATTGCACCGCGCTGGCGAAGGACTGCTCACCCTGATCAATGATATTCTCGATCTGTCCAAGATCGAGGCTGGCCATCTGGCACTGGAACAAATCCCCTTCGATCTATCCCTGCTGGTGGAACAGAGTCTGGAGATTTTTCATCATCTGGCCATGAAAAAAGGCTTGGTGTTACGAACAGAATGGCTGATCGAGCAATCATCGGTGCAGCGGTTGGGTGATCCAGCCCGGCTACGTCAGATCCTGCTTAACCTGCTGGGTAACGCCATCAAATTCAGTTCGTCCGGAACCATTACGCTGCGGATTCAGCCCGCCATGCACCATCCGAACGATGGATGGCT
This sequence comes from Magnetococcales bacterium, assembly GCA_015229115.1. Lineage (GTDB taxonomy): Bacteria > Pseudomonadota > Magnetococcia > Magnetococcales > JADGCH01 > JADGCH01. The sequence goes on from JADGCH010000008.1 coordinate 68,277, forward strand.
TCGTTTCGAGGTCGAGGATCATGGTATTGGCATTGCTCCACAACGACAGGCCGCCATTTTTCAGCCTTTTGTCCAGGAAAACAGCGGCACCACCCACTCTTATGGCGGTACCGGTCTGGGGCTGACCATCTGTCACCGCATCATCACCCAGATGGGTGGTTCGATTGGTCTTGACAGTCAACCCGATCAGGGCAGTACTTTCTTTTTTGAAATTCCTCTGACAGCCGTGGTATCCCATCCGACACCGGTGCCACAGGCTGATGCGGCAGCGCCTGTTTCAACAATCACTACAGCAGCACCGTCGCTGCATATCCTGCTGGTTGACGACAACGAAGACAACCTTTTTCTGTTGCAGGCTTACCTACAACAAGATCGCTACCAACTAACACTGGCCACCAGTGGTCAGGAAGCGATCGAACATTTTCGCACCAACCCTTTTGACATCGTGCTCATGGATGTGCAAATGCCCGGCATGGATGGACTAACCGCCACCCGTATGATGCGCGATATGGAACGGCAACAGCAGCGATCGGTATCCGTCCCGATTGTCGCCCTCACCGCCTATGCTCTGAAAGAGGATGAACGGCGCAGTATCGACGCAGGCTGCAACGGCCATCTGATCAAACCGATCCGCAAATCGGTCTTGCTGGAAGCGGTGGAATCGTTTACTGCAACAGCAGTTCGGCCGCTGCACTGATACGGCGAAACTGCTCAACATCGCCACCACAGTCGGGATGGTGTTGTCGCGCCAGCCGGTAGTAGCGCCGCCTGATCGCTTCCCGATCAACCGGGGCTGTCAGTCCAAGGCTCTGTAAGGCCTGCTGCTGCTGATCCTGCAATCGGTAACGGCGCCAGAAATCATCCAGCATGGTCGTCACTTCATCAACGCCGGTCTGGTACAACTGGTCAAGATCGAGATAATAACTGCGCAATGGATCGTGCAGAACCGGTGCGTTATCGGTTACTCCGGCCGGTAACAGGGCGATGCGCAGACAATGGATGGTCAGATCGCCCTGCCCCCTGTCCAACAATCGGTCCCTTAACCGATAGAGCAGATGAAACAACAAAAAATGAAGGCGGAATAACGTCAATGGGTCCTGTAGCGGATAATCCTGCTCGTTATACCAAGGCACAATCCGTTCTGCTCGCAACAGGCGGTACAGCTCATACTCACGCAGACCATCTGGATGGTTTTTGAGTATACCGTGAATGTGATCCAGCAAGTAGTCCAAGTCAAAAAACCTTGCCATAAGGGATGGAGATGTTCTATCATCGGATGATATCATGATAGATATTTTATAAATAGGCAGTCATAAAGAACATGTCCAAACGTCACTCCATTCTGCTTGTCGACGATGAAAGCATCAACCTTGCTATTCTGGAAGAGCTGCTGTCCTGCCATTATAACATCCTGACAGCCAAAAGCGGTGAGCAGGCCATCCGCCGAGCCAACGCATCGCGTCCACCTGATCTGATCCTGCTCGACATCATGATGCCGGGGATGGATGGCTATGAGGTCTTGCGCCGTCTAAAGGCTGACCATGCTACCAAAGAGATCCCTGTTATCTTTATTACGGCTATGGATAACGCCGCCAATGAAGCCAATGGGTTGGCTCTGGGAGCGGTCGATTATATCACCAAGCCTTTTTCTCCGGCTGTGGCACAGGCCCGGGTAAAAACCCAGCTTCAACTCAAGGAGAGTCTTGAAAGCGAACGGGTACTGAACCGTCGGCTGTCCCAGCTCAACGATGAACTGGCCGAAAAGAACTCCCAACTCATCGAAACCCTGAAGGTTCGTGAAGATCTGGACAGAATTTCCAGACATGATCTCAAAGGACCTCTGGCCAGCATCATCGGTGTACCAGAAATCATTCTGGAAGACAGCAATCTCACGGATGAACAACGTGCGCTGTTGAAAATTATTGAAAACAGCGGCTATTTAATGCTGGAAATGATTAACAATTCGCTCGACCTTTACAAGATGGAGACGGGCAGCTATCAATTTCATGCCGAGCCACTTGATTTGCTCCCCATTGTTGAAAAGGTCGTCAGCGATCTTGGCAAACCGTCCAGCTTAAAAAATATCAGGATTGACATCGTAGCAGACCATGCCCCCCCGATCGACGGTGCATTCCAGATCATGGGTGAGAAAATGCTTTGTTACCCACTGTTCTACAATCTGATCCTGAATGCCATCGAGGCCTGCTGCCATGGTGGAGACATTACCCTTCACCTTTCCCGTACAGCGCAATTTGTTGTCATTCGCATCACCAACCCAGGAGAGGTCCCTCACACCATAAGAGACCGGTTTTTTGAGAAATATGTTACCTCTGGCAAGAAGGAAGGTAGTGGTCTGGGAACCTATTCGGCATGGCTGGCAGCAAAAACCCAGGGAGGCTGGATTGATCTGGATACCGGGATCAGTCACCAGACCTCTGTCATCGTCAACCTGCCCTATCGAAACAACATCCACCACAACTGAACCATCAAGACCCCAACCAATGACAGCAGGATCATGATCCGAACACGCCGCCAAAACAGCTGGCCAAAACGGTTCCAGCCGGAAGCCGTTGTGACAGCAGGACTGGGATTCCTGTCCAGACGACCGGTCTGTTGCTGTTCTGGCAGAATATTGGCAGCAAACATGGGGAGAGAGTCGTTACTGAAAGCCCCACGTCGCTGCTGTTCTGTTGGCGTGTTGTGCGCTGTTGCCTTACCAGACTCATCCGTCTGCTGGTTCAACAGAGCGGCACAGCGCCGTTCTGCCTCCTCGTGTCCCAGATCGGCGGCCTGACGCCAAGCAGCGATGGCCTCCTTGCCCTGCTGGAACCGCATCAACACATTGCCCAAGTTGAACCAGGCACCCACATGGTGAGGAGCTCGTTCCAGCGTGAGGCGATAGAGTGCCTCAGCCTCGGCATGGCGACCTGTTTCATGCAGGATCCATCCGAGCGTAAAACAGGCCTCGGAACTGTCAGGATTGATACGCAGCGCCGCACGAATGGCTGCTTCAGCCTGCATGGGATCATCCCTGGTCATCCACTCCACAGCTTCGCTCTGCCAGATCAGTGCCTGTCCCATCTCCTCCGCCGTCACCCGGCGTGCAGCGGCTAGGTCTCCTGCTGCAGAGTAACCGTCGCTCTGACCATACAGACCACCCACGGCACGTAGCTCGGCCTGCTCCCGGATAGCCGCGATCTGGCGTTCGATATCATCCAGCCGCTCCCCAAGGTAGCACTGCAAAGCCTGAAGCTGTCCTGCTTCCTGTCCTGCTTCACTCATGGCCCACCAACATCACGGTGCACCAGTGGCATCGCGGTAAGATTGCAGCCACTGACGGGCAATGGTTATGGCCTTGTCCGTCTGCTCCTGGTTGAGCTTACGGCTGATCATGCGCAGATTGTTGGTAGCATCGGCATCGTTCTGCACCGCTGCCAATGAGTACCAAAAATAAGCCCGTACCGGATCCTTGGCTACCCCTCGACCTTCTTCATACATCCAGCCCAGATTACGCTGCGCCCTGACATCGTTCTGTTCGGCAGCCTTGAGATACCACTGAGCCGCCTGAACCATATTGGCTGGCACGCCTTTACCTTCTTCATAAATCCAGCCCAGATTGGATTGGGCTCCAGCGTGTTGCTGTTGAGCTGCCTTACTGTACCATTGCAGGGCCTGATGGTAATCCTGTGTCACACCCTCCCCTTTTTCGTACAACAGACCCAGGTTGTTCTGGGCATCGGCCAGTCCCTGGGCTGCAGCACTGCTGAACCAGCGAAAAGCCTCCTGGGCGCTCTTGGCAACACCCAAGCCCGACTTTTTTAACAGACCGTAACGATTCTGGGACTCAGCATGGCCCTGCTCAGCGGCTAGCAGGAACCAGCGCCCAGCTACCGTATAATCGCGGTAAACTCCGGTACCGGTGAAATTCTTCTCCCCCATGACCCACTGGGCCTCGACGTGACCAGCCTCAGCAGCCTTGGTGTACCAGTGAATGGCCTGACCCATGTTGACCGGCTGCCCTCCTTCACCACGATCATAAATGGTTGCCAACCGCACCATGGCAGGAATAGCACCCTGCTGTGCCGCTTTGGCATACCAGGCCAGCGAGGCCGACACATCCTGCAACCCTAATGTACCACGGAATAACACATCAGCCAGATGGATCTGCGCTTCCATGCTGTTCTGTTCTGCTACCAGACGATAGAAATGAAGCGCCTGACCAGGATCAGCCTGGGTTCCCTGGCCCGATTCAAACAGCTGGGCCACCCGCCATTGGGCTGGCACAATGCCATGTTCCGCTGCCTTGATGTACCAGGCAAAAGCCTCTTTCACATCCTTTTTGAATCCGTGGCTACCCTGATCGAACAATTGCGCCAGACGATGCTGGGCACGCGGCTCTCCAGCAGCTGCCGCACTGCGGTAAAGGGGAAGAGCAGTCTCGATATTTTGCGTCACGCCGTGACCACTCTCCAACGCCTCCGCCAGTTCAAACTGTGCCTTCGGATGGTTGGCTACTACAGCTTTCTGAAACCAGACCAAGGCCTCATCCCAATTTTTGGCCGTCCCTTCACCGGTTTTATGGGCCAAGCCAAGACGGTAATAAGCCTCGGCCGACCCTTTCTCGGCCGCCCGACGGATCCAGTCCAAGGCATGGGTACGGTTGGCAGGCAGATCCTCCCCCACCTCGTAGCGATGGGCCAGCTGCAACATCGCTTCCGCATCGCCCTGGTTGGCCTTTTCCTGAGTCTGTTTTAGCTGGTTGGCACGGATCTCTTCAGGCGTCAGCACCCGATCGCTACGGCTCATCACCAGCCAGAAGGTATAACCAATGCCCAACGTCAACAACAACGACACGACCCCAATGGCCACGCGTGCCTGAGGACTGATGGTCGTGCCAGAAAGCGCCTTCAGACCAGCTGAAACGAACTCGTCCTGCTCCCCCTTTTCGGTTTCAACAGCCCTCAACCACTCGGCAATGGAACGGGGCCGATCTTTTTCATCAATCCGTAAAGCCAGATCAATGGCCTTGAGTAACGATTCCGAGTAGCGCCCCTGTCCCACTTCCACAGCCGGAACCAGCGGATCAGGCTGATTACGCATCACGGCACTGCTGCGCTGCGGTGATCCCACCGGCTTTCTGCCGCTGATGCTGCGATACATGACGGCACCGATGGCATAAATGTCGGTCCATGGTCCCTGACGGGCAGCATCTTCGAAGTACTGTTCCATGGGTGCGTAGTTGGGCGTCAGAACCGCCGTCATATGGCCGCTATCCTGTCCCTCCATTTTCTGGCGCGCCGAGCCAAAATCGAGCAATACCGGTGATCCATCTTTATGACGTATGAAGATATTGTCTGGTTTGATATCCCGATGGACAAAACCCTCCGCATGCAGTACTGAAATACCCTGCAACAGGGGTAAAATAATGGCCAGCAGTTCACGCTCGTCCAGCACCTTTTTTTCGCGTAACAGAGCCGCCATGGAGGTACCGTCCTCGTACTCCATGACCATGTAGGCGCTGTTAAACTGCTCGAAAAAGGTTGCCACACGCACCAGACTGGCATGCTTGAACTTGGCCAGCGTACGCGCTTCCTGCAAAAAGCGTTGGCGTCCCTTGATAAAGGCCGCTTCATGATCCCTGGAACGGGCGTTGATATGGCCGTCGCTGCCACGTAGGGCCACCTGTGAGGGCAGGTATTCCTTGATGGCCACGTTGGTATCGAGACGGGTATCCCACGCCCTGTAGGTGACGCCAAAACCACCCTGACCCAGAACCTTGTCGATGCGGTACCACATCAGCATCTGACCGACACGCAGCACATCGGCACTATCGACACTGCTATCACTGGCCTTAGACGGCACATCCTCAGCCTCCGGTTGACCGGAAGCAGTCGGAGACGCCGTCGCTGCCATCGTCGGTGCTATCATCGTAGCACCATCCTCATCACTGCTACTGTCGTCCGCTTGAGACTTCGACGTCAACGGCGCTGCCATGACGGTGGCCGCATCCTCGTCCCCGTTATCTTCATAGGACGATAGTGCCTGTGGTGATGACAAAAACGGCGTTGCCATGACAGTGGCGGCATCGTCTTCATCACTCTCTCCATGCTCCTCAGGCAGAGAGGAGGCAGGCGTCCTACTGGCTGGCAAGAAGCCATCGTCCTCGTCCGAATGAAAGACCGTCTGCGGTACTGGAGACACCGGCGATAAAAAGCCCTCATCGTCGTCCGGAACAGGAATAACGGTATCAACGGGCATTATCGGCGGTACAAAACCATCGTCCTCATCCGATCGAAAGACTGTCTCCTCGACGACAGGAGGAATAGGTGCCACTGGTGATAAAAAACCATCCTCATCATCCGACTGAAAAACCAGTTTCGGCTCATCCCGTTCAACGTCCTGGTGGTCTGTGGTGGTGGCATCTGAAGGAGGCTTAACAGGGGCTGGTTCCAAAGTCAGACGCGGTGCCATCGCCTCCTCCTGATCCTCAAAATGAAGGATCAGACCACGCTCCTGGCGTTTTTCGCCCTGGGCCGAGGATCCAGCCAGAGGCTCCCCTTCATCGGCCAACTGCAAGGCTGGAAACAAAGCCCCCTCATCGTTTTGATTGCCCATCCTCTTCTATCTCCCCGAAAAAAGACCCTATCGTCTGGTACCGTAACGTCGACTGCTGCGATAACTTCGTGAATGTGACCTTGCTGGCTCTGCCTGCGATGGCGTGGTTTTGCTCTGCTTCCTGGCTTGCCAGCATTCGTGACAACGTTCGTGAAACAGATCAGGCGGTAACGGCCGACCACACTGCTGACACAGGCGCACAGAAAACTGGCTACGCGCCAGAATACGGTTGATCTCCTGATTGATTTCATCGCGATGCTGTTCGGCACCAGCCAAGTCAGGAAAGGAGTACTCAAAACGGTAGTGCAACCAGCAGTAGAGGTTGACCACCTTGACCGCTGTCTCCAGCACATTGAGCCGATTGACCCCCTGACCAACATATTTCTGAATCAGGGTCAGTGCCTGCTGTGGCAACATCACCTGACCACTGGCTACTGTCACCACCATCTGTTCAAAAACAGACATGACCGGCAGAGAGCGAATGGCTACCGGCGCAGCCGACAGCGTAAACCGGGTGGCAAAGTCAAGCTCGGGAAACCGGTCGGTAATGCGCGCTAACACAATCTGATCATCCAGATTGGCCACCTGAAACAATTTTGGATCCGGCCGCACCAACTGCTGAAACAGCGCTAACGTCTGGGCCAGACGGGGAAGAGCAGCACCCTCCTGCTGCAAACCAGCAATCGCTACCAAATGATCCAGACCGGGGGCCAAGTGGGCCTTGCGCACAGCAGCCGGTTTCTGCTCCAACAGGCGCCGTACCGGTTCGATAGGCAAAGCAAAAGTACCGACCCAGCCACTCTCGTTGAAGCCAAAACGACCGGCACGACCAGCAATCTGCCTAACCTCCAGCGGTGTTAGCGGATGCTCCTTGCGGTCGATGACTTTATGATCCTGAGCAAACAGGATGGTACGAATCGGCAGGTTCAGACCCATACCGATAGCATCGGTAGCGGCCAACAGTGGCGCCTCCCCCGATGCAAACAGCCGCGCCTGTTCGCGCCGCACCTCAGGAGGCAGAGAACCGTACAACACCGCCACCCGTTGCCGGGTCTGCCGTTCGATGGTGTTTTTTAACCCTAATACAGCCGAGCGGGAAAAGGCGATGATGGCTGTTCCGGGTTCCAGCGCCTCCAGCGAACGTACCGGTCGACGCAAAGCCTGCAACGGTGCCAGGCGCTCCAGTTCTACCACATCGTAGGGGTCTCCGGTCAACTGCAACAATTTCTCGACAACCTGACGACACTCAGGGGCTCCAATCAGACAAACCTCACGTGCCTGAACCCCAAGGATGGCCTGGGTCCAAGCCCACCCCCTTTCTGCATCACCCAGCATCTGGGTTTCATCAATGACACAGAGGTCGTACTGTTCAGAAAAGGTGATCATCTCAATGGTGCTGGCGGTATGGTTGGCCCGATCAACCAGCAGTTTTTCCTCACCGGTAATCATGTTGCAGGGCACACCCCACTCGTTCAGGGTAGATGCCACCTCCATGGCCAGCAACCGCAACGGTGCCAGATAAATACCAGTCTCTGCGGTAGCCAGACGGCGCAGGGCCTGGAAGGTTTTGCCGGAGTTGGTTGGCCCGATGTAGAGCGTAAAATAACGAACATCGTTACGCGCCGCAAACAGCAGATGGAATTCATCAATGCGCGTCACCTGGGCAACATGACGTTGGAACCGTTCCTGTTCAAGTGCCTTGGTAAACTTGCCGTAATATTCCCAGTACGGTCCCGGTGTCAGGGTATCGTTATACTGGCGCTGCTCCTGGCGTACCAGATCCTGATCGATACGCCGGGCCAGATCCGGTTCATCCCAACACTCCTGCTGCATGACGGTGACCAGACGGTGATCCCGATAATGGGTCACGGCCTGGTGCCACGGCAACTCCAGCGGCTGAAGAAACTCGTGCCGCAGCAGATCGGCCCGCGGCGCCAGCCTGTGCCAGCGCTCCAGCAACACCTCGCGCTGTTGCAGCAGCATGGTCAACGTGTACTCGGCATCCGGCCCTGGTACCTTGGCCAGTTGCTGCTGCCAAGCCAGCAGATCCTGCTCCAGTAGTTGCCACTCTTTCTGCCACTGGTGACAGTTGCCAACAATGGTCTGCCGATGCAGATGGACGTAAGCCTCTTCATCGACCGTCTGATCGTGATCGTAGACGGTGTAACTCACCCCTTCGGCATCGGTCACAGAACGACCAACAGCATCCGACCGCACGAAGCGGTTCAGTCTCTTCCATGCCTTACGGGTTTTCGCAACAACAACATCATCCACGACAGCAATCTTTGCCCGGTTTGTTACACACCTACTGAGTCATGAACCGGAGGCGCAACAGGATGACCACTCTGCCGCATGGCTTCGATGACGATCCTGGCAATCTGCTCAGGCGTGTACAGATCGCTGTTGATCACCATCTCATAATAGCTGGCACCACCGGCAAAATGCTGGTAGACATCTCGAACGAATTCCTGCCGTTCCTTATCCTTCTTGAGGATGATTTTGGTTGCCGTTGCCTCACTGATACCATTCTGTCGCGCCAGCCTTGCCGCACAAATCGGCAAAGAGCCCTCAACCCGTAAACGAAAGGCCCGTCGTGTCGACAGGATGAGATGGGCACCACGACCGACAATCACCCCCCCTTTCAAGCTGATGGCCAGAATCACCTTCACCATGTGGTAATAGAACTCGTCCTTGGTCGACCCCTTCTTGGAAAAGAGCAGCTGCATCCAGTCTTCGATCATACCGCCAACATGCTCATCCAACCGGGAGACCAAAGCGCGGTCCATCTTGGCACGTCTGGCAATCTCGTTGAGAATCTCCTTGTCATACAGGGGCACCTGCAGCTGCGCTGCCAAAAACTTGGCCACATCAATGCTGACAGCACCATAGGAACGCGATACCGTCACCAGAGGATAGGCCGGGCGTTCATTTTTTTCGAAAGTATCCTCGTACATCTTGGCATCCATGATGGAATGGAGGATATTGATGGTCTTGTTGGTCATGTGAAACTTCTCCCCCTCTTGAAATCATTTATTCCGGAATGTGAAAACCGGCTTCGCGCATGGCGAGCTCGACAATTGTTCCCATCTGTTCCCGGGAGAGGCTTTCAGCACCCAGCACCAGATCGTAGTAGGTATTGTGCGTTGGAAAACGGCGGTAGATCTCGCGGACAAAGTCAACCCGTTCGGCATCCATCCGGGCAGCCAGATCCTTGGCTGCCTTGAGGCTGATACCCTCTTTCTGGGAGATATTACGGGCACAGAAGTCACGACTGCCTTCCACCTTAAGTCGAAACACCGCCGTCTGTCCAGCCAGGATCAGATGGGCCCCACGTCCGACAATCACTCCACCTGTCTTGGCAATGCTCATGACGGTCTTGACCAGATGCAGATAATAAACCGATTTACTGGTGTCATCCTTCTTCTTTTTCCACAGGGCGTGAAACCAGTCATCCAGCATTTCCGGTAGACTGCGATCGAGCTGATCGCTCAGATCCTTGTTTCTGATCGATTCGGCAACAATCCGGTCAATGATATCGGGATCGAAAAAGGTCACCTGCCATTTGCTGGCCAGATAGCGGGCCAGCTCTCTCCCACCAGCACCATATTCACCAGAAACGGTCAGCATAAGCGGTAACTTACCTGGATCACGAGGTAATGGGTTGAGAAATGAAGACTGGATGATTGATTGAATCGGCATCAAATTCTCCCTGAGTAAAATAGACTGTCATTCATGAGTGGAAAAATCCACCTCGTAAGATAGAACACCGTCTTCCATCTGACAGCGGATCGGCAGACGGGTATTCTTGAAGGCTCGCTGCATGGTCCTGTTATCCGGCAACACCGTAGCAGTAAACCCGGCAATACCACTGCGCCTAGCCAGTGTAATCAGCCGGTCGAGCATGAAAGCACCGATGCCTCGTCCTTGCCAGTCATCCCGCACGATCAAGGCCACCTCAGCCCGATTGGTGTGCTGATCGAGGTAATAGCCCCCCATGGCAATGATTTCTTCGCGGTGGGACACCGGAATCACCCCGACGATGGCCACCGCCACGCGATGATCGATATAAATAAAATCCTTCAGCTGCCGGAACGTCAGCCGCTTCAGATGCGTCATAAAACGATAGTAGACACTCTGATGCGACAGGGAATAAAACAGCTCGCGCACCGGCTGCTCATCCGTTGGATGAATGGCACGGAAGACCACGCGCTCCCCTCCGTCCAGTTCCAGCGTTGTACGCGTACCTTGGGGCTCAACAAAGAAACGTCCCTGTACATCAGCCAACTCCGGATGGAGATAATGCGCTTCAATCGCCTCCCGCAGCAGGATATCACGAAACTTGGGATGAGCAATACTGATTAATGACAAGGCACGTTGATGGATGGTACGACCGTGCAGGTAAGCCACGCCATACTCGGTCACCACATAGTGAACGTCTCCACGAGTTGTCACGACCCCCGCCCCTGGTGCCAGACGGGTAACAATTCTCGATACCGCTCCATCACAGGCCGTCGACGGTAAGGCAATGACGGCACGTCCCTCAACGGCCCGTGCCGCGCCACGGTTGAAGTCAACCTGTCCGCCAATACCCGAAAAGAAACGGCTACCCAGTGAGTCGGCACAGACCTGTCCCGTCAGATCGACCTCCAGGGCTACATTGATGGCCACCATGCGTCGTTGCTGTGCAATGACGAAGGGATCGTTGACATACTCGGTAGGACGGAACGAGATCATCGGGTTATTGTGCACAAAATCGTACAGCTTACGGGTACCCATACAAAAACTGACCACAATCTGCCCGGGATCAAGGGTCTTGCAACGCCCAGTGACCACTCCGGATTGCACCAGATCCACCATGCTGTCGGTCATCATTTCCGAGTGAATACCCAGATCCTTCCGGTGGGCCAGATAGTGTAATACCTCCTGGGGAATCAGACCGATACCCAGTTCCAGGGTTGAGCCATCCTCAACCAGAGTGGCCACATTCTCCGCTACCTGACGACTGCCGGCATCGGCAGCGGCCGGTTCATACTCAGCCAAAGGAAAATCAACCGGGACCAACCAGTGCAGATCATCAACATGAACGAAGCTGTCTCCCAGTGTACGAGGCATAAAACTATTGACCTGAGCAATCACCAAGCGAGCATAACGCACCGCCGTAGCGACAATATCAACCGAGATCCCCAGGCTGCACCAACCGTCCGCATCCGGTGGGCTGACCTGTATCAAGGCGATATCGAGCGGAATCTGGTAGGAAGAAAACAGTCGAGGCACGTCGGACAGAAACACCGGCGTGTAGGAACCAACACCTTTCTGCACGCTGTCACGCACATTCTCGGCGATAAAGAAGGTATTGACATGGATATGGTCCGACAGAGCCTGCTGGGCATAAGGAGCCTCACCCAGCGTGAACAGGTCGATGATCTCGTTGTCGGCTAACAGGGTCGAGCGACCGGTCAGGGTCAGGATCAGCGGTAACGGCTGGGCACAACCGGTGCCAATAAAAATGCGTTGTCCCGGCTTGACCAAGGCAATAGCCTCTTCTGCCGTGGTAATTTTGCTGTGCCAGCGGTCACGCCAGCATGGGTCCATCTCATCAGGGGTGTCACGCAACATGGATCAAACACTTTATACAAACAGCATTTAGTTTCAACTCGATATGTGCTTGTCAGTGTAGCATACAGGTCTTGTGGAATCATGGATTTTTATCACCTCTGCACCATCAATGGCAGCATGACCGTGACTGCAAATCCACCCAGCTCCGTTGAACGGCCAAAATGGATCTGACCGCTATATTCGACGACGATCTCACGACTGATGATCAAACCGAGCCCATAGCCATGGTTGCTCTCATCAAGACGCATCACTCCCTTATCGAGACCTTGCAATACCTCTTCACAACAGCCTGGGCCATCATCCTCAATAACCATCCTGATCTGGTCCTGATGACGTTCCAGTCGCAGCACAACCCGGCTGTCAGCCCATTTGCAGGCGTTATCCAACAACCCTCCCAACAGCTCGAGCATATCCTCCCGATCGCCATGACAGGCCAAATCATCGGGCATGCGGCAATCAATCACCAGAGACTTATGGTAATAGATGCTTTTCAGAGTACGTATCAGGGGTGGAATTTCACGCGAAAGACCAAACAATCTCCCAGGCAGTGCCGGATCAGCTAGACGTGCCCGCTTCAATTCATGTTCAATCAGCCTTTGCATAACAGCAACGTTCTCCAGTAGCAAAGCCCTGATCTCCGGCAATCGCTCTAGATCCTCTTGTTGACCCAGCTGCAATAAGGCTGAAACAGGTATCTTGAGTGAATGGGACAGATTGCCCAAAGCATTGCGGGAACGCTCAAGGCGCCGTTCGGAACGCTCGACCATGCGATTGATCGCTACCACCAAAGGTTGCACCTCCTGTGGCACCTTATGGGTCAACCGGTCCTTTTCGCCAGATTCGATGGCCTGCAACTCTGTCAGTGGCTGTAACAGGGTGCGAAACCCCCGTCGAATTACGGCGAATTGCGCTACAGCCAGCAGCAGAAAAACCACTCCGGATGTCATCAGATAATAACGCTGAAATTCATGGAAGCTGCGTAGAAAAGCGGTCATATCCTCTGCCACCGCTATCGTTAGACTGTACTCGCGAATGCGCATGATCTTGACCAGCACCATCAGTGGCTTCTGATTGGGACCGGTGATAAACAGGTGCTCCTCTTCCATCTCAGGCAAGTCGGGAATGGCTAGCCCCTCTGTTCCCAGAGATAGGGAATGGCGCTGCTGCACCACCGTCTGGCCCTCACGCAGCACAATCTGGAAATAGTGACCGGAAAAAGTGTGATGAAATACGGCATCGACCCTGCGGTCATCGATCTGGATACGGTCCTGTTCATCGAGAGAAAGCTCTGTCAGTAAACTCTCGATTTCCTGTTCCAGACGGTCCGAGATATAGTGTTCAGACAGGATACGAATAAATTGCGTAACCAGCAACCCCAGTGCCAGGAAAGCCACAGCCAGCAGTAACAACTGCTGCGCCGTCAGGCGAGTGCGCAGCGAGGTCATGACACGACGGGAGTGGCTTCTGACTGAAACAGATAGCCCTGGTGGCGTTTTGTCACAATCATGCCATGACCAATTTTTTTGCGTAAATTGAGAATATGCACTTCGATGACATTATGATCATGCTCATGTTCGTCATCGAAATCGTAGATGTGATCGAGCAGATACTCCTTGGTGACAATGCGACCGGCACTCAACATCAGACAACGCAATAAACGAAATTCGGTCGCAGTCAGTGCAACAGAACGGCCATCGTGCCACAGAACCGCCTGCTGTCCCTCATCAAGCGTGAAGCTACTGGTGGCGAGCGGAGCCTGATTATGCCTGTAAGAACGCCTCAGCAGGGCCTTGATCCGGGTCACCAACTCAGCCATGGCAAAGGGTTTACCCAGGTAGTCATCGGCCCCTGCTTCAATTCCCTCAATCTTTTCCTGCCAGCTGTTGCGTGCCGACAGAATGATGGTTGGTATCGATAGACCAGCACGACGCCAGGTACGCAAAACCGACAGTCCGTTGCGCGATGGTAACCCCAGATCCAGCACAACGACGTCATGAACGCCCTGCTGTGCCAGCGTCTCAGCCTCGACACCGTCATGCACCATGTCAACAACAAAACCCTGCTCCATCAAACGACGACGGATCATGGCACACAGGGCAACATCATCCTCCACCACCAGCACACGCACCGGCTACTCCTCAATCCAGACGCATGATTTTGACCTGAAGCACCGCCTTGTGATGAGATTTTTCGACGACAAAACGATACGAGTTGAAGTCGAGTGACTCTCCTTCATCAGGAATACGCTGCCATCGCTCGAGCAGAAACCCGGCCAGAGTTTCATAATTTCCCTC
>JADGCH010000008.1:82899-84841 GCA_015229115.1 Magnetococcales bacterium
AGGAATACGCTGCCATCGCTCGAGCAGAAACCCGGCCAGAGTTTCATAATTTCCCTCCGGCAGAATTAACCCCATTTCCTCCTTGAGTGTCACCAGCGACGTCCGTGCTGACACACTGCTGGTTTTGGCATCAATAACGATGATTTTCTCGCGGTTGCGCTCGTCACCATCGTATTCATCCTGCATCTTGCCAACCACCCTCTCCATGATATCCTCCAGTGTGATGATACCCTGTGCCGAACCATACTCATCGACCACCACCGCCATGCGGTCACCACTGCGACGGAAATCACCCAACAGATCGACCAGATTTCTGGAACCAGGGACAAACTGAATCGGTTTCAGATGGGATTTAAACATGCTGTCATCAGGTAGCCCAAGCAATTCGAAGGTGTTAACCATACCCACCACCTGATCAATGCGCATGGAATAGACCAGCAGCCGCGCATGGGAGCTGCGTCCGGCAACACGAAGCACCTGACCGCATGTGGAACGTATATCCACCGCCGAAACATCGATCAGAGGGACCATGATATCCCGTACCCGGGTCTCGCTGAAATTAAAGACGCGCCGGATCATGGTTTTTTCCTCATGACGCACATCCCCCTCGCTGGCTGGCATCTGCAGCATGACATCCAGCTCCTCACGCAGGGTGAAATGGCTCTTGTTATCCTCCCCCCCCAGAATCCTGGCGATGATACCGCTCATGAAGGTGAAGGAGGCAATAATGGGATAGAACAGATAGAACGACCCCTTCAGTACGTAAATGATCCGTGGTGTAAAGAGATCAGCCTGTTGCTGGAAAACACTTTTGGGAACAATTTCGCCGAAGACCCAGATAAACGGTGCTATCAGCAGAATGGCCAGCCAGGCAAAATCAGCACCGAACAGGTTGATCGCCAGCAAGGTAGCCAGTGAGCTGTTGGTGACAATAGCGATATTGATCCCCACCAGTGTGGTTGACAGCAACATTTCCGGCTTCTGCAGCATATCGAGCGCGATACGTGCCCCACGTGAGCCCTTGGCAGCCTCATGGCGCAGCTTGAGGCGGTCGGCGCTAACCACGGCAATTTCTGATCCGGCATAAAAGGCTTCCATGATCAGACAACCCACCATGGCCATCAGCATGAGTACGTTATGATCCATTGCTGTTCTCCTGATCCGAATGGTCCTGATCTTCCCTGTTGTCTCCGGATGGTTGAGTATCGACTGCCCGATCCGCTGGTGCCTCCACCAGCAATTCGGTGATGCGTCTCTCTTTCATGGCCGTCACGGTAAAGCTCCAGCCATCCATGACCATCTGATTGCCAACAACCGGCATCTCACCCAAGCTGTGCAGCACCAATCCACCCATGGTCTGGACCAGGGTATCATCAAACCGGGTCTGGTTGCGGCCATTGAAGGATGACACCTCCATGTTGCCTGAAACCCGCCATTTACCTTCACTGATCATCACCATCTCCTGCTGGTCAGTATCGGCAACGGGGCGATCAATCTCACCAAAGATGGATTCCATGATGTCATCCATGGTAGCGACACCAAGAATCTCACCATATTCATCCAGCACCATGGCCATGCTCATGCGCCGCTCACGAAACAGCCGAAACAGGTCGGCTGCCGGTATGGTAGGGGGAGTAAAAAACGGTTTACGCAGCAGCTTGATCCAGTCAGACGGACCAGACATCTCACCCAGATCGCGCCCAAGCAGGTCACGCGCGTGCAGTACACCGATGACTTCGTTACGATCGCTGCCCTGATACACCGGAATACGGGTAAACCGTTCACGACGGATTAGTTCCAGGATATCGACCAAGGCGGTATCGTCGGAAACCATCAACAGGTTAGCCCGTGGGGTCATGATCTCTTCAACAGTCTGATTACCAAAGTTGAAGATGTTATGAATATATTCGGTCTCATTGGCATCAAGCACCCCCTCCTCCTC
>JADGCH010000008.1:84938-87759 GCA_015229115.1 Magnetococcales bacterium
AGTTGAAGATGTTATGAATATATTCGGTCTCATTGGCATCAAGCACCCCCTCCTCTTCACCCTGGGTTGCCAAGGCGCGCACCATGTCTTCGGTGATGATATTGCCTTTTTTCTTGCTTTTGCCAATCATGGCGGTGATAAAGAAATCAGCCACGATACGAATGATCCAGCGTATCGGTGTGATCAGTTTGGCGACCAATTCAAGAATCGGTGCATTGAACGATGCAAAGGCAATGTTGTGGCGTGCCGCCAGTACTTTCGGGGTAATCTCACCCAGCAGCAACAGCAGAGGTAGCATAATCAGCAGGTTGACCCACCATTTATCCTCACCACCCAACAGATGGTACAGCACCGTTGCCGAAATATTGGAAGCAGCGACGTTAACCAGCTCGTTACCGATCAGGATCGTGACAATCAAGCGGCGTGGTTCACTCAACATGCGTCGAATCAGATCGACCTTCGGATGCTTATCCTGTCTCATCCGTTCCAGCTGGGTGGAATTGAGTGAAAACAATCCCACCTCAGAACTGGAAAAGAACGCTGAACAGACCATCAAACCAAAAAAGATGACGATCTGTATCGTTAGAATGATGTCCATGGCGCCTCAGTACACCCCCCACATCAGTCGTTAACGGCTTTAATGAGGCTTAATCTCGCCTGTTCATAATCTTCCTGGGCGTTAGCTAGATGGACAGAAGCATCATTCAACCTGTGCATCGCTCTCTCCACGTCGGTGCCTTCGATCATCTCCCTGACGTAGGCGATATCTTTGGTGTTATGGCTAACGACACGGTCGACGACTCCAGACAGGATATCGATGCGATGTTTACACAGGGTGTCCTTATGTCCAGTAGAACAGGAACACAGCAGCGTCAGATTACCTTCATTCTTGGAAACGACAACTTTGTATGGATCAGGGGCAGAGCCTTTGACCAGGAATTGTATTTCTTTTTTCACGGCTATTTCTCCAATGGTATCGTGTAGAGCGTGATGCTCCTACATCCAAGAAATAGCATAGCATGACAAGCTGAAGCCAAGCTGAATAGCTAGTCACTTTTTTGCGGGGGTGGAGCAAGACGAATGCGTCCCGTTACCGCCTATGGGAAAGAAGCCCTCCTGGCAGATGCAGCAGGGGCGTCGTCAGTGCTGTAGTGATAATAGCCATAGCTAACAGGGAGGAAAATGCCATAAACGATAAGATCCCTACCTCCAACAGAATGGTCAGAACCACTACTTCCATCATGCCTTTTGTTTGTAACAATAGTCCTAAAGAGAATGAATCCAACCAGGATTCTCCCAGAATACGGGCAGGCAAAGCCGTTGCAGCAACCTTTCCAACAACGGAAATCAGAATGGCCACCAGAGTTATAACCACCCAATCTGATTGCCCTGTCTCAAAATGGGTATGCATGCCAGTAAGAGTGAAGAAGAATGGTAGTAGCACAACTACGGTAACGGGTTCCAGAATGGCAATGATGTTTCTTGTGGCATGACGAGGCAAAATCACTCCAACCAGAAAGCCTCCCAGGGTTGCATGCAAACCGATTGATTCAGCTATCACAGCCGATCCAAAAATCAGTGTGCAAACCAACACCAAATCCTGTTCATTGAGCATTCCACTGTTCTGGAACTGCCTCGATAGGGGTTTTCTAATCAGAAGTATTAGACCAAAATAGATACAAGCTAGCACAGGCATCCACAAGATCAATGTTGTGCCTTCTGGAGGATTCGAAATATTGAGTAATAAAATCCCCAGGAAAAACCAGAGCGCCGCATCACTCACTGCCGCAATTCCTAGAGACAAATTTCCAATGCGGTGTTGCAACAATCCGGTTTCCCGCAGGATAGCACCCAGCACAGGTAGCGCTGTTACACTGGTACAGAGACCAAAACCAATTGCAAATTGCCCGGCGTTGGCCTTTGGTCCCAGACTGGCGGGATAGGCGTAGGCGACCCAAAAACCAACACATCCACCCAATAGAAAAGGAAAAATCAAGCTTGACAGGCTTACAACACCAAAGGTCTTCCCCATGCCATTCATTTCAGATGGTTTCAGGTGCAACCCGGTCAAAAAAGCAAAGAGTACTACGGCTAACCACGAAAGCCCTTTAAGCACAACCAATGTTTTATCTGTGAACAGTAGTGACCAAACTTCCGGGGTCACCTCCCCCAGAACCGATGGTCCTACCAGGATCCCAACAAGAATCTGGACAACTACCAATGGGATCATACGGCGTATACCGCTATAGCGCCATACAGCATAAGGCAAGGATACGACAAGAAGTGCCTGAACAAAAAAGATGGCTATTGATGTCATTTAAGAAGAGGTTTTTCTTTGTTTTGGCTGGCGGACTAGGATTCGAACCTAGATTGGAGGAGTCAGAGTCCTCTGTCCTGCCGTTAGACGATCCGCCAACAGGATGGAAGCATAACAATCCATCAACGACTGTCAACGGACAAGGCAGCAGACAGAGGGATTGTTTCCGGGGATTTTTTGGTTGCGAGAGCAGGATTTGAACCTGCGACCTTCGGGTTATGAGCCCGACGAGCTACCGGGCTGCTCCACCTCGCGTCATGCCGTCGTAACTTAAATTTTTTAATATCCTGGCGGCGACCTACTTTCCCACATCTTGAGATGCAGTATCATTGGCGCTGAAGGGTTTAACTTCCGAGTTCGGGATGGGATCGGGTGGGACACCTTCGCCATGACCACCAGGAATTCATGGTCCCCCTAAGGGGAGAAACTGTATTTGACAACTGAGGGGAATGGGGAAGACCTTTGGTGTTGTAAGCCTGTCAAGCTTGATTTTTCCTTTTCTAT
>JADGCH010000090.1:0-1874 GCA_015229115.1 Magnetococcales bacterium
TGAAGTGTGTCATCACATCAAGAATAATCTGCCGACGAGAGATATTCCGATTATATTCATTACCGGCAACAACCAGATTGAAGATGAAACCAGGTGTTTTAATGTTGGTGCGGTCGATTATATCACCAAGCCCTTTCATCCGGCTGTGGTACTGGCACGTGTCAAAAGCCACATCGAGCTGAAGCGTCGGGGTGATATGCTGGACGAGAACAAGATGTTTGTCACCAGCATCATTGACTCGCTGACCGAGCACGTCGCAGTCATCGATGCAAACGGTGTGATAAGCGCAGTCAACGCATCATGGCTCGCTTTTGCTGTCGCTAATGGTGTCACTGACATGGCACGGGTGTCTATCGGCTCCAACTATTTTGAAATTTGTGGTCATGCCACAAATTCACCCAATGGCAAGGAAGCACCCACTGTGCTTAGCGGCATCAAGGCCGTATTAGCTGAAACACGGAGTAATTTCACGCTGGAATATCCTTGCCACTCACCCAATGCGACACGCTGGTTTATGCTGCATGTGCTACCACTGCAGGGAGAGAAAAAAGGCGCAGTATTGATTCACGAAAATATTACCGAACGTTATCAGGCTGATGCAGCACTTAGGACGAGTGAAGCGCATTTTCGCATGTTGGCAGAAAATATGGTCGATGTTGTGTGGAAGGCCGACAGAAAGATGCGCTTCACCTACATCAACGACGCCGATTGTCTGTTGCGCGGTTTCAGCCGTGATGAAGTGGTCGGACGTCCGATTGCGGACACCCTGACACCAGAAGGCCAATTGATCCTGGAAGGTGTGCTGACTGAGCGCCGACAATTGGAGGATAATGGTCAAGGAAACCAAACCCTGCATTTTACTGTCCCGCAACGCTGCAAGGATGGACGAGAGATCTGGTTCGATATTCTCAGCATACCGATCTACGACGCAGAAGGTCGGATCAGCGGCTTTCAGGGCATTGGTCGCGATATTACTGAGCAGAAAAAGCGTGAGGCCGACCAAAAAGCTAAACAGCGCCAGCTTAAACTTCGGTTGGAGAAAGTCTCAGCGCAAAAAATGGATCTTGAGGAGAAAGTAACGCGCGATCCGCTCACCGGTGCTTACAACCGACGCTATCTCGACGAGACCCTGCCGCTCGAATTATCGAAGGCGCAGTGTGCAAATTATCCGGTGGCGGTCATCATGATCGACCTTGACCATTTCAAGCGTGTGAATGACACCTACAGCCATGCAGCAGGTGACGAAGTCATCAAATCGTTGGTCACGCTACTAAAAAGAAGTGCGCGATCAAGCGATATAATATGTCGCTACGGCGGCGAAGAATTTGTCTTGATCATGCCAAAAATGTCTCTTGCCATGGCGTTGGAACGTATGGAGTCGTCGAGACAGGAAATGGCTAACATGACTATTCCATATGGCGAACATGGAATACAAGTGACGCTCTCTGCTGGTATTGCTGCATTCCCGGACCACGGCCAGGATGCCGGAACACTACTGTCGCACGCCGATGAAGTGCTTTATCAAGCCAAGCACGAGGGACGTAACCGTGTTTTTGTGTACAGACCATCGTTCACCTTCAAGAAAAATCAGCCACTGTTACACAGTTATTCCTCATGAATCACCGTGATTGATCCGTTCAGAAGGAATGACAGCCCAGTACTGCCACTGGCAAGGATCATTCAGGAGCAAGCCGATCATGTCGACCATTTCATCCCGCAGCGACTCCATTCAGCGCCTGTACCAACAGCCCTGGCAGCGATTGCAGGCCGTTGGCGAAACGTCAGCCGCCCCTCCGTCACCCGATTCTGACCGTACCCGCCTATGGACACCGGAGGCTTATCGCGTCACTTGGTCCAACACCCTGCGCACGCTG
>JADGCH010000090.1:1971-5721 GCA_015229115.1 Magnetococcales bacterium
CCGCCTATGGACACCGGAGGCTTATCGCGTCACTTGGTCCAACACCCTGCGCACGCTGGCCAGCCAAGTCGGCACGCTGGCTAGCCAGATGAAAGATGGCGTGGAACAGTTGTTGCGCCGTGGTTACCAAGCCCTAACTGGAGTTTACAATGCCCAGGGTCAGACTGTTACCATGACACCGACCGTTGCCATGATACCAGCCCAAGCGACGACTTCATCCCCTGCCCCCACCTCAGGCTGGTCAAGCTCGTATCGGGTGTCCCTGTCGGGTCCAGCTCAGCTGATCCGTGGCATTCTCGGCCATATGGAGGCTTCTTCTAACGATCAGAAACAGTTCCTGCAACAGCTCCAACGTGCCACCGATGCTGGCCAAGTTTCACCAGCCACGCTGCAGCAGGCTCGTCAAACGCTGGATCATTTTTTCAGTGAGGCCTGAGCCGATTCTGATGGAACGGACGGTCTGATGGAACGGACGGGCCTTTTGATCGTCGCTCCAGCCTGGATTGGCGACATGGTAATGACCCATGCGCTGATTCGCTGGCTGCATCAGCAGCAACCGGATGAAGCCATTGACCTATTGGCGCCGGAGTGGAGTGCACCACTGACGCAAGCCATGCCGGAAGTGCGCCACACCATCCCAATACCCATCGGCCATGGCCAGTTGGCACTCACCAGCCGTTATCGTCTCGGTCGCCAGCTGCGCGATCACCGCTATCGTCAGGCCATTGTCTTGCCTAATTCCTTCAAGTCGGCCTTGATCCCTTTCTGGGCCACTATTCCACAGCGCATCGGCTATGTTGGTGAATGGCGCTGGGGTCTGCTGACCGAAGCCAGAAAACTGGACCGACGCAGATGGCCCCGTATGGTCGATCGTCTGGTAGCACTCGGATGCCCAAGCGGTAGCCCGTTACCACACCCCCTGCCCTTGCCCTTACTCCAGGTCGATGCAACGGCCGCCGCAGAGGTGGCCCGCCAGCAACGTCTATCCCCAGATAGGCCACTGGCGATCTTGTGTCCAGGAGCTGCTTACGGACCAGCCAAACGCTGGCCGTTGTCCCACTATGGCGAGGTAGCCCGACATTTAACCGCAACGGGGTGGCAAGTGGTTATTCTGGGCAGCCAGCAGGAGAAACCGGATGGGGAGCAGATCCAGACCATGAGCCACCACTCGGTACACAACCTGGCCGGCCAGCTCAGCCTAGCCCAGTCGATAGCCCTGCTGTCCCGTGCTGATCTGGTCATCAGCAACGATTCAGGACTGATGCACGTCGCAGCGGCGTTGCAACGACGCCTGATTGCCCTTTTTGGTTCCTCCGATCCCTACCATACCCCCCCCCTCAGTGATCAGGCCACTATCCTGTATCGACAACTGGCATGCAGCCCCTGCCTGCGTCGTGACTGCCGTTATGGCACACTGCACTGCCTGACCGAGATCCGGCCTGAAACTATCATCACTCTGCTACATGACCCAGTTTACGGTATAGTGTCCGTTCACTAACACCTAATTGCATGGCCAGCGTTTTTTTATCTCCCTGGAATGTTTCGACCAGATGGCGCAGGTAAACCTGTTCCCATTCCTCCAAGGTCACAACCTCTTCTGGCATGGCTACTTGAATGGCACGGCTCTTACTATGATAACATGGAGGAATGTCAACCAGATGTTCAGGACCAATCTCTGTGTCATCGGCCAACAGACATCCACGTGCCAGCATATTCAAGAGTTCACGGATATTACCGGCAAAATGGTGGTTAACGAGAAGCTGAATCGCTGCATCGGATAAGACCTTGCCTCGACACTCTTCCAGTCGCTGTAACAACGTCTGGGCAAGCAGAGGAATATCCTGCTGTCGATCGCGCAAGGATGGGACATGAATGGGAAAGGTACTGAGTCGATAGTAGAGATCCAACCGAAACTCGCCTCGCTCCACCATAGCCGCCAGATCACGGTGCGTGGCACAAATCAGGCGAAAATCGGATTGCAACGGGTTGACGCCGCCTACTTTGCGAAACGTATGGGTCTCCAGCAATCGCAGTAATTTGACTTGCAGCTGTACGGGCACATCGCCAATCTCATCCAGAAACAGGGTTCCCTGATCAGCTGACTCAACCAGTCCCTGTTTTTGTACATAGGCTCCGGTAAAAGCCCCCTTTTCATGACCAAACAATTCTGACTCAAACAAGGTCTCCGTCAATCCTGAACATTCAACTGGCACAAAAGGCCGGTTGGCACGGTCACTGGCATCGTGGATGGTACGAGCTACCACCTCTTTGCCGGTTCCTGATTCACCTGTAAGCAACACGGGTACCCGGCTTCTGGCCACGCGATCAATCAACTTTAACATGCGTTTGAACGCTAGAGACTGACCCACCAAACCCAATGGCTTTGGCGTCACACTGGCAATCCTAGTAGGGTTAAAGACTTCCAGTAAGTAGCCTATGCTGCCATCTGCATCGGGCAACGGGCGCATTTCAACCTCAACATATTCCATGCCACGTGGTGAGGTATGAATATGCAACATCCTCTGAGGTAAACCCGTTTGCAAGCAAAGTTGCATGGGACAGGGTTCTCCTTCCTGATCGCAAGGCTGGTTATACCGGTGCGATATTTCATAACAGCATCTTTTATGGGCAGTTGACGATGGCATAATGTCACCATAAGAACGTCGATAAGCCCGGTTCCAAGCCAATACCCGGTAGTCACGATCGATTAGCATGGCCGGAACCGTATAGCTGTCCAATAGGCAGTTAACGTCCAGCATAAGTGCAGGCATATCATTTTTATCAGTCATACCGAACCCTTTACTATAATTGTCATTTACGTCAGCCATAGCCATCAAAATTTGCCATATATGACAAACATCTATTATAAAGAAAAAGAAATCTATTGTATTTTTTAATATATTTACGATACAATCATCTGTTATTTAATAATTTTATCAATTTATTAATTATACATTATAATGTTTAATATATTAATTTTATAATTGGGCTTTAATTTGCTTAAATGAGCACTGCGGCCGTACCGATTGCCGCTGACACGCAGATTATCCCGATAAGGAGGCAACGGTTATGACATGGCAATTGCATCGACTTTCCAGACGAACACTCATGCAGGTTGGTAGTGGCATGGCCGGATTGAGCCTGCTTAAACCAGCCAGCTGGATTCATGCGACCGACGCTCATGCCGCTACGGCAAAGGCACAGGAAGAAACCGTCTATAGTATCTGTAACTTTTGCTCATCCTTATGCAATGTGCAAGCCACCGTTCGCACCGAAAACGGGATACGCCGTATCACCAAGCTGGACGGCAACCCACATTCAACCCTCAATCGTGGCAAGATGTGTGCTCGCGGTCAAGCCGGTCTCAGGCAAGTATACGATGTTGACCGGATCAAGACACCCATGATTCGTGTCGAAGGCAGCAAACGGGGAGAAGGAAAATTCCGTGCTGCGACATGGGAAGAAGCCTGGAGTTATATCGCTACCAAAGCTAAGAAAGCCGACATCAAGCCATGGGAATATACCATGGTGGGTGGCTGGACATCCTGTGTCTTCTATATGAACTGGGCTGTCCCTTTTGCGCTTTCGAATGGAATTCCCAATATTATTGCCTCGCCCATGCAGCACTGTGTTGCTTCCGGACATCTGGGAACTGACTCGGTCACAGGCAACTTCAATATCCACGACGAAGTACTGCCTGACTATGACAACGCCAATTACATTCTCTTTGTCGCTAACAATGCTTCGATA
>JADGCH010000090.1:5819-8142 GCA_015229115.1 Magnetococcales bacterium
CTGCCTGACTATGACAACGCCAATTACATTCTCTTTGTCGCTAACAATGCTTCGATAGGAGCTGTATCAACCTCCCGCATGGTCCGCTTTGCCACTGGGCGCAAAAAGGGTGCCCGTGTGGTTGCACTGGATAGCCGCCTTTCAGAAACTGCCTCAAAAGCTGACGAATGGATCATGATCCGGCCTGGTACCGACCTTGATTTCATGATCGCCATGATTCACGTCATTCTTGAGGAAAGGCTTTATGACTCTGAGTTTCTCAAGCGCCACTCCAATATGCCGTTTCTGGTCTACCGTGGAGAGGATGGCCAATGGCAAATCGCTACAGACAGTCAGGGTCGGCCTCGTGTTGTCCAACGTACAGGCGATGTAACGGCCCTAGCCGCTTACAGTAACAACAATGGAGTTGATGCGGACGGCAACTTGGCCTATCCGGAACTTTATGCCCCGGATGACTTGCAACTGGATGGCAAACCAGTCATCACTGTCCTGCAGGCGCAACAGGCTGAAATCGCCCCCTATACTCCCCAATGGGCCGAGAAAACCACCGGAATTTCCGCCTTCACGATTCAGCGTATTGCCCGCGAGTTTGCCCATGCTGGACGTCCCATTGTCGATCCGGGTTGGCATGGCGCCCGATATGCCAATATTAACATGTTGCGACGTACACAAGCCATGTTGCAGGCACTTGTTGGTGGTATTGACCGTGAAGGAGGCTGGATCATGGCCGGAGAATATCATCACAAAGTGGCTAATTGGCATAAAGCCAATCAAGCAGGTCAAAAGATGCCAGGGCCTTTAATGACTACCATGGCTGGCATACCTTTCGTAGCGGAACTGATCAAGGCTCTTTCCAACGGCAACACGTTTTCTCATGGTAAACCGGCTTGGGCTTTTGCTTTTTCCGCCCAGGAAAGGGCTGCTGGCCGCGAAGGGGTAGCGGTACCAGCCCTGGCAGATACCGGTATACTGGAATCCGTTGAAGGCAAGCTGTTCTACAATAATGAACCTTACCTAACCCGTGCCATGATCATTAATGCCGCCAACCCCGTACGACATTATTACCCTGATACCCGGTGGAAAGAAATTTTGGCCCACAAGAATATGGAACTGGTTGTCGTGATTGATGTGCTTCCATCTGATACGACCCTCTATGCTGACGTCATTCTACCTAATCCAACTTACCTTGAACGGGATGAACCGACCATCTATGGCAATGGCGTCAACCACGATTTGGCCTTAACGACCCGTTTTGCTGCCATCGAACCTCTTTATGATACGTTGGAAACACCGGATATTCTGCTACGTCTAAGTGAAATCATCAGTGGTAGTCATGAACCATTCATGAGCGCTCTGGAGATGTTGAGTGGTATTCCAGCCAAGGCAACCTGGAGTGCCTACGAAAATTATCGCCAGAAAAAAGACCGCAATCCCTTCTCGAAAGCCTGTCGCGATACTGCTTTTCAGGCTACTGCTGCCCGTATTCACACCACTCCCGAAGAACTTGAACAGAGCCTATCGAAACGTGGTATTTACCATGAGATGGACCGATCCGAAATCCTCAAACATCATTCCATGCCGCGCCAGATGGCTTTACCTACCAGCAGCGGTCGACTGGAGTTTTACGGCAACCTTTTTCTATGGTTACAACAGATGGGTGGTCATGGTCCATCCTTTAATCTGTTAGCGGCGCCCATGCCAGCACAATGCCGTGACAAGGCAACAATGGCTGATCCTCTCGATAAAGATGAATTTTATTTTACTTACGGCAAAACAGCCACAGTTTCCTATGGCTCCACCAACAGCAATAATCCGGTATTGGCCGGCATCAACCGATTCAAAAAAGATATCTATACCGGCATATGGATTCATCCAAATCGCGCCAAGGTATTGGGTCTTAAAAGTGGTGACCGTGTGCGTATCACCAATACTTTGTCTGGACAAAGTGCTGATGGCACCGCCTATGTTACCCAGCAACTGCATCCGGATTCCATGTTTATGCATTCATCGTTTGGAGTGGAAAACAAGGCATTACAACTGAGCTACGGTCTTGGAACGGCCTCCAATAAACTGATCCCCAATACTGTTGAACCTCTTGTGGCCGGTTTCCGTTCTCAGGAATTTACCGTGCGCATCGCTAAAATCTAAGGAGGAGAATCTCCATGACTCGTTACGCAATGGTCATTGACCTGAATACATGCGTCGGTTGTAACGCCTGCATGGCTGCTTGCGCCCTGGAAAATCAGACACCGGTCTGGTCGGATAAATGGCGCACCTATGTACATGATCGGGAGGTTGGTGAGGGTCGATCTGTCACCCGTCG
>JADGCH010000091.1 GCA_015229115.1 Magnetococcales bacterium
CATAGCGCCATTGTTGGCGGTGACATAGCCAGTGAGATGGCCGAGTCCTCGTTTTCTGGCTACACGAATCAGCTGTTCCATCAGCGCGGTAGCCATGCCCAGGCCGCGCTTGTTGGCCCGCACCACAAAGTGAATGGTGGCGCCATCGTTGCTATCATCATCGATGGCATAGCGTCCCATGGCATGGATGATTTCGTGTGGACCCAGACGTTCGACGATACAGAGTGCCAGATCCTGTTTCTGATCGACATTGACCAGCGCATAAGCCCGTTCCACCGGCATGCGCTCGGTATCGTCCGTGTTGCGATAATCTTCCTCGTAAGTGTAGAAAAACTCCTGCACCCGCCGTTCATCTGAGGGATGCAGGGGGCGCAGGAAGTAGTCGGTTTCCTGGAGACGAAGCTTCATCATTTCGATGTGACCCAGGTCATCGACCGATATTGGACGGTCTTTCTGGCGCTGCGGTACCCGGAAATGTTCGCGCATTTCGTCCAGCAACTGGTCACGGAAAGCCGGGTGGGCCACCTGGATCAGCTCCATGGCCCGTTCGCGGATACTTCGTCCGCGCAGAGTAGCAATGCCATATTCGGTGACAACGTAATGAACATCACCGCGTGACGTTACCACGCCTGATCCCTCGGTCAGGAATGGCACGATGCGTGATACCGTGCCGTGATGGGCTGTAGCGGGCAGGGCAATAATCGGTTTACCGTGGCGGCTCATGGAGGCCCCACGAATGAAGTCAACCTGACCACCGATACCGCTGTAGAAACGGTCTCCCAGTGAATCAGCCACCACCTGACCGGTCAGGTCAACTTCCATGGCGCTGTTGATGGCTACCATGCGGTCGTTGCTGGCGATCACCGATGGGTTGTTGACGTATTCGCTGGGATGAAACTCGATGTGTGGGTTCTGGTGGACAAAGTCGTACAGCTTGCGTGTTCCCATGCAGAAGGTCACCACGGCCTTGCCAGGACGAGTGCTTTTGCGCCGGTTGTTGATGACCCCGCGCTGCATCAGATCGACGACGCCATCGCTGAACATCTCAGTGTGGATGCCCAGGTCGTGATGCTGTCCCAGGTAGCTCAGCACGGCATCGGGAATCTTGCCGATACCCATCTGTAGCGTGGCCCCATCGGGAATTAACATGGCGACATACTGGCCAATACGTAGCGTAACATCGTCCAGAGGCGGCGGTTTTAACTCAGGCAGGGGCATGTCAATCTCAATCCAGGCATCAATACGATCCATCGGAATGAAACTCTGGCCAAAGGTACGCGGCATGGAGGGGTTGACCTGGGCAATGATGCGCCGCGCCGAGCGACAGGCTGCCGAGACAATATCGACTGACACCCCGAACGAACAGTAGCCGTGCTGATCCGGCGGCGATACCATGATCAGGGCGACATCAATCGGCAGGATGCCTTCGAGAAACAGCGACGGAATCTCTGACAGGAAACAGGGGGTGTAATCGGCAATGCCCTGACGCACCGCCTCACGGGTATGGGTGCCCAGAAATAGGGCATTGACACGTAGGTGATCGCTGTACTCCAGCCGAGTCCAGGGGGTATCTCCCAGCGTCAGGATGTGGACGATCTCAACATCCTTCAGGGCTTCCTTGTGATCCAGCATGTCGCGTATCAACGCTTGGGGAGACGCGGCATTGGAGCCGATAAAAATACGGTCTCCAGGTTTCACCCAGCGTGACCATTGGGCAGAATCGAGAACTTCAGGCATGGGATGCTCTTTCTAACGCCAGTTGCTGTGCCCAGTTGCTGTACAACGAATCGACAAACCTGTCCATACAGGCTGTTTTATGGTTAACTCAACCGGACTTTTTGCTGTTAAGCCGGGACACTGAAAACCGCCACCAATATCGCTCTGAAAACTAGCATGAAATCACTGAAGAAACAACTTAAGAAACGTACTGGAGACCTTGAATTTTCCCTGCGCCAGTTGCAGATCAGTGAGGCGCAGTTCAGAGGTGCCTTTGAAACGGCTGCTCATGGTATGGCGCTGGTTGCTACCGATGGCCGCTTTTTGCAGGTCAATCAGGCCCTGTGTCAAATGCTGGGCTATTCGGCCCATGAATTGTTGACGACCACCTTCCAGAGTGTCACAGCCACCGATGACTTGGAGGCCAACCTGGATTACGTGCAGCGTTTGCTGGACGGTACCCTGGCTAATTTCCAGATGGAAAAAGGTTACTATCATCGCGATGGCCATGTGGTCCCGGTGCTGCTGAGTGTCTCTTTAGTGCGTGATGATCGTGGTCGGCCACTCCATTTCGTCACGCATATCCACGATATCACCGTCTATAAGCTGGCCGAGCAGAAACTGCAACAGTCACGACAAGGCCTGGAGCTGCAGGTTGATTACGTCAATCGCATGCTGTCGCGCTTCATTGGCGATACCAAGCCCAAGCAGTTTTTCGATGAATTGCTGTCAGACTTGCTGCATTTAACCGGCAGTGCCTATGGCTTTATTGTTGAACTGCGCAATGAAGGCAGCCGTAACCCCTATATGCAGGCTCTCAGTATCAGCAACATTGCTTGGGACGATGCCACAAGAAAAACCTATGAAATGGGTCTGTCATCCGGTTTTCGTTTCACCGAGCTACGTGGCCTGCACAGTGAAGCCGTGCGTACGGGTCAGATCGTGATTGCCAACGAACCGGCTACCGATCCACGACGATTTGGATTGCCGTCCGGTCATCCAGCCTTGCAGGCCTTTTTGGGACTGCCTCTGAAACAGGGTGACAAAGTGCTGGGCGCCATTGGACTGGCCAATCGGGTTAACGGTTATGACCAGGAGCTGGTCGACATGCTTGAACCGGTGGTGGTAGCCTGTGCCCAGATTGTTGGTAACTATCGTCTCAGACGTAAAAGGCGCCGGATTGAGGAACAGCTGAGGGCCAGCGAAGCCCGTCTAAAGATGCTGTTTGAGAAGGCTCCGGATGCCATCTTTCTGATCGATCCAGAGACGGGCATCATTCTTGACGTCAACCAGACCGGTACCAGCCTGCTGCAACGGCGCAAAAAGGCCATCATTGGCATGCACCAGAACCAGCTGCATCCACCCCAGCAGGCTACCGAATCTGTTGCTGTGACCATTGCTCCCGGCAAGGCCACCGAGATGGTCATCGCCCGTGCCGATGGTACCCCGATTGTAGTTGAAGTAACCGCCGATGTCATCCTGACCCATAAGCGACCGGTGTTGCAGGCCATCTGCCGCGATATTACTGTGCGTAAGGAATTCGAGAAGGCGCTCCAGTATGCCAAGGAGCTGGCCGAGCAGGCTAGCCACTCCAAGAGCCGGTTTCTGGCTAACATGAGCCATGATATACGCACTCCGATGAATGCCATTATCGGCATGGGTGAGCTACTGGCCGAATCGGAGCTCAATGAGGAACAGCGCCGCTACGTCAACACATTGTGTCAGGCTGGCGAAGGACTGCTAGCCCTGATCAACGATATTCTCGACCTGTCGAAGATCGAGGCCGGTCAGTTGGATATTGAGGTTATACCCTTTGACATGACCGAGCTGGTGCAGGGAGTCCTGCATGTGCTGGAGAGCAAGGCGGTGCAGAAAGGTCTGCAGTTATCGGGTCATGTCGAAGCTGGCCAGAACCCTTTGACGGTTATGGGGGACCCACAGCGGTTGCGGCAAATTCTGTTCAATCTGCTGGGCAATGCCATTAAATTCACGGAGCAGGGCAGTGTGCGTCTGACGGTGGTGCAACAGCAGCACGATCTGTGGCAGTTCAGCGTGGCAGACACCGGCATCGGCATTCCTGCCGACAAGCATCATCTGATTTTTCGGCCATTTATCCAGGCCGATCATTCCATCTCGCGCCGCTTTGGTGGTACCGGACTGGGTTTGAGCATCTGTCAGCAGCTGGTGACAGGCATGGGTGGCACGATGTGGATGGAGAGCGAACCCGGTCGTGGCAGCTGTTTTTACTTTACCGTGCCGTTACCGGTTGTGGCGGCAGAACAGATACCGGTTGCCACAGCAACCGTGCCAACAGCGGCTGCAGAGGGTCGACAACAACCGGCAGCTCTGTTGCTGGCAGACGATTCGGAAGACAACCGTGTATTGATCGCTGCTTTTCTGAAGGATGCTCCCTACCGCATTGTCATGGCCGTGGATGGCAGGGATGCGGTGACGAAATTCATAGCCGAACCGTTTGACATCGTGCTGATGGATATCCAGATGCCGGAGCTGGACGGTTATCAGGCCACTCGCGAGATGCGTCTTTGGGAACAGCGACGCGGTTTGTCACCGGCCAGGATCATAGCCCTGACCGCCAATGCCATGAAAGAGGACGTCGGGAAGACACTGGCGGCGGGCTGTGATCTGCATCTGACCAAGCCCATCCGCAAAAAACTGTTGTTGGAGATGTTGACCCAGTGAGGGCCACTTTTGTTATAGCTGATGATTCTCCAGCCCAAGCTGCTCCCGTTCTGCCACGGAACCGGCATGGCTGACGACCGCGATGTTGGCTTGGTCCGGATGCAGATAGCGTGCGGCCACGTTGCGCAGCTCGGCGATGGTCACCTCCAGCACGCGACGACGGAACTGACGCCGCACCTCGGCTGTGCGGCCGTTGATCTGATCGTGAAAGGCCCGTTTCGCTTCACCGGCCGGTGAGCCAGGCCGGTCGATGCTGCTGATCACGCCCAGGATGGCTTCTTCTAGCGTTCGCGGTTCGTGCTTATTCTCCTGCAGCCAGTCCAGCGAGCGGTCAAAGTCGGCCAGTGTGGCGCTGAGGCGCGGGTCGCGGTAGGAGAAAAAGCGGAATACACCGCTGTTGAGATCGATGCCAGCCCCGGAACCGTAAGCACCGCCCTGTTCGCGGATGGCGCGATGGAGATAGCCATTCTTGAGAAAAGTGCCCAGCACCAGCAACGCTGGCGCGTCGTTGTGGGTATAGGGCACGGCCGCGTAAGCCTTGGCATTGAAATGGACCTGGGTCAGGGTATTCCAGCCGCTACGGATCGGACGCCGGGCCGTTGGCCAGGCAAACGGTACAAAGGTATCGACCTTGTTGCCCGGTTGCTGCCAGCACTGACTGACATGGTCGCTGAAAGAGGGCAGATGCTCCTGTTCACCAATCAGCAGCAATTGACGGGGAGCTGTGGCGATGTGGTCGCGCAATTGGGTCAGCACCGAGGCGAATTGTTGCAGTGCTGCTGGCTGATCCAGCGCCTGATCCAGTTGCCGTAATCGGCGAATAGCGGTAATGCCGCTCCAGTGTTCGGACAGGGCAGCGGTTGCGCCGAGACCACTGCTGGCCATGGCCATGGCCAGTCCATGACCATTATCGGTGATGTGGAGATCGGTAGCAGCGCGCATCTGGGCGATCAGCTCGCGCAGTCGTGGCAGTTCATCAAAACGGGCCTGTTCCAGGGTTTCCCGCAGCAATTGGGTCATGACGTCATGGTTGCGCACCAGTGCCTTGCTGGACAGTACGAAAGAGGCTTGGAACCGTTCCGTGTGATCGGCAGCCATGCGCACCGTGGCGGCTGCATTGATGCCACCGCAGATGGCCGACTGCCAGGCCTGCTGGGCCAGATAGTCGCGTTGGCCACAGCCTACTTCGGTGAGGCAGGAGGCAAACAGCGGCAACCAATCAACCTGTTCAGCGCTGAGGGCGGGTAGTTGCAGCACCAGTTGCTGGTAGGCCAGGCCATTGGTCGGTTGACCATACCAGGTGGTGGTCATCGATCCGATCGTCTGGGTCTGACCGGTGGGGATGGACAGATCGGTAGCCACATCGCTCAACTCGACACGGGGCAGAATTTCCGGATCGTCTTCGGTCTCCTGGCGCTGTTTCAGGGATTGGGCCAAGGCGACCAGCTGCTGTTTCTGCTCATCGGCCAGACCAGCCTGGATGGTCTGCAGTCTCACTTGTTCGCGTTGTTGCCGTTCCGACGTCAGGCCGGTATCGGGGCGTAACACCAGACGGACCCGATGTGGATTATCCAACAGCCAGGAACGCACCAGGTTCTGAATGAAATCGGGCTGCTTAATCTCTTCGTGCATCTGTTGCAGCACCGGATCGAGGTTGAGCATGGCCACCGGATCACTACGATGGATGGCTGCCGGCATGGCCCGCATCATCAGCTCCAATCCGTAGGGCAAGCCATCGCCACTGATTTCGCGGCGCGAAAGTTCCAGCTGGTGCAAAACGGCATCAACCCGTTCCGGTTCCACCCCGTCATCGGCAATACGCTGCAACACCCCCATGATGAGTGTTTCGACGGCATCGGCATGTTCCGGCTCCGAGCCCTCCAGTCCGCACGAAAACACCATTTCGCGGCTGCCATCGTCCAGACCACACAGCGGCGAGGGCGCCCGTCCCAGATCAGACGTCTCCAGTGCGTGCAGCAACGGCGACGAGCTGTTGTTGAGCAATACACCCGACAACAAGTGGGCACGCAGCACGGTTTGAAGATCGGCATTGCGGTCCAGCAACCAGGCGATGACCAGATGGGTTTTGGCGCTGGTATCGGCCTCATCCATGGCGTAACGATCCGATACCCGCAACGGCGTTGAGAAACGCTGTTCATCCGGAACGGTAATCGGCATGTCCGGATGGGGAGCATCAAAGCGGTCCAGTACCCGTCGCTGGAATACCGCCTGATGTTCGGCCGCAGTAATGTTGCCATAGGTCATGAAGATGGCATTGGAGGGATGGTAATGACGGGCATGGAAGGCCTTGAGCCCTTCCCAGGTCAGATTGGGGATGGTCTCCGGGTCACCGCCGCTGTTATGGCGATAGGTAATGGTGGGAAACAGGTTGCGTCCCAGCGCTTCGGACAGCAGGCGTACCGGTGAGCTCATCGCTCCCTTCATCTCGTTGAATACCACACCACGAAAGACCAGATCGGTGTCAGGGTTGTCCGGTTCGCTGAACTCAAGCCGCCAACCTTCCTGCGAGAAATCAAGCTGCGACAGTTTCGGAAAGAACACGGCATCAAGGTAGACATCCAGCAGGTTGTCAAAGTCGCGCCGGCACTGACTGGCAAACGGATAGGCGGTCCAGTCGCTGGCGGTAAAGGCATTCATGAAGGTCGACAGCGAACGGCGCAGCATCATGAAAAACGGGTCGCGCACCGGATAGCGCTCGCTACCACACAGCGCCGTATGCTCAAGAATGTGGGCTACGCCGGTCGAATCCTCCGGCATGGTCAGCAAAGCGACCAGAAAGGCATTATGGGGATCATCGGCCGCCAGATGGATATGACGCGCACCCGTGATGCGATGCTGGTAGGATTCCACCGTCAGATTGAGGGTGGGGACGGCTTCGCTCTGCTGCAACACAAACGGGGATGCGCTCATGATACTCCTTACAATCAGGTTACCGGTCAATCATAACTGGGCTTATAACCGGGTAAGAATAGCACACCATTCAATTATTTGGAATGGCCACCGCTATACTGCATGCGCCAGCGGTTGATGGCTTCTTTCAGCTCTTCGACAAAACGATTCATGTCACCCCGTCCAGCTTCTGCATAGCCAACATGGCGGGCCACGGTGCCAACATCACGTTGAATCGTTTCAGCCAGCGTTTGTAACTGATTTTTGGCGACGTCCGCCGGTTTATCGGTAGCGCTCAGATAGAGCTGGCGAATATCCTGCAGGTTGTTGCGTAGCACACTTACTGGCAAGCCAAACAGCTCGGCATATTCTCCTGTCTGTTGTTCTAAACGGTCATAAATCCATTGTTCCGGCGATGCGTTTCCCGGTAAGAAGATTGGTTCGACGGCATGGCCAGCACGGCTACCCGCTTCCTTCATCTTGGCAATGACCATGTCCGTGTTCCGCACATCGCCATCCAGCACAAAAACGAAGGCATCCAGTTGACGGAACTTGCCAATGGCCTCGATATGTTGCGGGAATTGGTCCTTGCCGGTATTGCGTCCAACGCTAACATCGCTCGGGGTCAGGTTGATATGCGGGTTGAGGTAATCCAGCGCACCGAGAATGAGACTCTCTGCTACAGCATCTTCGCACAGGATCGAGAGCTTATCGAGCGCCTGTCCATAGAAGGCCCGCTGAAAAATATCTCGGTAAGGAGCCTGTCTCAGAATGAATGAAAAAAGCCGCCACAGAGACACGCTGGCCTCAA
>JADGCH010000092.1 GCA_015229115.1 Magnetococcales bacterium
TCACGTTCCGATTCTCCAATGGTAACGCTACCGATGTTGACTTGATCGACTATCATTAAGGGGACAAGCCATGAGAATGAAAAGCCCAGTTCATCCGGGAGCTGTTATCTTATACGACTGTATCGAACCGCTCGGAATGACAGTTACAGAAGCGGCAACGGCACTACAGGTAACAGAAGAGACGCTGGAAGACTTGATCCAAGGTAAAAGCGGCGTGACGGCTGATATAGCAATCAGGATTGAGCAAGTCTTCGGTGGTACTGCTAAGGGTTGGCTTGTGCATCAGATCAACTATGATTTAGCCCATATCAACAGATCAGAGATTAAGCTGAGCAAAGCAAACAGAAACAACGCAATAGAAGCCACTGTATCGCATTCTGAGCGCGTATAACAATTCAGGTTGTCTACTATTCACAACGCGCTAAACGCGCCCATGATGCGTTCTGTGCGGTCGATTTTGAAACTATACTGATTTCTTGGTGGTCAATCTCCACTATCACCCCGTCTCTCTTGTATTGATGATTGATGATCGTTGCTCCTGCCAGTCTATCGGCAAGGAATTGCCCCCACCATGGGTTGTGTGTCGGCTTGGTGGGTGGAACGGTTGGAACCAGTGGATCAAGAGGAACCGTGACCCCGACGCTGCCCCCCGCCCATTGGATAGGCGGTGCTGTGACTGGTGGTTGCGGTGCTGTAAACTCGCCCATATTCCAGCTGTCGTAGTTCTCGGCATCTGCCCCCGGCCCTGAATAGTAGGCGATGGTTCCACCTTTGGCGGCCAACATCTTGACCAGTGTGGCCTTGGGATTGTGTGTCCGTGATGATGCTAGAAAAGCCGTGACACGGCGGGCAGTGTTGCTCCTGACGTGACCAGTGGGAGTGGCCTTGGCAATCCACCGAAGCGCTGTTGTCTCACTGGTGAAAAGATCAGGGAACGTATCAACAAGCCACTGCTTCGATAACAGGATAACGCCACCATCGGAACGGTCCAACGCCACCTGTAGTGGGTCGATTAGACTGGCCAGACTGTCGGCTGTTTGCTGTTCGGGCAGTGTAGAAACAACCAGCGTGGCTTTTCCTGAGATATCAACCATTTGCGCTGTTGCTTTAAAAGTCCAGCTGGGTGCCCCCTTATAATAGTATAATATAGGACAGAACCCAGATGGACTATTAGAATTGATTCCCCGTTTTGCTTCCATCTCCGTCATGCCTGCCCCCATCAACGCCACCTCGGTTACTATCGCGACGCCCTGCCCCTGTTCAAGCAGATTGCCGATAGTCACCCGCGCAAGAAGATCGAACTCGGTCACAACGTCGGTAACCGGCAGCGGGGACGGTGTATCGTCCAGAATCACGGCCAGCTTGGTTGATGGATCGTTGTTTACCAGCCTTAGCCTGTCAACGGCTTGTGCCGTTTGTCGCCCCCGGATGATATCCAGTACCGTGGTGACCCTGTCATCAGGATGGGTTTGCACCCGTGCCCCGTGAAGGCTGCCATCGGCCATCGTGTAGCCCTGCATCGCCTGTTCATATCGGCCAGACAACGCCAGCGGTTGCGGATCGTCTGACCAGATAGCGCGTGACAACCGCTCCACATCCTCACACGTGGGCAGGTTCCGCCCAACGACAACAACGGTATCATGGTTGCGGTACTGGTTAGACCCCAGAATGGCCCCGAAGTGTGCGGTATCGCAACCCCAGTCAGCCAGTGGCTCGGCCCCTTTGTACGTCACGACCAACTTTTGCCCGGGCATCGCCCGGATGATGCGCGCAAGCCTCGCCAGCTTGGCTGTAGGCTCTTCATCCTTGACCCCTAGCCCTTGCATACTGGC
This sequence comes from Magnetococcales bacterium, assembly GCA_015229115.1. Classification (GTDB taxonomy): domain Bacteria; phylum Pseudomonadota; class Magnetococcia; order Magnetococcales; family JADGCH01; genus JADGCH01. The sequence goes on from JADGCH010000092.1 coordinate 1,833, forward strand.
AGGAGTGGCCACCTGTACGACCCGCACGTTACGTGCAGCGTCAATGCGGTGCTCGGTCATTCGTGGTGATACTAGGGCCCGGTTGATGTTGATGTCACCATCGGCATCCAGCATCACGGCCGGTTCAGACTCGGCCAGCATTCCAAGGTCGCGCTTGTACGATACCGACACCTTAACGTTACCGTCTTTATCGTGGATGATTTGGATGGCCTGAGAATGCGGCAATTCCCACTGTCTAGCCAGCTGAGCAAAAAACCGCCACTGCTTGTTGACCGTGGAGACTGGCATGGCCTGAAACCGCTTGACAGCGTCGGCCAGCTTGGTCGATGGGTTCAACCCTTTTGCTATCTCTCGGCCATGTTGCAGCACCTGAGCAAACAGATCATCACGGTATTGTCTGACATCTGCCAGCGTCCAACCTGCTGCAATGGCAATCTGTCGGATGTCATCGCCCAATCTGACCCCGTGGAAGTCAGCTGGAAGAATCGACGGTGGGAAGTCTTGATGCCCCGTGGCCATGCCCACTATAGCCTCATCGATGACGTGCAGATCAGGCTTGCCGAACGTGTCGCGGATGATGGGTGACTCTATGTGCAGGTACTCGTGGGATAGCACCACAATCTGTTCTCCAGTGTCGTGGAACTGCTCCAGATACCGACAACCGGCGTAGTGCTCACACGTAACGATGGTTTGTTGTCCGATGGCTCGGCGGTTGTCCCACTGTTTCTTCTGTTTGCTGTCGGCTGCATCCGATGGCCTGCGCCTGTCCCAATGGGTCTTGTTCTCTCCCTCAATTTCCATTCGGCAGAATGTCGAGTGGATAGGAATGGACAACTTGCCAGCGGCGGTACAGAGTTCATGTTTGAAGCAGTTATCGGCACACCTGCCACGAATGGCCTTGACGTTGGCAGGAAACGCGGCCACCTGCTCCGCCCCTAGTGCGCCAGTGGGAACGTACAAGAACACCCTTTGCAGATCAGATTGCACGATGGCATCGATCATCGCCCGTGTCTTCCCAAGTCCTGGCGTTGCCACGATCAGATCACGCGGTGCATGGGTGCTGTCGGTGAATCCATAGCGGGAGACGAAGGCCTGTCTGGCATCCTTGCGGGTGTTACCACTGGTAACCAGCTTGTCGATCTCCGCTGTTCTGTATTTCCAGCTTACCGCTTGACCGACAACGTCGTTGATTGTGGCCTGCAATGCGGCCCTTGCCTCATCGGGTGGGAGTGGCTGCCCCAGTGGGAAATGCGCTGGCGGTGCTGCATGCCTGAGCGGCCCTGCCTGCTGTCCCTCGGTAAAGGAACGTGTCGCGGTATAGGATGCCTCACCATGGCCCATGCCAGCCCGCATGGCGGCTGCAATGATGTCTGCAATGGCATCTGGTGCATGGTCACTGGTGACTAGTCTACCGATGGTGAAAGCGGCCCTGTTCAGTGTGTGGTTGCGGCTGCCCTGTTCGGCGGTTGCTATCTGGTCCAGTAGATCAGACACCATGCCCGTTGCTTCCCTTGCGGCGATTTTCCTAGTCGGTTCTGGTGACCGTTTTCTGTCTGGCAACCGGATGTTGAACGCCTTGAGGAACTCGGCCAGTTGATACCGCCCCGGTTCTGACCGTAGCAACCGTGACTGGAACGGCTCGGCTTTCTGGTGTTTGTAGCCCGGTAACCGCATCACACGGGCAATGTCTTTTGCCTGACCGTCACCATGGAACATGTCGACCAACGCCCCTTGGATTCTGGCGAAGTGGTCACGATCACAATAGTCGATCAGCCAGTAAGCGTGATATTTTCCGGGTGATGTCTCGACAACGATATGCGGTGGAAGCGGTGCATCCATGACCGGCTGCAGTGGCGGCCCGTCCAGATCAACCCATAGTGCCCTGACACGGGTGATATTACTGGCCTTGCGGCCTTGCCCATCTGTTGCGTTGACGGTAACGAAAACACCAGCCCCCCGCTGGTTCAATGCTGCCAGTGTTTCGGCATGTTCTGTCAGAGTACCATGGATGATTCGTGGCTTAACGTCGCTGGTTGGGGATTCAGCGAAAACTTGAAAAGAGAAAAGCCCCCGTGGTTCTAGGAGTCTGAGGAACTCGGCGGCGTCGCAACTGGCTGAAATGTCCGAAGGAATGATTTTTGCAGAAATAGCTTGACAATGACCGGAATGGTCGAGTATTCTAGTACCCATGTTTGTTTCCTGTTGCTCTGGTAGGCGAAAAGGCAAACAACGGTATAGTGAGGGCCAGCGGACTGCGAATCTGCTGGCCCTTTCCGTTATTTACGGTCTAACGGCACACTATACGCATTTTTCATTCCCTAGTCAACGGCCTGCATGGCCTGCTGTTCTCTAGCGATGATTCTTCTGCATTGATCACCTAACGATACCGTTTCTTCCCTATACTGTCGCAACGCTTTGCAATGCAGACTGTCCAGAATCTCGGACAGGAACAGCACAGCGGCGTCCACAATCTCCCCTAAAGGCTCGTTTTCGTAGCCTGTCTTGATGGCAGGATAATGCAGCAACTGAGTATGAATCGCCCTGTACATCCCACGAAAAAAGCGCTGCTCTTCCTTGGTAAAATCTTCACGGTAACCTGCATTCTTGGTTAGTAGCGGCTTGATTTGGGATTGAATGGCCCGGGCCTGCTCTTCTGATATCTTCTCCATGGTAGCCCTCATCAAACCGGATAGGCCATGAAGCCAAGATGTAGCGCTTTCTGGGCAACGAAGATGCCGTCAACGTAGGGCTCGGCAGTGTCGGCCACTATCTGCCGATAACGTGACCATGCCAACTGGGCCACTGCGTCACCCAACGTCAGCTGATTACCCCCTACCCAACTGGCCAGATCATCCCGCAACGCCTTGGCTACACTGGCAGGCAATACGCAACTGACCCGATATTGATGATCGGCAAGGTGGGTGGTGGTCAGTGGATCGATAACCGTTTCCAGTCTCTCACCCGATGCCATAGCGGCATCGATGGGGTTCCACGTCTCCCATGCCAGTCTGTAGCATTCCTTGATGCAGTCAGCCAATGATGCGTTGGGATTGTCCAAGGCGTCACGCCCCAGATCGATGATTTGATCAGCCAGGCTATCCGTTAAAGTCAATTTTGCCATTTCGTTTCTCCTATCTGTTCGAAGTTTTGATCTTGTTGTCATCGGCCAGCTTGGCCTTTAGTGCTGCCACCATTGCGGCCATTAGTGCCATCCGGAAGCCCTTGGCCTGCTGGTTCCACGCCTTTATGGCCTCATTCTCCAGCTGGTACGGTAACAGTCTGTCCTCAGTGGCGGCGTTGATAAACGTCTGCTCAATGTCGGCGTTGTGTGCCCAATGGTGGGCCATCTCTGAAATGATGTTGTTGATTGTATTAGTCATTTGTTATCTCCTGTCATAGTTGCCGTTGTTTGCATTGACGCCCGCTTCCCATTGGTGGATGTCTCGGGCAAGAAAAATAAGCTTGTCTGGTCTAGTGATGATGGGCCGGGGGAACCGTGCCCGCCATGTTCTCATCAGTTGTTGTATTCTCTTGATTTCGTTTCCTGTATAGGTGATTGTTTCGCTGGCGATGAATGGTAGATCATCGGTCATTGTTTCTCCTGTTGCTGGTTGTTTGTTGTTGCCGTTTCTGCTTGATCCATGCTTGGATATCGTTGGAACTCCAAAGATTCTTGTTGACTCCTGTTGATACTGGTTGGGGAAATGATCCTTCCTTGATCAAGCGTCTAATGACGCCTTCCGTCATGGCAACGGTAGCCATGACGTTACCGATGGTAACTAGTCTGTCGGGTGATTCTGACATGATGTAAGACTCCAGATATGTGGTGATATGAGCGCTTTTTGATCGAAATTGAGGGCACAAGAAAAGGCCTTTTCAGCCTTGAGGAACTAGGAAACTGAGGGAATAGGTGCTAAGGGACAGGGAACGGGGAGGATTCTATCGGGGAGGCTCGGCATCCGTGCCAAGCACGTCACCCGACGGTGACCACTGAACAGGAAAACAGCGGCCACAAGCTTTCTGGCTCTCTACTATACATATCCCGCGAGAAGGCGGTTTTTTTCACGTTATCTGCATTTTATTTTCTGATTGTAAATATATCCGCCTTATACTTATATGTCGTTTTAGAACGGTTGTTTTCCGAACCATTGGAGAATAAAGTTACCTGCTGGCCTTAAAGCGGTGTAGAGTGATTCCATTTTCTTGCCTTTCTATATTGTATATCCCGTGTGAAGGCTGTTTTTACGCAGCATTATAAAATAAAGTTTCTATCTTCTCTCTCACTCTTTTGTTCCATTTTTTTGTGTTTTTGTAAAAGCCTTATAAAATAAAACTTCTACATCTATATCATTTCTTTCTCTTCTTCTTCGTTTTCTGTTCAAGCCTCGGCCTTGTCTGCCGTTCGGCCAGCATGGTTGCCAGGTTGCGCCAGTGGCTCAATTCCTGTTGCAGCAGATTGCATTTCTCTTGCAACCATTGCAGTTGCGTTGCTAGGGTTTCCACCTGTTGCGTAGAATGGCACGCATCAGAAACCGCATCTGTTGCTGTCTGTTGCGTTGCTTGGCTGTCCTGAGGTTTTAGACCGTAAACCCGTTCGAGTTCTGCCAGATCAATAACCCGCTCGCCATTGGCGTTGACGGTGTATGACACCTTGCCAGACTGCATGGCTCGGTGAATGGTGCTGCTATTGCGCCCTGTCAATCGGGCTGCTTGCGTTAATCCCACTGGTTGCATGTTTGCCATTGTCCTTTATTGTTTGTGATTGCTTGCGGTGTTGCATGGTGGGAGACGATATCAGAACGATGCAATGATTGCGAGTTATAGGGCTGCCACTGTACGCAATAGGGCAACGGTCACCCGTTACCCCTGCATCAATCCTATTCTGTAGGAGTTGGGATTGATTCGTTATCAACCCCCGCATCCTTTCAAGCGGCCAGTCTGGCCAGCAGGTTCTTGACCATAGAGGGATACCACACATTGCCACCCCTAGCCGTTGGAACTTCCATGGCCATCAGTTCATTGGCTATGCCTTGCAAGGTAGTGAAGCCCTTACCTTGGATCATGGCGATGGTTTCCTGCAATTCAATGGCGGCATCATTGGCCTTTGCAATAACTGCTGCCGTACCAGCCCCGTTCCCGTAACCTGTCCGCTTTAGTGCGGCGGCCCCGTTCGGGTTGCCCAGTGTGAAGCCTCGGGCCTTTTTCTGCTGCAATGCCGCCTTGGTGCGCTCGCTTATTTTTTCCCGCTCATCTTGGGCTACAGTGGCCTTGATATGCAGCATGAACGTTGAGTCATTGGGAGAGTCTGCGGCCACAATCCTTGACTCTTTTTTGTCTTCTGTTTTGTATTTTGCCAGCAATGTAACAATCGTTGACATGTTACGGCTTAACCTGTCCAGCTTGGCAACAACCAACTTTGCACGGTAGATTCTGCATGTCTTTAGGGCTTTCTCCAGTTCTGGCCTGTTGTCTACCTTGCCACTCATCACATCCTGAAACCATCCGATAATGGTATGATTTTCTGACTCGGCATAACGCTCAATGGCTGCTCGTTGTGCATCTAGCCCAAGCCCAGACTTGCCCTGTTCCAACGTGCTAACCCTGAGGTATCCCACTATCTTTGCCATTTTTTTTGACTCCCTAACCGTTGTTTACAATTTTAACTACCGTTCGTTACTTGTTTTTGTAAGATACACTCATTGCCCCAGAGAGTCAATATCTTTTTTCAGGTTGACCCATAATTTTATGATGCCAAGCAATGGTGTTTCAGAAGAAGCAATCTTTACATCATGCCTGTATTTTATCGCATGTAACACATTGTAATTAAAAGATAATATTTGCAAGTATAGTTATTGATTATTTGCCTTATACTTGCATTTTTATCTGTTCTAACAATAGTTATATTACTGCTAATAACTCCTGTTGCTTATCCTATTCTGATTGATTTACAATGGGACATGATCAAGACATTCAAGCACAAGGGCCTAAAACGGCTTTTTAGGAACGATGACACCAGTGGTGTACAAAGCCACCTTGTGGAAAAACTGCAACGCATCCTGACAAGGTTGGAATACGCTGAGGAACTGGAAGATATGAACTTGCTAGGTTACCGGTTACATCAGCTGCATGGTGACCTAAAAGGAGTCTACACCGTGACCGTTAATGCCAACTGGCGGGTCACGTTCCGATTCTCCAATGGTAACGCTACCGATGTTGACTTGATCGACTATCA
>JADGCH010000093.1 GCA_015229115.1 Magnetococcales bacterium
TCAGCCAGGGTGAGCAGGCCATCCAGCCGCAATACCGGCGTCTCACCATGCTCGGTCATCTCCATGGCCCCGTAATAGAGCCCCTGAATGGTGGTCTTCTTGACAGCGCGCAGATAAAGCGCACTAAGCAGCCCCAGCATGGGCAGATAACGGAAGCCGTGGGTCACATCAATGATGACCTGATCCTGCTCGCCAACATGACGGGCCATCACCTCGAGAATCTGTACCTGCTCGGCGGCATCGCGACCATAAGGAATCAGGCACAGCTGACAGGGTAGGCCGATCTGCCGCTCCAGCAACGGCGTCAGTCGTTGCAACCTCTCCTCACTGACGCTACTGGTCGCGGCCTCGTCGATCAGAGCGGTGCGGTCCTCCTGATGTTCATTGCCCTGGCCCAGATCGTCAAACAGCACATCCCACATGCTGCCACGGGTACCGAGCAGGATCATCCGGTCAGGCCGTTGCTGCTGAGCTAGTGCCTGGCCGAAATAGCGCGTTTCGCTGATCGATCCATCATCAAAACGATAACGAGTCAGGCGGTAGCTGCTGTTTTCGACAGCCTTGCCAAGAAACGTGATTAATAGTTTTTGCATGGTTCTCTTATTCCTGATTAAAATGTTGTCTTACTCTCTCCATCCTGTAATGCCTGTCTTAAAACAGCCACCGCAACCACTTTTTCAGCCACCTCCCGCGCCTCTGCCGCAGATAACCGGTCTTGACGCGGTGAACCACCGACACAGTCGCGACCGCCCCAACCGGGTCCCAGCAACGGGAACAGGTTATGCAGGCCGCCCGGACCTAGCAGCTCCCGAGCAACGGCGGCGTTGGGACAACCCAGCGTCACCGTGCCATGATGCGGATGATGGTGGACCACCAGTGGATGACGCCAACCAGCCAGGCTGTCAGCCGAATGATCTGGCTGACGCTGATACCAAACGTTGAAACCGCTGCTGTCAGCCGTGCTGATGAACCCTACCCCGGCAGCAAGAGACTGGCCATTCCGTGCCAGATCATCCAGTTGCCGTTGCTGTCGTTGTTGCGCTACCTCAACGGCTGCATCCAGCAGTGGTTGTAACAGGACAGGATCGATGCTGGTTAAACTGCGCCACAACCCCACACCGGTGGCCAACCCCATATCATCACGTGCCGGGCCGCGCAGGAGATGCCATAACAACCAGAGGCTGCCCATCGGCAAGGTGGCCGGATCAACACCGATCGGATCACTATCCATGCGGGCCACAGTCTGTGCCAGTGGTAACAGCCCCTGTGGTAACAGCCCCATCAGCGCTGCGACGGCAAAAGTAGCATCGGCATCAGCATGACCAGCCACGACAAAACGGGGATCGTCGCTGCGCGCTCCAGCGTGGTCGCGGTAGGCTCGCAACGCCACCGACTCCAGCTGGCCATAACAACCATGATGATCCATGACCAGATCGTCGACGATCGACTCGGCACCAAAGGAACATTCCACCGGACAATAGCCATCCGCCACCAGCTGCCGTACCAGATCGGGATCGTTGGCCATGCGGCACTGCATGGCTCAGGCGGCCTCAAGGCGGTATTGTCCCAGACCAAAGGTGGTATTCTTGCCAACATGGAGCCACTGCCCCAAGGCCAATGCCGCCTGAAAGGGGTGTAATGCACCGTGCAGGGTCCACGACCCCACCAGTCCACCCAGCATCATCTCCTGCTCCTGACGGCTGGACCAGCGCTTCCAGTCGCGCCACTGCAACGACCCAGCGGCGGTCAGCTGTGTCGCGGCCTGAGACAGAACGGCAAAGTCGAACCCCAGATCAAGACCGGCATGGAACTCGGCCAACAAGCTGACACGACGCAACAGAGCCATGAGAAAATCGCGCGGGGTCAGTTGACCTACCCCCAAGGGCGCACCACGCCGGTTGATGCGCAGCGGCGTCGTTAGATGCAGGGTCATCTGCTCGGTCCCGACAACCTGGGGCCAGGGTGTGGTGTCATCATGTTCCAGCAACACCCCCTCCCCTTGGTCAAAGACCGGCTGAAACAGGCCATCCGGCTGCTGTACCAGCACCCGCAGCAATTTGGCCTTGCCCTCCCCTGCCCCAACCCGGCGTTCCATGGCCTGCTGCCAAGCCAATACAATCAGCGCCAGTTGCGCCCGCGCACGCCCCACCAGCACCATATGGAACAGCAACGTCTCACCAGTGCGGTAATAACGCTGGCCCCACGTCGGCGGCTCAATGATGTAGGGGTTGGGAATGGCGGCAAAATCCTGCACCACATGCCCATCTGGTGGCGGAGGGGCCTCAAAAATGACCGAATAGGGACAGCTGCGCGCCAGGCCACAGCCGTGACAACTGGGCTCCCTGGTCAAACAGGACAGCCGCCGCAACGCTGCACCAAAGATGCCGCGCAGGGTCGATCCGGCATATTCCGGCAACTGGATCGGTTGTTCGACCTCGAACTCAAGGCGATAACGCACAGCGGGAAAGAGGTCAATTGCCACAGATAGAACCCAATAATTCTTTTTTCTTCTTGTCGCCAACGGTTTTCAGCTTAGGGAACAGATCGTTACGGCAAATGAGGTGCAATTCGTCCTTATCCGGTTGCTGCCATGCCAGAGATTCTTTCGCCATTAACTGGACCTTTTTCCATAGCTCGTCACTGCTACAACAATCCCTGATAGCCTGACGCAGATCATCAATTTGGCGTTGTACATCGGTCATGGCAGAACGCTGCCGTTGTCGTTCTGCTTCTGCCGCAACCGCGGCTTGACGCTCTGCCGCCCTCCTTTCCTGCTCCGCTGCTTTCCTCTCTTCCTCAGCTCTCTGGATAGCAGCCTTCTTTTCTTCTGCGACCCGGCGTTCAGCTGCCTTCTTTTCTTCTGCGACCCGGCGTTCAGCTGCCTTCTTCTCCTCCTCAGCTCGACGCTGCTCCCATCTTTCATCATAGGCTTTTCTGTTCTTTATGAACACTTGCCAGTCATTGAGGTCATTCGTGTAAATCTGGCGACTGATTTCATCCACTGTGTTGATCAGATCATTCGAACCACCCTCATTTGAATTGTCGGGACATACTTCAATAAAAAACCATCCAAATGGTGCTAGAATATCTTCACTGATACAACATAATGTTATGGATTCAGGCGTTTTATTTTTATATTTTGTTTTAATATCCTTATACTTATCAACAACCAGTGAATCTGCTCCACAATGTTTACCAATTCTGAGCAGAAAACCTTTCTTATCGTCCACAGCCTGTTGAATAGGCAGCAACAGACTGTCGCTCCAATAAGACTGTTTTAACCTATCTAATATAGATTTATGCTCATATATTTTATTTATATAAAACTTATTACACATGGAAAACATATTTGGAATAATGCCTTTTTGTAACACCATTTCAGCCACAAAGCTTTGTCCCATAAATGGGCTAATGCACTCCGCAAGAGGCCAGCTGTTATCACTCATGGAAGTTTTCGTACCATTACTGCGATGCCTGTTGTGCCTTGTCATAATGCGCGTTGCCATACGACCCGGAACATCCTGATAATGCGCATCACCAATTTTGCAGTGTCGCATGGGATCACCACTGAACGCGCCACCAAGCAGACATTCCTCTAAATTTTTACTCTCACATTCCGGTTTATTACTGGCCAGATGATTCAAAACAGCCGTTCTGATTGCACCTTTTATCGCGGTGCCAGGAATGATCGGCCGTTCTGACAAGATATCGTAATGAGTGCGTTCGATGTCACATTGCTTCCCACCAGGAAGCCATCTGCTGTATTTGTCGTAAGCGCTGTCTATCATAGGCACATAGCGCTGTGCCAAATAATGTAAATCCGGCTCCTGCTGAAAGGCTTGCTGCAATCCCTTTAGGTCAGCTGACTCAAATTTCTGGCGTATTTTATCCAGAGTCAACAGGCGACCCATAGATGCTGTATCAAATGGGTAGAGTCGGTGTTCATCCTTCGGTATCATATAACCGGTCGGATCGTAATTCTCCCCACATCCAATGTGAATGGGAGATAGAGGAGTAAATATCAGGCGGTAATGCTTCATGAACCTGTTAATCATTTGAAAGTTCCCCGCCAATATCAATCCCCACTACCGGACAATAGCCCTGTTGCACCGTCTCCGGCTTGCCCCTGGAAATGGAACCATCGCCGCCTAAACCCTGCCCGACCCAGTTCTGACCCGACCACAAGGGTTGTTGCTGCGGTGTTAGCACCGCACCGGCCTGCACCAGCAGGACCGGACTCTTGAACGGCTGACCGGTCAGCGCTGCCACATCCCCATGACGACCGAAACGGGTGAACAACTGGTAATAGCTGCGCTGTGGATTAAAACCTCCTCCTTGCGGAGCACAGGGGCCAAGCGTCAGCCAGCTGTTGCTGTTGGGCTGCATCGGCAAACGCTGCTGGCTATCCACCTTGATCAGCCCGAATTTTCCCAAACCGATGCTGGCATCCTTGCCAAAACCGACCGAGCCGATATCCTCAAGAGCTTGTTCGAGCAGCGGCTGCGGCAGCCGCTGCGGGTCATGCAGCAGCCATAATTCCAGCTGGGCCCCGGGTGGAAACCAGATCTGCTCCACGGCATAGGGTGCAAAGCCCTCTTCACCGGTAGTACCGGTAATGCGGTTGATGGCATTGTGGGGCTGAGACTCGGTGATCCGTCCATGACGCACCCGCTTGCCATTCTGCTCGAACTCGGGCCACACCTCCTTTTCAGTCTTGCAGGCTTGCAACCACTGTTGCAGCGGTTGCTGCCATCCATCACGCGGCAGCCAGATTTTTTTCTTGTCGGCCTTGCGATCCTGAGACCGACTGTCACCGGCCAGCATGTTGGCTGGTAGATGCGGCCGTGGCCAATAGCCAGCCGGCAGCAGGTCAGACACTACCAAAAAGGGCCGGTCGCTGGTATAGCCCTCCAACCGCTGCCGCAGCCAGTCATCACCATGACGATTGCGCAGGGCCCAGCACAACTGGCCCAACAGCGTATCGCCATAAGGCAGGGTGGCCAAGGCGGTCTGTGGTTGCAGCGTCACCAGCAGTGTTTGCAGGGCTGGGCTGCCCTGGCCTGCCGTCACCATGGCTTTGCATCTTTCAGCTGTTGCTGCCATTTCTCTGTCAGGTTGAATCTGACCCGGCCATAACCGCGTGAGCCAGAACCACCCAGACTGTCCATCTGCAGCAGGTTGATACCGATCAACAGGGTCTGGATCAAATTTTCCCTGTCGCCATCCAGAACCTTGATCGCTACTTCAAACCTGAACAGCGCCCCGGCAACGACCCGCTCAATGTTGCGAGGATCTTTGGCCGTGCCTCGTACCCGGTCGATGGTGTTTTCCATCTTGGTTTCGGTCAGGGAACGGTTTTTGTCACGAATTTTTTTGACCCATTCGGGGTCCAGTGGACAATCCCGGAATGCCAGGCGGGTCGGCCCAACTTCTTCAGCGGCGTCACCCTGGTTGTTGCTACCGGAAAGACCAAACAGCTTGAGGATATTCAAAGCCTGTGTGCGATCGTGAGCCTGATCCAGCCTGTCATAACTCATTGGTTTTCCATCATTGATAGCAGCCAGACCAGCGTGCCATTCCAGCAGGCTGCGTATCTTGCCCTTGAGGCTGCTGCCCGGGATATAGGGTTCATTGGTGATGGGATTACGGATGACAGGGCTGTCGGAACCACCGATGTGCATCTCGGTGTTACCGCTACCGATGTGCAGACCGGTGACCAGCTCAATAGTACCGGACAGTTGTTCAATTTTGATCAGTTTTGAAAATGGCATGATTGGGTTATCCTCTTATTAAGATTCGTTTCAGTTTGTTTACTATACTAACATCTCGTCCAGTGTACTAGCGTCCAGGATCCGGTCGCTCCATAGCTCAAGCTGTTCGATACTGGCACTGGCAATGCGATTACGTGTATCATCGGAAATCAATCCAAAACGGCGCTGGACTTGGCGCAATAACGTCTCTGCTTTGCCTTCCTGTCTACCACGCAACTCACAGATTCTCATATTATCCCTGGCAAACTGTGACATCATGGTATGTTTCTTCTCTGTGGAGTTGACCAATTCCGGTATCCTGTTTTGACATGGTCTATCCTTCAATCCTTTGGCCGTATTTCCTTGTAAAATCCCATCACAGCTTCCATGAACAGCTTGAAACAGGTGAGTCCTTTTGCATTGGTAACCCTCGACAAACAATGTCTTATCAACTCGACATAGCTATCATCCACCAGTTTATTTCGTCCCTTTGCATAAGCCGCCTTGGAGTTGATCATACGAATGAAAGGCAGATTCTGTTTGAACCGTTCTTCATCATCACCAACCTTTTCTGTCCACATACAGATTTCATCGTAAAATTTACGCAATTGAGTTGGTCTATTAGTTGCTTTATCCTGCGCAAGTTTATCGGCAATGGCTTTGGCAATGCCATTAAAAAGCTCAGGACCAATTGGGTCTAAAACAACTCCCTGCAACCATACAGGTGTGTTATTTATGGGTGAACTACTCATTCTGCACTCCTTCTCTGATACAAATAGGTGAACAGGGCTATCTTGTAATCGCCCTGGTTTTTGCGAATGGTGTCGCCAATGGCGACTGAAATTTCTTGAAAAAGCTTTTTACGCTTCTGCTCGATATCGTCGCCATCACGCAACCGGTCGACGATGAAACGCCAGGTACGATAGACAAACCAGGAATTCCAAATGGCATCCTGTGGATGATCCCGAGCCCGTTCGGCCTTGTCGCACAGCTGCAGCAAGCCATAAAGATAACCGGTACTGACCGTGATGTCGTGCTGTTGCTGCAGCTCCACAACCATATTTTCCAGCTGCTCCCCGGCTTGCATCATCTCATCGAACAAAGGCCAACTGACCGGACGTTGCCAGCAGGTGATGGCGTTTTTGCCCGCCACACCTTTGGCCTGTTCCAGCGCCTGTTCAGCCATATCGGCCAGGGCGGGCACGGGTACATTCGATTTGGTGGTCGCCAGACCAGCCGAAAAATGGATAGCGCCGTTAACAACATAACGCCCAAAGCTCTCCCTCATGGCCTGTACCAGCCGGATTTGCGACAGCCATGGACCGATGAGGAAAAAGTCATCACCACCGGCAAAAACGGTGTAGGTGTTGACGGCATTCCGCTGGCAATGGTAGGGCAGCCAGATGGCAAAAAAGGCGTTTAACTGGCGACTGAGCGCTGCCATGCGGGCGAAAGTAGGCTGCTGCATGCCTCGCTCGAACAACAGTCCCAGGTTGTCAACATCGCCCTTGAGGATACCGAGAGCAGCAACACCACAACGACCGTCGCCATCACTGCAGGGTTGAACGCCCTTTTCGGCCAATGCTGCAAAGTCGATGATCTCGCCGTCGTCACCCTCGGGTACATAACTGTTGATAGCGCGGCGGGCGTAGCCACGCCAGAGCGGTTGATCACCCGACTGGGGTAAGGCAAAGTCCCATAGCCGCAACAACTGGCCCCGTTCAGCCAGCAGATCCAACCGGCTGACCTGCTTTCCAAGTTTGGCAAAATGGACCCGATAGCCCAGGTAGTCCAGCTGCAGCGGAGTCTGGTCATCGTCACCATCTACAGCAGTGCGGCTGATCAGCAAAGCATCACTCTTGACCAGTTGCTGACCCAGGGTGATCTGGTCACGGCAAAGGCAACAGCAGGGTATGCCATTATAGTCACGCCGGTCAGCTGGAGCCTTGCCGCAATAATCACAGACACCGCCCTTGTCTTCGGAGTAGAGCACATCGGCAAACACCGGTGGGGGTGCATCGACACCACAGAGATGGAATTGCTGCCTTTTGCGCCGGTTGAGGTCGTTGAACAACCGCTGGATGAGGCCACCGAACTGTTTTTTGCGGAAATCAGCGCGCTTGGCAGAAGTGGTCGCCAGACCGATACCGCTTTGACCAAAAGTGTTGGCCAGAAACCACTGGTCCAGCTCCTTGCGCACCTGCTGCAATCGTTGCCCTGGCGGCACTGTTACACGATATCGGCAAGTT
>JADGCH010000094.1 GCA_015229115.1 Magnetococcales bacterium
TTTGATGTCAGCACGCCCCAGCTGTCGTGTTTCTCGCTCATTCGGAGACAGGCTCAGTAAAGCACTGCCTTGGAGACCCGATAACCGGCATGCTCCAGCAACAGGGCTTGCAGACCGACCTGCACCCGATCGGTCGGCCATGGTTCACTATGCACCAGCAGCACCTGTTCGGCCTCATCCGGATCGTTGGGCAGCGGATCCATGGCCACCCGTCGGGGACTGCCCTTGCGATATTCGACTGGTACGGCCTTGTCACCGGTCAGCTCGGCCAGATCGAGCGTAGCTGTTAGCCCTAACGAGGCATCGGTCAAGACCAAACTGCGCACTATCTTGGGGCGGTCCGGATCAACAGAGGCTGTCTCATCCTTGCCCGATAGGGCACTCGGTTTGTCGACCCGCTGATGCACCGCAGCGCCTTGCTCGGTGTCGCTGCTGGGAACGAAGATCCCCTCTACCTGCATATGGTAGAACAGCCGCGGACAATAGGCATATTCAGCGACGTTGCGCGCCGGCCACAGGCTCTCATCCATCTTGGAGCAATCCCATGGCAGCACGCAGGATGTTGATGACCCGTTGTTGCACCTGATTCTGATAGGCGGTATAGAGTTGCCATGGTCCATGGTCTGCTGTTATGGGCTGTGACGACACATCACGCCAGAGATTGACGATCTCTTTGCCAGCAGCCGACCGCGATCCCTGGACTTTTTGTCGACGAGGGCTGTCAGGTAGCTGCACCAAGGGTTCCGTGGTGATGGTGGCACTGCCCTTGGTTTTCTCACCATAAGGTTTGTAACTGATGGCATCACACGGCACATACCACCAGCGACCGGGCCAGTCGGGATCAAGCAGGGCCCGTAGACCAATGTTGGCGGCAGCATTGAGATCGGCCTGTAATCCCTTGGACGCTGGAGAATCCCCGTCGGCTGAGACAAACAGCTCGCCACCACTCTGTGGAATTCGGATCGGTCTGCTCTGGTCCCATTCAGTTTCCTTGTCATGCCACTTTTTGTCCAGATCGTCCAGCAATCGATCGCGGGCATTCCCCTTGCTTTCCTTGAGTTGCTGCTGAGCTGCACTAACCTGCTTGCGCCAGAAGCGGCTTTTCATAAACTCGCACACGGGCACGTCCTGGCAACGCAGTCCGGGAGCTCCGGTGCGTGAATCCTGCCGTGAGGTATATCCGGCCGACACCTCCCGTAGGTGCAGTCCGTTGAGCTGACACGATTCCTCCAGATATTTTTCCACCTTGGCCGCCGACCAGGTCATGATCTGGCGATTTTCACGCCGCGTGCGCGTCTCTTCTGGCCGGTAGCGCGTCAGGTTTTCAATGATCACGGCGTGGCAAGGCTGATCAGGCTGTTCCGGTCCCGGCAAAGGCCGTCGACTCTCCTGGCTGAAATGGCCCTGCTGCGGCTGTTCCCTTTTCAATCGTCCAACACCCAGTGCGGCCTCAACAATGCGGCTAGCCAACTGCTTGACGCGCTGCTCACGCAACTGTTCCAAGGTGTCAAGTGCCTTCTGTTCAAACTGCTCCGACAGGGTCTGTCTGCTGCCATCTGGTTTGAGGCGGGTCTCAAATCCAACCAGCAGTTTACGCCGTAACTCGGTGATGGTGGCCAGACGGGTCAGGGACAGACCACCCACATGACGAATGGCAGGGGTTATCGCCTCGTGACCACAGGGCAGGATCCAGTTTTTGCACCACAACAAACGCTGTTGCCACGCTTGATCATCCTGCTGCCAGCGTTCATCCCATTGCTGATGAAGCTCTTGGCACAAGGTAGCGTTGTGGGCCAGAGCCCGAGCAGCTGATTGCAGTTGATCGCGGTTTTTCTGTTGCATTTTTTTGCGTTGAGCTGCGGAGGCCTGTTCATGGATCGAGACCAGCGGTTGATAGCTAGGTAGCTTGGCGATATACGTCTGCCACAAACGGAGCGCTTCCTTATCAGGCCAGTCACGGTTTTCGATTAATCCATGCCAGAGTAGCAACGCCTCCTGAAGAAACTCAATCCGCTGGTCGAGGGTGTTGAAGGGTTCTTTGCGATCCCCCGGTCGAATCCGATAGGTTGCTGTCATGGCAAAGGCAATGCGGGCGCGGTCACCGTGACGCTTGAGCGCACGCACTAAAAGGGCAACCGTATCTGACATCAGCACGTCAACAGCCTGGGAAGGCTTTTTAATCCGCTCTTCGTCTGATGCCATGAAACCGATGTCAGCTTTCAACTGCCTGACATTGGCTAGCTCTTCGGGAGAGGCTTTGCGTGCTCCCTCCTGTTCGCCCTGTAATTTGATCAGAAACTGGCGCTCCAGCTTCGCCCATGGGGCCGGATGGGGTTGACCGTCTGGCAGTGTGTCAGCACCGATGCGGCGATAGATGGTTGTTTTGTTGTCACCGCCCTTGAGGTGCAACCACAGGGCATCGCTACTCGGGACAGGCTGATGGGCAGCAGCATAGGATTCCATGACATCGTCACCGCTCACGGCCTGCCATACCGCACAGGCGGCAGCGTAACGATGGCCAAGATCGACCGACAGCAATCGCAGGCCGGGCAGACGGGATAGCACCAGACGGGCATCACCCTTGCGCCCCTTGTTCTGGTCGACGTGAGGCCAATATTTGGGATCAATGGATAAATCCAGTTGTTGGGCCAGATCACACCAAGGCCCTTGCGGTTGCAGCTCTGCTGAGAAGGTCACCAGCCAGCGGATCTGCTCCTTCATCTGCGCTATGCGTTGCTGGTTGGAGAGCGGGTCACTATCACCATCACGTACAGCCGCTATGGCCTCCAGCTGTTTTCTGGGTGCCTGCAGTCGCCCATTCCAGTGCGGTTGTTCCAGTAATCCGGTAATTCTGACCGCATCGGTCATCGATACCGAGGCTGCGGTACGACCCAACCGATCGGCACGGGCCACCCCAACCCGATCGCCACCGGTCTGATCTGGCCGTTCAAAGGCAAAATCGCGCGCCATTCTTTTCGATTGCCAGCGTAGCATCACGGGCTGGATGTGTTGTCCAGAGCAAAGGGTCATGGTGACACCACGGGGATCAACGGGCTGCTGCCGGCGATTGCGTTTGGAGGCTGCCTGGGCCTGTTGATGCACCGCGAACTCAATGGACCAGCGCGAATTGCCAAAATCACAAAACACCGGATGCAGCAGGGCGTCGGGATGACGGTAAGCGGGTACCTTGAAACGGCGTTTCTTGGACTCGGCCTCCATGGCACCGGCGTAGTCGAGTAGTGGCTGATGACCCTTGTTCCAAACACACAAGGCTTCATCCTCAGCCAGGGCCTCAAACAGCTGAATATCACCAAACTTGTCAATATTGGGATCATCCTGCAAAGCCCGGGCAGCAGCAATACGATCTGCCATCGTGGTACAGCCAGCCCTGTTCCAGGCCGCCGCCACCTCTTTCCATCCCGATACGGCACGTTTGCGGATACGGTAAGGTTCCAGCGCTCCCGACGAGCCGGAGCGCTGCTCGCAAAACGCATCAAGCCAGTTTTTCACTGCGGAGGAGATATCGGCTATTTTCCTGGCATCGGCTTCAAACTGGCGTCGTTCAGCCTCAGCCCGTTTGATCCATGTATGAGCCAGAGACACACGACGGGCAGCATGATCAAGCATGACGGCGAATTCGGAATGGCTGGCCGGTCCATCCAGCTGTAGGTAAGTGAAACCGCAAACCGATTCAACCTGCTTCAGGATCAGATCGGAATAGGGGCGTCTGCCCTTGGTCCCCACTTTGCCCTGACTTTTGCTGGCATCTTCAGCGGCTTTGTCCTTGAGAGCTTCCAGATCACCCACGGCAACCCGGTGACGGCTGTCGATCTGTGCCAGAAGATTACGCGTCGCGCTCTTGTAACCAGGTCCGCTAATCAGTCCCAGCACACCCTGCAGATCGAATGACTGAGGACCGAACGTCCCGAGGGCATGAGCCAGGTCACCGATCGCCTCGCTCCCCGTGCGATTGGATGCCACTTGGCTACTACTAGCCCACAAGGCGATCTTTTCATAGACAGGAGCCATGGCAGCAAAGTCCGCTCCCTTACCGGTGCCAAACCGACTGCTTAACCACTGTCCAGCAGCCTGGACCAAATCCTTGGCCTTATCGCCACTCGACTGCCCCGTTTCAGAATCATCCTCTTCCCCGGAACCTTTGATCGGGTCAAGATAGGCCTTCTCGCTGCCGAAAAAGGGACCCAGCATATCCCAGACTATTGCACGGGTGAGTGTGCCATCACACCGTTTAACCGCCACATCAAACGCCTGACTGCGGTTGACCCATACCGCATCGTCACGGATGGCAGCGCTGAGGGAGGCTTGGCAATCCTGCACCCATTCGCTGATCTCACCGCTGGTTAGATTACGGTGGATGAGAATCTCCCTGAAGGCGACGACGACTTTGTCAGCCCGCTGCTCTTTGTCTTTATCTTGGCCAGTGGTCACTATGAACGGCTGAGGGGCGCCACGCTGGGATTCAACCGATAACCAGGACAGCGCCAGCAGAATACGCTGGTCTTTGGTTTGGGCCAGCGTGTGGTCTAATCCGCCGCGCAGGGTCAGCAGCCAATCGCCGAAGACCTTGGCACCGTGGTTGACCGCTTCGTGGGTACGCCACAAGGCCTCACGCCAGGTGGTATCTTCTGGACTGACTCCACGCAGGCGAAAGGTATAGGCCCGCTGGGTAGGCTTAGGTTGTTCTGGTTGCGCCATGGACGGCTCCTTTCTGTATAGGCAAGATCACAACAATTTCCCATACCCCGGGCTTGAATCCTTGCTCGACTGCACGCCGGATGACGTTGAAGGTAATGCAGTTGATGGGATGCATAACAATAGGGTCCTTCTATCGGTTATGTGGCTACATGATACGATGATTCTACCACACCACGGAAACGCGAACCAACGAGATAGTGTTCGGCGAGATAGTGTGCGGCGCTGTGGTCACGGCTGGCGTCTGGCTTGATCAGACGGACCTGCTGAGGTCGTGATGGCTCGCATCTTATCTCATCATAGCGACAGATCAGTTCGTTTTGCGTCAGGAGTTATGGAGAAAAGCGATGCTGCGACCGAAATGTTCCAGAACGTCGAAAAACGTGGTTATCGTGGTTATTGGTTATAATCGTTGTAAACTATTGTTATATTTTGATAATTTCATAACAATTGTTGTTGGGGTGCGTGGTTATGGTGGTTATGAAGCGTCCACAGCTGTTCCCACACCTTGGGCTTAAACCCCTTCGGGTTGGCGATGGTCACCGTGTCAAAAGATGGTACCAACACAAACAGCCCCTTCTTGTGGGCCAGACGAGCCACATCCCTGATGCACCACCGTGTCGGTGACGGCTCCTAGTATCCTCATACCACGGTATTCGTGGAAGAATTGCGTTACCCGCGGTAATTTGGCGATAAAGTCGTCCAGGTCATCCTTTTTCAGGGTAAACTTGGCTTCAACGACCATCAGGACGCCATCGTTGATGACCGTCAGGACCCGTTACACCAATTGCACCGTCTACGGTGCCGTAGCCGGGATTGCCATTGATGCCAGTGCCGACCAGTTTGCCATGAATCAGGGGTTGTTTGTCATTGTGCAGTCCGGGGACACCGTGCAAATAGCTAATGACGGAGACTTCGAGCCCCGTACCTGGTAGCCACTGCAGTCAGCTATAGAAATGCGAACCTACCAGATAGTGTTCGGCACTGCGGTCGCGGCTGGTATCTGGTTTGATCAGGCGGTACATCCGTCGAGGTCATAATCTTCACGCCCTTGGTGACAGGCACCATCCGCTTCAATCACCACGCCTTTTTCAGCACAAAAAAAATCAACGATGTAATTTCCAATGATTTTCTGCCGGTCAAAATCAAGTCCTTTGAACTTTTTTCTCTTGAGCTGGTTCCACAGCAAGGCTTCATGCAGCATTCCCGCTTTACGAAGTTCTTTGGCGCGTTGTTTTAGCTTCGGATTGAACGGGAGAGACATGTAACCTTGTGTATTCCTCATGCCTACAGCTCCTCGGTTTTAAATTCGCTATAGCCTTCGTAGTAATAACTCACGTCTATGCCATTCATGAACAAGGCGCGGTCGTCAATTTGGTCGGTGAGGGCTTGTTTGAGCAGGAATTTGATTTCCAGGTCTTTCACGGGGCTGCGCTGCATGGCGGAGAGGTAGTCTTCTTTATCCACTCGGTTCCAATCCACCACCTGCTGGGTTTCCTTCTTGAGCATCAGATCGAGCCAAATACGGGTGGTGCGGCCATTGCCTTCGCGGAAAGGGTGCGCAATATTCATCTCGACATATTTTTCGACGATTTCGTCAAAAGTGCTGTGCGGCATGGCGTCGATATGTTTGAGCGAGGCCTCCAGATACATCAACGGTGCAAAACGAAAATTGCCTTTGGCGATATTTACGTCGCGGATTTTGCCAGCAAAGTCATAAACATCTTCAAACAAATAGGCATGGATGAAAGAAAGTCCAGCGAATGTGCCGACCTCGACCTTATGGATGTCGCCGGAGTCAAAGAGTTGTTTGGCTTTTTGCTTGCTGATTTTTTCTTCGGCTTTGGCCCACTCGATTTGGTCGGTGATGCCTAGCTTGTTTTCCAGAGTCAAGCCTCATCTCCTTCGATCTCCGCGACAATGGCATCAATCTCTTTGCGTAGCTGGTCGATCCTGGCCACCGTGGTTTTCAGTTTGGACAGTTCGGCATAGTGGATGCTCTCGTCACCGCCTTCACGGAAAGGTCGGTTAAGTTTGGTGGCTTCCCGCCGAGCATGTGGGAAGCCAACCGGGAATATAAATGAACGAACGACCTTTGTGTGGGGTTTTCCGGGGCGCCACGCGCAAAGGTGGAGCGCCCACTTTATGCTTCCAGGTCATCCATAACGGTCATGCCGCCACCATTTGCTTTGCGGCTTCCTGGTCCATCAACTCCTGCAACTTCACTCACCGTTTCCAGGAAACCGGGGGCAAGACACACCATTACAAATCAATCATCTCGACCTGATCGACCGCTACCTGATGGTGCAGAAAGTGATGCGCTACCTCCCGAAAACGATCGGCCACATCGGTGACCAGGAAGGTGACGCTCTGGACCGCATCGGGTGCGGCACGATGGAGCAGGTTGGTGGGCAAATTGGCCAGCGTAGCGGCTACGGCCGAAGCTGAATCGATCAGTCGCACCGTTGGTCCAATCACTTCCTGAATGACAGGACGCAGCAACGGATAATGGGTGCAGCCGAGGATCAGGGTGTCAATGCCGCTGTGCTGCAACGGTTGCAGGGAAGACTCGACCACCAAACGGGTGGCAGGATGGTCATGCCATCCTTCTTCCACCAGCGGCACAAACAGTGGACAGGCCAGTGAGTGCACTTCAAAGCGGCTGTCAAGATCTGCCAGAGTCTGCCGGTAAGCCTGACTGGCAATGGTGGAACGGGTGGCAATGACGCCAATGCGGCCCTGTTGACTGGTGGCAGCGGCCAGACGGCAACCGGGCTCGATCACACCAATGGCCGGTGTGGGACAGTAACGGCGCAGTGCCGTCAGACCAAGGGCCGAAGCGGTATTGCAGGCCACCACCAACAGCTTGACAGAACGATTGAGCAGCGCCTGAGCCACCTGGATGGTGTAGCGTTCGATGGTGCGTGCCGATTTGGAACCATAAGGTACCCGTGCTGTATCGCCCAGGTAGATAAAGCTCTCGTTAGGGAACTGGCGGATCAGGGCCTGCAACACGGTCAGTCCACCCACACCGGAATCGAAAATGCCAATAGGGCGATTGTCCCGTTCGTCCATCAGCACTCTTCGCCACCGGCATCGGCGATACGGCCAATCGAGACCACCCGTTCT
>JADGCH010000095.1 GCA_015229115.1 Magnetococcales bacterium
TTATAGTGGACAAAATGGGTTAAAACAGTCATTGATCCTGGCTGAAATGATTCGATCGTACGGATGGTGCGTCGAGATCCCTGCACAGGGGGGATCCCTAAAAAATCAATTGAAGAAAGCCGATCGGCTTGGTGTCCATATTGTCCTGATTCTTGGAGATCAGGAAATTGAGACAGCAACGGTCGTGGTCAAACATATGGGGTCCGGGAATCAGGAAACTGTTTCCGTTGTCAATTTGCATGATCATCTTCAGAGTATGAGGTTTATTCCATGACCATGAGCAATGGCCTGAACCAGTTTGATTTGAATCTGCTGGTAGCCTTCAATGTCCTGATGCATGAGCGCGGTGTCACTAAGGCCAGTAGGGTTTTAGGGATTACCCAAGCTGCCATGAGTAACACATTGCGGCGATTACGTGATACTTTCAATGATCCTCTGTTCATTAAAAGCGGTCATCGTATGGAGCCAACAGCTCGAGCACTTGAAGTAGCAGGTCAGATTGATCAGGCACTCTTTTATATCTATCAAGCTTTCGGTCAAGGTAAATTTGAGGCAGCTACAGCACGCCAGATGTTCCGCATCGCCATTGACGATGAAGTAGCAACAATTTTATTGCCATCCTTGCTACAACTGTTAGAGACAACCGCACCAGAGACAGTTTTAGAACTGGTCGATGTTGATTTCGCCAACCCACTGGAAGGATTGGAAAGTGGTATTGCTGATTTAATCATTACACGTGTCCAGAACCAGAATTTCTCCATATCACCACATTATATTTTTCCCATGACATTCACATGCCTGTTTCGCCGTAATCATCCAATATTACAGGATAAAATAGACATGGATAGCTACCTGGCAGTACGCCATGTTCAATTTACCCCAAACGGTTTTGGTAATCAGTCGATTGTTGATGAAACACTGACACAGATGGGTCATACCAGGAATGTAGCAACTCGTCTGACAGCAATGGGTATGTTGCCATTTTTACTTAAAGATTGTGATTTGGTTGCCACCGTGCCAGTTATGACAGCAAAGGCCATGGTTAAAAGTTTTGATTTGATTACCGCTCCAATACCGTTTACTATCCCCGCCATGCCAGTTGGGATGTTGTGGCACAGACGTACCGACCGGACACCAGCTTATATCTGGTTACGCCGCCAAATGGATGATCTGATGACCAGCCAGATTGGCCCAGGTACATTGGTCAACAACGTGTAATACAACAGATATGACAGGGTAATGACAATGAACCATCCTCTCAGCAAAATGGATATTAATTTACTGGTAGCATTTGACTCTCTCATGACTGAGAATGGTGTAACACGTGCTGGACGCACATTGGGAATTACCCAAGCCGCCATGAGCAATACGCTGCGGCGGTTACGTGAAATCTTTGATGACCCACTGTTTATCAAAAAAGGGCATCGGATGGAACCAACGGCACGGGCAATGGAATTGCATCATGTTGTGCGTAATGCTTTATTTTATGCCCAACGTGCCTTGACCGTCAGCCATTTTGATCCATCCCAATTAAAGCATACTTTTCGTATCGGTATGGTTGATTATGCCGCAGCCCTGTTACTCATGCCACTGGTCAATCTTATGGCAAAACAAGCCCCAGGCGTTAGCATTGAATTGGTTGATACCGGCGGTATCGATGAGGTTATCTTACTGGAACAGGGGCGAGTTGATCTGATTTTCAGTCGTTTTCAATGGGTTCCTGTAAAGGTTTTGCTATACCGTCTGTTTAATATCAACTATGTTTGCCTATTTCGTCGTGGTCATCCCTTGATGCAGGAAGATAGTTTCACTCTTGATACTATGCTTGATGCTCGTTATATACACTATTTTCCACGTGGAATGGAATCGACTGTAGTAGATGAATCATTGGCTGAATTGGGATATAAACGTCAGATTATAGCACGCCTGAACAGCTTTGCTACAGTACCAATACTGGTTGCCAACAGTGACATAATGGCTTTGGTACCGAGCTGTACCGCTGTTTATTTATCACAAAGCATGGAATTGGAATGGACTAAGCTACCAATCAAAACAGCCCCATTACGTATGGCTATGGCATGGCATCCACGTACTGACCGTGATCCACCCAATATCTGGATGCGTGAACAGGTTAAGCAAATCCTTAATCCTGAACATATCCACCCAGATATCATTACTACTGATTCACTGTAATAGAATCAATTATAAAATACAGCAAACGGGAGCTATATAAGCTACCCGTTTGCTGTTATTTTCTATTCTGACATCACTTTAGCCGATACAATGGTCACCGGTTGCAGTGGAACATTCTGATGCCCTCCACGATCACCAGTTGCAATACCAGCCATGCGGTCAATCACATCCATACCTTCAACCACATGACCAAAAACGGCATAACCAAAATCCCTGCTACTGTTATCAAGAAAGGCATTATCAACCAAGTTGATAAAAAACTGTGCTGTAGCACTGTTTACCACTTGAGTACGGGCCATGGCAATGGTTCCGCGTACATTACGCAATCCATTATCCGCCTCATTTTTAATGGGAGCTCGAGTTGGCTTCGATACCAAGTTGGCGTCCATTCCCCCACCCTGCACCATAAAACCTCTAATGACACGGTGAAATACGGTACCGTTGTAAAAGCCATCGTTGATATAAGAAAGAAAATTAGCTACGGTAACCGGAGCTGCGTCAGCATCAAGAGCAATCTTAATATCGCCAAGTGAGGTCGAGAGAAGAACCATCGGTTTTGTCCCTTTCTTTGAAGATGTAATCTGATCCGGCACAGCACTGGCCTGGCCAATAAAAAAGCCAGTACATAGAGCAAGTACCAGCCCGAATAACAACACAAGTTTTTTCATGAATTTCGCATACTCCGATAAAATCTGTTTCTGCCATCCCCTAGCCATATTGTCTCACGAGTGGATCAGGTTGTCCATTTGTTACCAATATGATAGAGTAGGCACTGTCATGAACACATCACAGACTACAGGAGCATACATTGATGATTGATTTAGCACTCATTCTGACATTATTGACCATCCTTGCAGTGCTTATATTCGATTTCACCAATGGTTTCCATGATGCCTCCAACATGACTGCTTCTGTTGTAGCCTGTAGTGCCATGACACCTATTCGTGCTGTGCTACTGGTTAGCTTTTGCACCATGATTGGCCCTCTACTTGGTGGTACCGCTGTTGCCAATACTATTGGTAAGATTATTATCGTAGATCATCTGTCACCGATCACCTCCACCGCTATCATCCTATCAGCTGTACTGGCTGCCAGTACATGGAACCTGCTTACCTGGTGGTTTGGTCTGCCATCCTCTTCCTCACATGCGTTAGTCGGTGGTCTGGTTGGTGCCACTTTAGCCGCTACTGGAGCAGATTATGTATTGTGGGGAACAACAACCTTCTTAACTACTGGTAAGTTAGTCGGCTTTACCAAAGTATTGGCATCATTGATTTTATCACCAATACTCGGCGGTTTAGCAGGATTTATCGTCTATAAAATCGGTTATTCCATTCTAACCTTGATTAATTCACCTTCGATCAACAAATATCTAAAATGGTCGCAGTACATCACAACAGCAGGAATTTCCTATGCGCACGGCACCAACGATGCCCAAAAAAGCATGGGAATCATTGCTATGGTACTGTTGATTAACGGTTTTACCAATCAGTTTACAGTTCCAACCTGGGTCATACTTCTCTCCGCTATCATGATTACAGCTGGGACTTTGCTTGGTGGCTGGCGCATCGTACGTACATTGGCTTTCGGTATTTATAAAATTCGTCCGATGCATGCCATGGAATCACAGCTAGCATCAGGACTATTGGTGTTGGGTGCATCTGATTTCGGTGCTCCTGTCTCAACCACCCATGTCGTCAGCTCTACTATCCTTGGCATTGGAGCTGCTGAACGACCCAAACGTATCCGTTGGAGTATGGCCGCAGAGATCGTCATTACCTGGATCATTACCATTCCAAGTTCAGCAGTAGTGGCTTCAATCCTTTATCTGTCTCTGGCTTGGCTGATCAATTAACGCAAAACAGACACCTAATGCCATGATACCAGCTCCCCACCAAATCCATACCACCAGTGGATTGAGGTAGATACGAACGCTCCAGGCAGTGGCATCAGCAGTTGGTTCACCCAATACCAGATAAATATCCTCACGCCAGCTAGAGTAAATTGCCGCCTCAGTAGTCGGTTGTGGTGCCCTCTGATAGACTCTTTTTTGTGGTTGCAATGAAATGATCTGTTCGCTATCACCCCGCCGAGCAGTAAAATTGCCTTCATCTGCCTGCCAATTATGTCGTGCCTTCTGTCCCATAGCGTCAAAGGTAATATTCCAGGAACCGATCTTAGTACTATCCCCTGGTCGCATTACCAAATAACGCTCTTGTTTGAACAAACCAGAACCCATTAATCCAGCAACCAGCACCAATACCCCAATATGGGTCAACAAACCACCATAACGACGTTTATTACGCCAGACCAAACGCATAAAATGGTCACTACGCCAGTATGTCCGACCAATATCAACTCCATGAGCCACAGAGACAAAAAGAATTAATGCTATCGCCAATAGACCATACGGATGGTACAGTTCCAACAGCCATCCAGCCAATAGAACACCTGCCAATGCCACCATAGCAGGAATCAGAAAATATCTTTTCAGATGCTGTGGCGAAGCATGTCGCCAAGGAATTGACGGACCAATTCCCATTAACAGCAGAAGACCGAGCATAATGGGTACAAATACCTTATTGAAATAGGGTGCTCCTACCGATATCTTGCTATTGCTTAAAGTCTCAACAGCTAAAGGATACAGTGTACCTAACAATACTGTAGCTGCTGCCGCAACCAGAAACAGGTTATTGAACAGAAAAGTACTTTCACGGCAAATAATACTCGGTAATTGTACCTGAGTCCGAAGATGATCAGCCCGTATGACCAGGATCCCAAACGAAAACAGCAACACTACTGCCATAAAGACCAGCAGATAAACACCTCGTCCAGGATCAGTGGCAAAGGCATGTACCGATGATAACACACCGGAGCGGACCAAAAATGTACCCAATAGTGCTAAAGCAAAAGTAGTGATAATGAGAAATAGATTCCATGTCCTGAAAATCTGACGCCGTTCCTGTACCATCATTGAATGGATCAGTGCCGTGCCGGTAAGCCACGGCATGAAGGATGCATTTTCCACTGGATCCCATGCCCAATAACCACCCCAACCCAACTCATAGTAAGCCCAATAGGCACCAAAGACAATTCCGATTGTGAGCATGGCCCAGGCGAAAAGAGTCCAGCGCCTGGTAGCGACAACCCACTCATCATATAATCGCCCTGTGATCAGAGCTGCCATGGCAAAGGCGTAAGGAATAGCAAAACCGACATAGCCCATATAAAGGAACGGTGGGTGAAACACCATTCCTGGATCCTGTAATAACGGATTAAGATCACGACCATCTGTCGGTGGCGGCCATATACGTTGAAACGGACTGGAAAGCAATAGAATTAATAATAAAAAGCCAACCATAACACTGCCAAGAATGGCTAACAGCGATGGTAAAGAGGAAGAATCAACTGATTTATGACGCCAAATAGCGATCGCCACAAATAATGACATTAACCAGGCCCACAATAATAGTGAACCTTCATGACCACCCCATAAGGCAGTAGCCAGATAAAACAGTGGTAAACTCCGTGATGAATGCTCTGCTACATAACGTACCGAAAAATCATGCTGCACGAAAGCAGCGATCAGGGCCGCCATGGCTAAAGTCAACAATATCCAGACAAGCAGTGCAGAGCGCGAAGCAACATCAATCCAGATAATTTGTCGGCGCCATCCACCCCAAGCAGCTGCTGTTGTTTGCACCCCTGCCAGTAACAGTGCCATTACCGCAGCAAAGTGGCCCCATTCGGTCACATCATCCATCATGAACCCCCCTTTTTACGGATTAGCGCAATGTCTTTAACAGGGATTCACGCGATTGAGCGATCCCCTGCTCGCTCATCTCCACCGGAACGTAATCTTCTGAATGTTTAGCCAGAATGGTATCGGCAACAAACTCGCTGCTACCCATCTGCCAAATCCCTTCGACAATCACCCCCTGCCCTTCACGAAACAGTGTGGGAGGCAGTCCATGATGACGTACAGCGATCTCCTGACGACCATCCGTCACAATAAAACGCATTTCCAATGTATCGGCAGTTTTAACGAATGAATCTTTGCGTACCATTCCTCCAATACGCACTTTACGCCCATCAAAACGCTGAGCCGAGGTAAAAATCTCTGTCGGTGTTTGAAAATAGACCAAATTATCAGTGAATGAGGTCAAGACAAGGGTCAGCAAAGCCCCTCCCACTATCATCAGTGTCACCAGCAATAATAACCGATTACGATGTGTTGGTGTCATGACGGTATTTTTTCAACACGAGATAGGGTACGCTGTAGCTGTTGTTCACTAGTGCGACAACGCCAATACCATAGTATAACGGCACCAGCATAGAATAACAAAGCTATGCCATAGGCTATAAAGACATAATCTTGATGTTGATCGAGATTGGTAGTCATCCCTCTTCAATCTGCTCTAATCGGCGTTGTACTGTAACCAGTCGGAATCTCAGCAATACCATATAACATCCCAATGTCAGAAAAGCGGCTGTCATCACAATCAACGGCCAAAGTAAAGGTGCCGCAATTGAGGAGCCGACTTGGCTATTAAAAGAAGCTGGCTGATGCAGGGTACGCCACCACTGTACTGAATAATGAATAATTGGCAAATCGACGGCACCAACCAAAACCATCACCGCTGTCGTCCGGGCTGCCCGACGGACATCATCAAAGGCAGAACGCAATGCAATCAATCCCGCATAGAGTATCAATAGCACCAGCATAGATGTTAAGCGTGCATCCCATGCCCACCAGGCACCCCACATCGGTTTACCCCAGATAGACCCCGTTACCAGTGTCACTGCTGTAAAAAGAGCTCCCACCGGTGCCGCTGCTTCCAATAACCGATCAGACCAATCTGATCCTTTCCATAAAAAGATGACGCTGGCCACTATCAGTAGAATATAAACCAGCAACGACATCTTGGCTGATGGCACATGTACATACATAATACGCACGGTTACACCCTGCTGAAAATCGGGTGGTGCCGTAAAAACCAGCCATAATCCCCATACCAATAAGATGGCTGTCACCCATGCCGTTCCCTGTTGCAACCAATTAACTAGCCGGCGGCCCAATCCATCACTCCTACAACTCATTATCCATCAGAAATTTCCATAACCCTGCACGAGAATAACCTGTTTTCATGACAGCGTCAATCCTGAACCAGCCAACCAAAAGCCCAAGGAGTCAGGGCAAGGTAAACCAGATCAAATACCAGCATCAAACGCAACCATGGCATGGCTAATTCCATATCCTGTTGTAACAACATAGCCATTGCCTGAACACCCGCAATCAGTAACGGTGTCACCAAAGGCAACAGCAATAATGCCAGCAGACTCTCTTTTGCCCGAGCTCGTTGCGTCATGGCTGCCAGCAAGATTCCCAATCCAGTCAGTCCCACACTCCCTAACCATAAAATAACTAACATAGCCCACAGGTCAGACCAACGGTCAATATTGAATAGCAGCAATGTCACAGGGGCCAACA
>JADGCH010000096.1 GCA_015229115.1 Magnetococcales bacterium
GTACGATTCGCTCCATCTCCTTATCGAGGAACTCATAGCATCGAGACCAGTCTATCTGTTTATGGGCTTCTGGCATGTAAAAAGCGATGAAATCATCGAAATAAGTTTCGATAATGTCCTTCCATGGGCCATCATACTCATCTTGTTGTTGATCCACTAATTTTCCTTCTTCATGAACGGCAAGTCGAAATCGAGTACCTCGATAGCCTCTTTCAGCAAGTAGAGCTCCTATCGATTTCTTCAGTTGGCTGGTTCATGGTACGGTTGTTCCGCAGTTGTTGAAACCATTGGGTCACTCGTAGGGTTAATAGTCGTACAAGAGGGATGGCCTTGGCAAGGTCTTTCGTGTACAACGACTTGCGAATACGGGGTTGACCCACTTGATCCCTGAGATCGAGGGGGACGGTCATGTTGAAATGCCAGACTTGGAAACGGTTCTGAATCAGATAGGAAG
Organism: Magnetococcales bacterium; assembly: GCA_015229115.1. Lineage (GTDB taxonomy): Bacteria > Pseudomonadota > Magnetococcia > Magnetococcales > JADGCH01 > JADGCH01. The sequence continues at coordinate 455 of JADGCH010000096.1, forward strand.
GGATACGGTGATGCACGAGAGTTACTCCTGCACCGACAGAAATGGTGGAGCGTGGAGCTATCAGCGGACCATCACGTGGAACACGGGAGAACCCGCAACAATGACCGAGTGGTAAACGATTGAAAAGACCGAATATTTCTTGGGGATGGTGGAGCCAGGCGGGATCGAACCGCCGACCTCTTGAATGCCATTCAAGCGCTCTCCCAGCTGAGCTATGGCCCCACATACGCAACAACCGCAACGTGGACGGCACTATAAAATCTTCCGGGCCTTGCTGTCAAATGTTTTTTTGTGTCAGGGCGAAAAAATTGTTAATATGACGCTGTCGTCTGGCCTATGCCGTTGGGAGTACGCGATTGATCCAACCCGTTTTTGCCGAATTTTGCCATCTCGCCAGTCAGGGCAACCTGATTCCCCTTTATCGGGAGATTTTGGCCGATCTCGATACACCAGTATCGGCCTTTCTCAAGGTTGCGCACGACCAGTCGCATGCCTTTTTGCTGGAATCGGTGCTGGGCGGTGAGAAATGGGGACGTTATAGCCTGATCGGCATTGATCCGGCTGCCGTGGTGCAGATCGCTGGTGATCTCATCACCATCCGGCAGAATGGCCATGATCCGCAAGTAACGCAGACCGCCGATCCACTCGCGGTATTGCGTAGCTTTATGCAGCAGTTCCAACCGGTCCACGTTGACGGGTTGCCCCGTTTTCACAGCGGCGCAGTGGGCTACCTGGGTTACGATGTCATCCGCTATTTCGAGAAACTACCGGACAATAACCCGGATGTTTTGGCACTGCCGGATGCCTTGTTCCTGTTTCCGGAGACGGTGCTGATCTTTGACAACCTGCTGGGCCAGCTCAAGGTGGTCACCAATGTCCTGGTGGATGCTGGTTCTGATGAGGCCACACTGGAGGCGCTTTATCAGCAGGCCTGTCAACGCATTGAAGCCGTCATCACCCGCCTTCGTCAGCCTGTGCCAGTTAGTCAGCCTGTGCCAGTTAGTCAGCCTGTGCCAGCCACGGACCGCAGCCACTGCCCTTCATCAGAGCAGGGCAGTGATGGTGTTCTGGAGGCTGAAATGACGCGTCAGCAGTTCGAACAGGCGGTGGTGCGTGCCAAGGAGTATATTGCCGCCGGCGATATCATGCAGGTGGTGCTGTCGCAGCGGCTAGCTCTGCCTTTTCCCTATCCGGAGACCGATCTGTACCGTGCCCTGCGTACCATCAATCCATCGCCGTATCTGTTTCTGCTGCGTCTGGGCTCTTTTGCGTTGGTGGGTTCCAGCCCGGAAATTCTGGTGCGTCAACAGGAACAGACCATCTCGGTGCGTCCCATTGCCGGTACCCGTCCCAGAGGTTGTGACGATGCGGCCGATCAGGCTTTGGAGCAGGAGTTGCTGGCTGATCCCAAGGAACGGGCCGAGCATATCATGCTGGTCGATTTAGGACGCAACGACCTGGGCCGTGTTGCCCAGACCGGTTCGGTCAAGGTAACCGAACAGTTCGTCATCGAACGTTACTCGCACGTCATGCACATCGTTTCCCATGTCACGGCGCAACTGCGCCCGGGGCTGGATGCCTTTGACCTGATTGCTGCCACGTTTCCGGCTGGCACGGTGAGCGGAGCTCCCAAGATTCGGGCCATGGAGATTATCGATGAGCTGGAGGTATCCCGTCGCGGTCCTTATGCTGGTGCCGTCGGCTACATCTCTTTTTCTGGCCAGATGGATATGGCGATCACCATCCGCACCGCAGTACTCTGCAACCAGAAGCTGTTCATCCAGGCTGGTGCGGGTATTGTTGCCGATTCACAACCCGACAAGGAATATGAAGAGACCTTGAACAAGGCCCGAGCGGTGTTGCGCGCTGTTGAATTGGTCAAACGAGGTCTGGAGTGAGGCTATCGCCAAGAGTGGTTACCGGCTGATCACGAGCGAGAGCATCATGGCCACGCCACCAGCCAGTACCAAACCGATACCATCCTTGGCCAGATCGGTGGACTCCCTGAACGACAGGATATGCTGCTGGGGTACCACCACCAGCTTGTAATAACCCCAAGCCACCAGTGCCATGCCGCCGATCATCATCAGACGCTTGATGAAAAACCAGAATCCTCGTTGCGTGATCCAGTCCAGCACTGTGTCTCTCCCCGTTGTGTTATCCTACCGTGGATCATAACAGATAGTCCTGTACCGATCAAGCGTATCAGTGGTAAAATGACGCCTCCAGACGAATCAAACAGAAGGCAGCAACAGGGGGGATAGAGACTCATGCCATCATTCGATATTGCCTGTGAAACCGATTTGCAGGAGGTCGATAATGCGGTCAACCAGACCATCAAGGAGATGGAGACGCGCTACGACTTCAAGGGATCCAAATCAAAACTGGAGCGGGATGGTTCGACCATCACCCTGACCGCAGACGATGATTACAAACGCGAGCAGGTGGTCGACATTCTCAAGGCCAAGCTGGCGCGCCGTCAGCTCGACACGCGCTCGCTGCAATATGGCAAGGTGGAACCGGCCTCTGGCAATATGGTGCGTCAGCTGATTACGGTGCGTCAGGGCATTGATATGGATCACTGCAAGCAGATTGTCAAGCTGGTCAAGGATGCCAAGCTGAAGGTACAGGCGGCCATCCAGGGCGAGCAGGTGCGGGTGACCGGCAAAAAGAGGGACGACCTGCAGGAGGCTATTACCCTGGTCAGGGGTGCTGGCTTGGAGCTGCCGTTACAGTTCATCAACTTCAGGGAATGATACGGGCTACCCGTCCAATCCGAACTACAGGATGGTGCGATATGCCCAATCGTCTTCTAAACGGCATGGCTTGGTTATGTAGCCGTGTCAATATCCAGTTTCTATTGTTTCTGATCGCATTTTCCATGCTGCTTGTCACAGGTGTCATGGGCGGAATGGGTTTGTTTTCGTTGCAAACCTCCCATGCGCGTCTCCTCTACGCCCAGGATCATCTGACCGATATCCGACAAATGGTCGATGCCGTGCGCATGACGGAAGTTCACTTTAAGAAACAGGTGCAAGAGTGGAAAAACCTGCTGCTGAGGGGTGACGATCCTGATGATTTTGATCGTTACTGGCAATCGTTCCAGCAGAATGAGCAGCATGTCAACCAACATTTCAGCCGTGCGCTGCAGCTTGCAGAGAAATTATACCTGCCAGATAATTATCCCGACAAGTTGAATGCCAATGGCAGGCTTTACAAGGAGATCACTGACCGTTATCGATCAGCCCTACAACCCTTCCAGCAGCAGCGCGCCATACCGGTTGAGGCTATTATCCCACTGGACCGATCGGTCATGGGCGTTGATCGTGCCTTTACCGACGCCATGGACCAGTTGCTGCAGCCCCTGGACGCTTACGTCAGCAGCTTGACCACCATGCTGGCTCAACGCAACAAAGCGTCTCTGGATGATCACCTGTTTTACTTTGAGGCGATCATCACGCTGTTCCTGGTGCTCATTATTCCGCTTCTTTTGTACATGATCAACGCCATGATTGTGGCTCCTCTTGCCATGATGGCCCGCGTGGTCGATCTGCTCAAACAGGGCGACTTTGATCAGCAACTATGCGTTTCCGGTTGTCGTGAGCTGAATCAGTTGGCCCAAATGATTAATGACATGACATCACGCCTCAAACATAACCTGGCGCTTCTGAAAGAGGAAAGGAGCCGCCTGAAAGAGGCGCAACAGCTGGCCCGTCTTGGCAACTGGGAATGGGATGTCGTGCGCGACCATGTGGTCTGGTCGGAAGAGCTGTACCGTATTTACGATATCGATCAAGCGGATCGACTCAATTATGACAGGGTGCTCCAGAGTGTTCATGAGGAGGACAGAGCTGATCATGATGCGATTACCGACCGTTTGCTGCGTGGCGATACGCTGCCTTTTCAATATCGCGTTGTATGGCGTGATGGTTCCATTCGTCACATCCATGCCATAGGAACGGTTGTCTACAGCCCGGATGGAAGCCCTTTGCGCCTGATTGGTACGGCTCAGGATGTGACAGAGCTGAAACAGGCTGAAGAGGCGTTGATGCAGCTCAACCAGCAACTGGAACAGCGGGTCCAGCAACAGACCTTGTCGCTGCATCAGGCCAAAGAGGCAGCTGAAGCAGCCAATCAGGCCAAGAGCCTGTTTTTGGCCACCATGAGTCATGAGATCCGTACCCCCATGAATGCCATTCTTGGCATGGCCGATTTGCTGTCTGAAAGCACCCTCACGGACGAACAGGCCCGGTTTGTCCAGGTGTTTCGTTCAGCTGGTGAGAGTTTGATGACCATCATCAACGATATTCTGGACTTTTCCAAGGTAGAAGCCGGCCAGCTGGTGCTGGAAGATATCCCTTTTGACCTAGCCCAAGAGATGAATACCATAGTTCACATCATGTCATCGCGGGCACAGTCGAAACAGTTGCAGCTGGAATACCGGATGGATAATCATACGCCTGTATGGTTGCAGGGAGATCCAACCCGTTTGCGTCAGATCTTGCTCAACCTGTTGAGTAATGCTGTGAAGTTTACCGAACGTGGCCACATTGAGCTCTCGGTTGAACCGGTTACCGAACAATCCCCAGACACGGCTGCATCGGCAATCTGGGTGGTTTTCCAGGTTCAGGATACGGGGATTGGCATAGCCCCGGAGCATCTCGCCAACATTTTTGACCATTTCAGCCAGGCGGATACTTCGATCACACGCCGTTATGGTGGAACGGGTCTTGGTCTGGCCATTACCAAACGATTGCTGGATAAAATGGGAGGGTATATCGAGGTGACCAGCCAACCAGGACAGGGAACCCGGTTTCGTTGCACCATCCCTTTCAGCCTTGTACAACAGACGGAGGCCAGACGGTTAGAACCAGCAAGCGTCATCGCAGAGCGCGTTACCGGGAGGCGTTATCGTGTGCTGTTGGTGGAAGATTCCAGTGATAACCAGCTCCTGATTCAGGCCTATCTGCGCCATACGGCTTATGATCTCCAGATTGTCGATAATGGCGATCAGGCCCTGCAACGACTCTGCTCGGATACCTTTGATCTGGTGCTGATGGATATTCAGATGCCTGTTATGGATGGCTACAGCGCTACCCTTGCTTGGCGCCATATCGAACGGCAACGTGGTGTAGCAAAACAGCTGCCTGTGATTGCCCTGACGGCCAATGCCATGCAGGAAGATATCGAACATAGCCTGCAGGCGGGTTGTACCGCTCATCTGGCTAAACCCATCCGGAAAACGGTGCTGTTGAAGGCGCTTGATCAATATCTGAATGGCGCTTGCTAGAGAGAAGCACCAGCCTGTTCAATGGCTTGTAACAGAGTCTGTTTCTGGATCGGCTTGGTCAGATGATCATCACAACCAGCAGCCAGGCTCTGTGTACGTTTGCCAGCGGAGGCATGGGCGCTGAGGGCAATGATGACCAGGGGAGGGCGATGGTGTTGCTGTTCCCACTGGCGGATGATGCGGGTAGCGCTGTAGCCATCCATAACAGGCATCTGAATATCCATCAGCACCAGGTCGAACGGTTCAGCCTGGACACGGGCTACCGCTTCCTGTCCGTTATTGACCATGACCAGCTGGTGCGGCGTCTTTTTCAGGTACAGATGGAATAACGTCCGGTTGTCTTCGGCATCTTCCGCCAGCAGGATGCGCAGATTGCGTACAGCCGCAGTATGGGTGGTGGCACCGTCCGCTGTTGCAGGGATGGCAGACAGTTCGGGCAGTTCCGCGGTGCGCGTCGGCAGCGTGAAGAAGAAGGTGCTACCCTGACCAAGCTGACTTTCTACCCACAATCTTCCTCCCATCAGTTCCACCAGCCGGCGTGAGATGGCCAAACCAAGACCCGTTCCACCATAGCGACGGGTGATGCCGGTATCGGCTTGCGTGAAATGATCAAAAATGCGTTCCAGATTAGGGGGAGTGATGCCAATGCCGGTATCGGTCACCGAGCACACCAGTTGGTCAGGCCGTTGCGGGTCCCGTGCCAGACAGACCTCAATCTGGCCCTGTTCAGTGAACTTGATAGCATTGCCGATCAGGTTGATGAGCACCTGACGGACACGGCCATCATCACCCAGGATCATGGCAGGCAGGTCGGGTGACAGCTGCTCGGTCAGGACCAGACCCTTCTGTTCGGCAGGCAGACGCATGATGCTGTTGATCTCCACAACGGTGGTACCAGGAGAGAAGGGCAGTTCATGCAAGGTGAAATGGCCCGACTCAATACGGGAAAAATCGAGCACATCGTTGATGATGCCCAACAGGGTGTTACCGGTATGATGCATCATGTGCAGGAATCGGCGTTGTTCCTGGGTCAGGTCGGTTTCCAGCAGAAGGCCGCTCATGCCCAGCACCACGTTCATCGGGGTACGAATTTCATGGCTCATGGCCGACAGGAAATCGCTTTTGGCGCGCATGGCCGCCTCAGCCTGGTTGCGTGCTGCGATCAGGTGCTGGTTCGAGCGCCATAGACGGGTCGCCAGCAGGATGATCAGGGCCATGATGATCGTTATGGCGATGATGTGCTGGTGGTAGAGTTGCCAGATGTCGTCCATGGTCAGGGCAGGGGGCGTCTCATAGGGTGGCAGTCGCAGGGTGCGTGCCAGCTCTTCCACCGGGGCATAGTCAACCGGGACAGCAAATCCCTGGATGCCTGCTTCCTGTGCCGCTGCTGGGCCGTTGCTATCGATCAGCAGCAGTGCGGCAGCCACCTTGCGTGCTACTTGGGGGTCGACTTGGGGCAGGGCGACAAAAGGCCATTCAGGATAGAGATGGGTCGAGACGACAAAAGGAAATCCCGGTAGATGTTGCTGGTTGATGATCCGGACCTGGTTCAGATCGAGCCTGCCTTCGGCAGCCATTTCCTCTAGGATGCCGGTACGGACAAAACCGACCTCGGCTTGGCCGCTCATGACCTTGGTCACGACCAAGTCGTGGGGTTCGCCGGTTAGCAGCAGCTTTTTGCCTCGTGGTAGAGCCACCGCATGCTGACTCAACTCCATGAGCTGTGACTGGTAGCCGCCTAAGGAGTTGGAGGCAACGGCAGCTATTTTTTTTCCGGCTAGATCGTGCACCGAGACGATATCACGACGATTTTTATGGGTGAATATCACGCCACCAAAACCACTCACGGGGTGGCCCTGTTTCATGGCAATCATGGTTGCTAGCCCATATTTAACATGCCACTAAATAACTCATTAACAATCAATATTTTACATAGTG
>JADGCH010000097.1 GCA_015229115.1 Magnetococcales bacterium
TAGTCACAATCAACGGTCTGATCTCGATCAGCTCAAATCAGGCTGAACAGTTACCATGCACCTTTGCTGCGCTGTAGCGTGATGAGAAACGGTTCGTCCCGATAATATGTCATTGCCAGCTTGCACTACAACTCGGTATTCAACTGACCTGGCCGGCAAATTTTGTGGGTCAACCTCCCACCTTACTTCCAGTTTAATTTTCTGTCTCGCAGCCTCAGCTCTTGGCAACTTGAATGCCAGCCGGTCATCTTCCTCTAAATCCAAACCGGACCAAGCGTAAGGCTGGCGGTCCTTCCGACGCCACGAAATAACCGAGATTGATTGCAATTGCGGTTGAAAAATCTCCGGGTGAATGTTACCCAACCAAAACTGTGGCTGCTCTCGCAATTTCTGAAGAATTTCACCATCCGATAGGCTGTCATGCTCCTGCAGAAACTCCTGCAAACGTTGACCTGTTTCGGACTCCTTGTTAGGTAGTTTAAGCCAGTCAACACGATCATCAGGTCTTTTACGACGATTCTGCAACAGCTGTTGACTCAAAATCATAGCCTTATCCAGATCACCAAGCTCAGCCGAAACACCACTAGACAGTGCTATTGGCCAGAGATTGAGCTCTGTTAAGGCTGAGCCAATGGCTTGTAACGCACTACCCTGATCCTGTTTAATCCGACATAAGTAGAACAGTTCTGGCCACCTTGACCTATAAGCACCTCCATTACGTCGTGATAGTTTCAATGCCTGATTTGCAAAACCTTTGCTGCCATGTGCCAGATTGCTACGGGCTTGTTCGATGGCTCGATCAAGTAACCCTTTTTCCTTCAGTTCACGCCCGGCACTGTAAATGCCATCCATTCCAGCTCCAGCAGTGTCCTGATCCACCAGCAATAACACAGCCTGTCGTTTATCTTCACGCCATTCAACGGCTTCATCGGCTGTGACACTACGCTGCTTTTCATCAGCACGATCCGTCACCCATGCAACCTGCCAACCCGATGGAGCAAATAGCCGCCGGTCAGAAGCCATTGCACGGGCTAGATCCTCAGGTAAATCGCGAATGAATACCATGTTCCCAGGAGAGGCAGAGCCCAATTCTTCAGCAATGCTCTGTGATAACAACTGGATAACAGTATCAGAGATGATCATGGCATCGTCTCCTGATGGTCGGTATCCCCGTCCGAAAAACGAGCGCACAGGAACTTCATGCCCTCAGCATCATTGACACCTACCAGTAGACCAAGATCACGCAAACGTCTCTCCAGCCATATTTTATTGTTACGTTTCAATTCCTGTGATAATGGCGGTAAACCAGGTGGATCTTGGTCAACATACAGTCCATAACTCTCACGTAATATTTTTAAAAATTGTCGCAATGGTAGATGCCGCTTACCCTTTCCCTTACTTTGTTGACGTAAATGACGATGAACCAGGAAATCAAGCAGAGGTGTCGATAACACGATTGATCGCTGATCCATAATGCGCCGTGCACCAGCTTGTTGTCGTACTTCTCGCCGTTTTTGAGACAGACTATGAGGTTGGTTGCTCATCAAACTGCTCTCTAATGCCTTATTAAATTTAGCTATCTGACTATCATTCCCCATCAATTGCACCAATACTTCAGCCAAGCGCTCAGCAGGATGAGTACTCCCTATCTCTAACAAGTTAGCAGTAGCAGCTTCTGTCGTCTGTGGTGCTTCAACCCGACCAATTTTTTTAGCCTCTTCGCGTAATTCACCAGCAAGACGCAGGCAATCTCTATCTATTCCCTCTTCAATTGCTTCAGATCGGTCATGGCGCCCCTGATAAATCTCTCCCAACAAATTGATCCACCCCGTAGCATCGGGGATTTTGGGCGGTGGTTGTGTTCTTTTACATTTAGGGTCATTACTGACTCCATCATCCAGAATCCGCAACAACATCATCCAAACAGGTAATCGCTCGTACTGCGCCAGCGCCTTTCTGACACTGGCCTCCGAAGCATCACGTAATGACTGATCCTGACCATTGGAACAATCAACCCATAGTGGCAGTGGCTCAGGATCTTTGGGCAACGTACCACTGCGATGCCATTCGGCCAGACAACGGGTCGTCATGAATAACAGATTGACCAACCCCAACCCAATACCTGATTGCAGCATCGGCAACAGGGCTTGTCGTGGCAGATAGGGACCGTAAATTTTAATTACAGTCGCCAAATCACCGCGTAACTGCTCAGCAGCGCGCCAAGCAATGGGCCATTGGTTGGTAATATCGGCTATCCCTGCACTTCCCTTGGCTTTATATGGAGGTTCCTTACACACGTCAGCCAGTCTGACCGTCAGTAATTCATCGATCCCTAGCCCATTGGCATTCTCTTCATCAAAACTGTCGGATGACCGGTCGCTGGCCTGACCATCAATGGATACAAACCTAGCAAACAGTTTGAGCAGATGATTATCGGTCAAATTGTCCGGACCAATAGGGAAACATGTGCGACCACCACGGCGGACAACACCTTCACCATCCCGCTGGTTGGCCAGCAATACGGTGAGCATCTCCGGTATAAGGCGCAGATGGGCAACTTGTTTAGGAAGATCAATCCAGCTAGCATAATAATGGCTGGGCAATACCCGTTGTACTATTTTATCATGTCCTTCTTGATGACCCACATTTTCAAGACACCATGTTAACAACAAATCAGACAACATCTCCTGACCATAATCGTCAGAAAAATTCTCAAAAAACGGTTCCCGTAATAAGTTTTTGGAAACATCGGTCAAGCATGGCCTATCCGTATCAAATACTTTAGCAAATTTCCCTGCACCACGCCGATGGCCCCAACGCGCCATATAAAGCATGGCTGGTAACAGTGCACCAATTTCAAAATCCATAATGGTAAAAGGCAGTACCGGCTCGTAAATGACAGTCCAAAGCTTTTTGGTACGAGCAAGAGTCAATACATTCTCAACAACAGTCCTAGGTGCGGTCATGGTGTTACCTCCTGACGCCGTAAAATTCGGCGACCGTCCTGCAATACGATTTCAAACCGGAAAATGTCGGGATCTTGTGCTGGATGCCAGCCATAGAGCATGCCGATATTCTCCTGTACCAGACGCTGGGTAAAAACGGTCAGATGCGAGAACAGTCCTTCTTGTCCACGACCTGTCAGCTGTTCTCCATCAGCAAGTAATAACAGATGGTTAAACAGTGATAGACTAACGATCAATCGCTGCGGTCTGCCGTCATCGGTGCGGTAAGTCAGCCATAGCTGGGTTGGTAAATATTCCAGTGACTGGTCGACGACCGATGGCACCTCCAGAGCAAATCGTTCCCATGGTTTGACGACCCAGAAAATGGTTTCGGTTGGAGTGTTCGGGATAATACGCAGGGGCAGGCCATCAAGATCAAAGGCTCGCGGTGGTAAATCCTCTAGGCAAGCCATACCACGGCACAATTCTTTACATAAATTACATCTATCTGACTCCGACATGAACGACACTCGACGAAAACTCTCCAGATACTGTCCTGTAAACAGATGTAACCTACCAACATCTTCATGCTCGAACCAAGCACGACGACGGATTGAGGCCAACTGTTCGATCAATAACAACTCTCTTGGCTGTTGCTGCTGATCCAAAACAGGATTGTTGTTAAGGGGGAATTTTTGTAACAACTCTCGATCCAAGATAGGGTCATTATCCAGGGCAGGATCCAGTCGACTTATTTCTACCAGCAAATCACCCTGACGGTGGGAAATCTGGCTATCAAAGACCCGATCCCAATAGTGTGTTATTTTTGTTTTTGTGGATTGATTGCTGTGAACCTGCTGGCAATCATCGACACCGAAAAAGATAAAAATCAACGCGGCACGCAATTGACGTACGGTAATATGGACTTCACCACGCATATGGCAAGCCTGTAGAATAGTTGCCAATCTCTCTCGTACTCGCGGTCCCAGATTCTGATCACGCAACGTTTGCACTGATTGCCAAGCCAGGCAGCGGGATTGGGACGAACAACGTTGGCACGAACGCCACAGATCCTGTTGTCTGCCATCGCCTAAGAAACGATTGAGGAGAGCCTCAAGAAAATCAGTTGCAATAGCATCCTTGCGGACACTGCCAACCAAAGAGCGGTGGTTGAGATCAATTAAACGAACATGCTTAGGCTGTTCATCCATTGTTACGTCATTATGGCTATCTGATTCGTCACGAAATATCGCCTGATACAGGTAGTCGGCTAGTGGGCTCTCGTCGGTACTTTCTAACCACTCCAACAGCTTGCCGCTATTGATTGCCAGTATATGGGGTTTCTGAACGCTCTCTGCAGGATCAAGAGAATGAAATGGTGCCAAAAATTGATCCAGCAACTCATTGGCAGACTGACCTTTCCAGGAAGCTGAACCATCCAGATTGACATGCAGAGTACGACCATCTTTCAGACGATGTTGTTGGATACGTTGTTCTGAAGAACCTGGTTCTAGCCCGAGCTGTTGCAACAGATGCTGCAAAAAGGCCGTTTTGCCATCGCCAGCATTGCCAAACAACAGCAACAGATGAAGCTGACCGCTGTTAATCTCGTCACGCAGGCGATGATCCAGCTCTGTTTCGACATAAGTATTACGGGAAAATTCTGAGTCAAGGCCACGGGTTTCGCTATTACCATAACGAGAGCCTGGATAGCCTGACAGCAGCTCTCTTAACCACGAATTATGTTCTGCTGCTATACTGGCTGATGGAGACAACTCTTCCCGATCGATGACAGCTGTCTCCGGTGACAACAGCCGATTGACAAATCGTTTAGCCACCTCAGCTTGTTCAAAACGCTGCTCAATAATGGGAGACGTTGCCCCATCAAGAAAAGCTTTAACCTCTTCAAGACCATCCCATTTTATGCCATCCCAATATATTCCTTTGGTTTTGGTTCGTTGACCACCAGGAAACAGAAACGGATCACGCTCAAACAGCACATGAAATAGGCTGGCTGCCAAGGCAAAGAGATCATCTCTGGGGTGAATGCTCTCGCCACGGTCCACTTCCGAACTGGCGTAGAGGGGATTACGATTGCGTGGAGGAGCACCAACATCTGTTACCGCATCATAATCAATCAGGGTAACCGACGATTGATGCACAATAATATTTTGCGGGCTGATATCACCATGGACCAATCCGGCCTGATGCAAGTGCTGAAGAGCTGAACACAGATCTTTGATCCAATCCAAGATCATGTTTTGAAATGGTTTATCACAATCCTCGGCGTAAATGGCCAACACACCTCTCAGGTTGGCCAGAGGCTCTCCTTCCACCCATTTCAGTAACGCAACCAGCTCGTTTTTTCTCCACTCGTGGGCAATTTCATGGATAGCTGACATGTGGTCGTGGGTGGTATGGGAACGCACCTTTTTGTAGGCACGCAAAGCGCTCTCACCATCCTGCTGATGATAGATCAACTTGGCTACATAGACCCCATATTCCTCCTGTGAATCGGGATCAATTTGCACTACCCTGAATGTTCGTCCAATACCCCCACTACCCAACGAACCACTGATCCTATATTTGGAATCCCGAAAATCAACGATTGTATCCTCATGCCAACAATGCGCGTCCAATGGTGTCGAATCGCTGGTATCCAAAGCAACAGGAATAGCTTTAAGGGCTGCTATTAAAACTGGTAGATCAGGGCGTTGTTCCTTTTCCTCTCTACAGCCCTGTTGCAAGACGTTCAAGATTGCCCGGTTTTGTGGTGAATTGTCAAACAGTCGTTGTAACGTGACACAGAGAGCGAAGACATCTGCCCCACTGTCGGCGCAGGCTATGCCATCCCGCCGAACTTCTGGAGCAATCCAGTTTTCACCAGTACTCGTCGACGCAACAGCGTGGGAGATGGTAGGGGCTGATCCAAGACGACTCAGACTGAAATCAGTAAAAAGTGGTTTTCCATCACTCCGTACACGCAAGGTTTGCGGCGTAATATTGCGATGGATGATCTTCTCTAAGCCCGCTTCCTGAGGTTGATGAAACTCAAGAAGAACCTCCATGGCTGTCCAAGCAAATTTTAGCCGATCAGCATGACTCCACTCGTACTTGGTACGTTCTTCGACCGACACAGCATCCGGATCGACCATCGAAAAATAAAACAGCTCACCTGGGTAGTGATCAGCGCTCTGAAAAGAATCCAGTAACTTGGGTATATAAGGTGATTTTTGCCAACACTGAATGACTTCAAACTCACGTTCAGCAATTCCCTTGGCATCCTTGAAACGACTGGCCGATAGATCGTACAGGTGTAAGATAACCTTATCACCTCTAGTTCGATGTCGACCACGATAAATACGGTGGAATGAATCTTCACCAGATGAAATCCTATTCAGCTCAATTAAATCAGCAAAGTAGAGAAGATCTCCAGTCAGAATCTCCTTGGTGGCAGGTTGCAGTAAAGTGACAGCTCGATCGATTTGATCGGCAGAAAGGCTTGCATGTCCGCCGACCAATTCTTGCCACTCAGACAGACCAAAAACACCCACTCCCCTAATTGTTTTTCTCTGATTGTTCTGTAAACCAGTCGTGTCACTGGCAGTCAATAGAAAGCGGGGTGTTACAAAACCAGGATTAAAAACGGTTATCAGTTTCCCTTTAACACGGCGTGCCTTCTCGTTTAGACGCTCGGCTTCCTTGCTTGCAGTCAGTTCATTTTTCTTGTCATAGTTGCTGTCCCAATGCTTGACCTCGACGACGAATACACCAGTTGGGCCAACAATGATCTGGTCAATCTCGTCAGGTAATCGATACCTGTTGATAGAATGACTGACATTGGAGAGCAGTCTCCACGGCCCATTGGGTAAACTTTCAAGTTTTCCAAGCCTTTGAATGGCTCGCGACTCGCTTTCGTTAACGGGTGACCCACATGGAATATGTCTAAAATTGGCCATGTTGCAGCTCTTTCATACTTTAATATCATACTTGTCATAAATTTTAAATATAATAGTCGTAATTATACTACATTCCAGCGCCATGGTACAAGAAATGCTTGCTTACGGGCAAATACATTCTTCCCTGTACCCCCTTCACTCGTCTATGGAGCATTAGCGTGGCGCCTTTTTTTCTGTTGACCCTGTCCGGTCGTGACCGTCCCGGTATCGTCGTGGCCCTGACCCATTCCCTGTTTGAGGCCGGTTGTCACATCGAAGATTGCACCATGACCCGATTACGCAATGAGCTGGTGATGATGCTGTTGCTGCGCCCGCCCTCGATTCTTCCGCTTGATGCTCTGCGTTTGCTGCTGGATTCCATGGCCAACAGTAT
>JADGCH010000098.1 GCA_015229115.1 Magnetococcales bacterium
CGGCCGTTGCCGGTGCCTTCTATCCGCATCAACCCGAAGTACTGCGCCAGATGGTGCAATCGCTGTTGCAACAAGTGGAGCCAAACCGTCCCCTGCCACGAGCCATGGTGGCCCCGCATGCTGGTTATATTTACTCGGGCTACACCGCCGCCCATGCCTATCGCACCTTGCCGGAACACTGGGCCGCTGAGGGAACGATGCGGCGCGTTTTTCTCATCGGACCAAGCCACCGTGTCTATCTGGAAGGCGTGTCCGTCGGTAACTATCGCCATTTTCTGACGCCATTGGGCGCTGTTGAAGTCGACTGGGAGCTGACACGTCAGATGGTAGCCGACGAGCCCGATGTCATCGACCATCCAGCGCCCCATCAACAGGAACATTCGCTCGAAGTTCATCTGCCTTTTTTGCAGGAGACCATCGGCAACAGCGGCTACCGGTTGGTGCCGATGGTATTTGGTCGCATGGCACCCCAGCGACTGGCTGAGCTCATCGACCGTTATCGCAGTCCGGACGACCTGATCATCTGCTCGTCGGATTTATCCCATTTCCTCCCTTACGAAGCTGCGCGCCACAAGGATCAGTCCTGCCACCAGGCTATGCTGGCACGTGACCCACAGGCCATGGCCCAGTGTGACGCCTGCGGTAATACCGGTATGGCTGCCTTGCTCCATCTGGCACAGCAGCAGTCCTGGCAGGTCATTCTGGCCGATTACCGCACCTCGGGCGATACAGCGGGTGACAAACAGCGCGTGGTCGGTTATGCCAGTTATTTGTGTTATGATTTTTAACACCCCTCACCCTGCCCTCTCCCACAAGGGGAGAGGGTAAGACGGATCATCTCATGCCTCCCCCTCTCCACCTGTGGGAGAGGGGGTTGGGGGGTGAGGAGGGTCAACGGAATGCCAGTCCACGCCCAGCGCTTGAGCCAGCTGCGCCAGCGATTGCAGGGCCGATTCAAACTCATACTCTTCGATCTGTTGTCGCATGGCCTGCAACACCGGCCTGTGCTGGCTGTGATCCAGATGCGTCGTGATGGTGTCGAGTTGGTCGATGGCTGAAGAAAAACCGGCTTCCAGCCGTTGGGCCAGTTGTAGCAGCAGCGGCGTGAGTTGCACCGTATCAACGGCGGGCTGATCTTCGGCAGGTTGTATCAATCCCTGATCCGATACACCTGACCACTGGGCCATCCCTTGCAGCACCAAGGTCAGGGCCTGTTCAAGCTGTGGCAGCCATGTGCTGCCTGCCACGGTGAGCCCCTGCTCTTTGATAGCCGCTTCGCTATCACGTACTACGAGATGCAGATCGGTGGCACCCAGCGTACCCGCTATACCTTTCAGCGTATGCAGCAAACGCAATACCTGATCCGTTGCGCCCTGCTGCCAAGCTGCCTGCAGGGTCGCCGCCATGTCCTGATAATCCTGATAAAATTGTTTCAACAGCTTGGCCAGCAGGGAACGGTTGCCGCCGACTTGTCGCAAGGCGACATCGAGCTGGACGCCCGGTAGACGATCCGGTAAATCGGCATGATGGGAATGGATGGGACGCTGCTGGCTGGTGACCACGGTGGTCACACGATCGCGGGCCGGAATCCACTGAATCAAGGCCTTGAACAGTTTGACCGGATCAATCGGCTTGGTGACATGGTCGTCCATGCCGGCCGCCAGTGATTTCTCCCGATCACCCGACATGGCATGGGCTGTCATGGCCAGAATGGGTCGTTGGGCCCGATGGGGACGTTGCCGAATGGCCGCCGTAGCCTGAAAACCATCCATCTCCGGCATCTGGATATCCATCAGAATCAGGTCGAAATCAGTCCGATCCACCGCTGCAACCGCCTCACGACCGTTGCTCACCACGGTGACTACCAGTCCGTTGCTTTCCAGCAGTTCGGTGGCGACCTGCTGGTTGATTGGATTGTCATCGGCCAGCAACACCCGGGCCCCTTGAATGCCCTTGAGTGCATTCCGATCGATATCCGTGCGACGTTTGCTGGTTTTTCGACCCTCATGCGGTCGTTGACCCAGCGTGGTCATGATGACGTCCAGCAACAGGGATGGATTGACAGGCTTGACCAGAAAACCATCGATCACGGCGCGATGGGCCTGCTGGATCACTTCCTGACGGCTGTAGGCCGTTACCAGAATAACCAACGGCGGCTTGGTGAAGGCTGGATGTTGCTTGATGCGCAAGGTCGTGGCGATACCATCCATACCGGGCATCTTCCAGTCCATTAGAATCAGTCGGTAGGGCTGGGCATCGGATGCGACGGCCGCTGCCTCCACCGCTGCCAGGGCTTCCTCACCAGAAGCCACGCTATGGCAATCGAAGGACAGGGAAGTCAGCATCTCGGTCAGAATCTGCCTTGACTGGTCGTGATCATCGACAACCAGAGCGCGCAGGCCACGTAAATCGGCTGCCAGCAGGCTATGCTGCTCCGCTTGGGCAGACTGACGACCCAAGCGGATGGTAAACGTAAACTGGCTCCCCTTGCCGGGCCTGCTTTCCACCCCAATGGTGCCCCCCATCATCTCCACCAGACGCTTGCTGATGGAAAGTCCCAGACCGGTACCGCCATATTTGCGCGTGGTGGAACTATCAGCCTGGCTAAAGGCCTGGAACAGTTGACCGGTCTGCTCTTTGGTCATGCCGATACCAGTATCGCAGATGGTAAAACGCAGCTGGACCGTGTGGTCGTCCTCTCCCATCCACTCGGTACCGACAAAGATTTCTCCCTGGTCGGTGAATTTGACCGCATTGTTGGTCAGATTGATCAGAACCTGGCTCAGGCGTAAAGGATCCCCCAACAGCAGATTGGGCACCTGCGGCGGGCGGGAGAACAGCAGTTCCAGTCCCTTCTCCTCGGTCTTGATGGCCACCATGCTGGCGAGGCTGTCCAGCACGTCATCCAGCTTGAACGCCAGGGTCTCCATGGTCATCTTGCCAGCTTCGATCTTGGAAAAATCGAGAATATCGTTGATGATGCCGAGCAGATTATGAGCCGACAACTGGATTTTGGTCAGGTAGTCGTGCTGTTTGGCGGTCATGTCGGTCTGCAGCGCCAGATAGCTCATACCGATGATGGCATTCATGGGGGTACGGATTTCATGGCTCATGTTGGCCAAAAAGGCCCCTTTGGCCAAACTGGCCGCTTCGGCAGCCTCCTTGGCCTGCATCAGCTCGGACTCCGTGCGTTGGCGTTCGACCGCTACCTGCAGCACAAAGGCCATCTGGCTCATCATCTCACCGATTTCTGCGGTGACAACCAGGGGCTGCTGCAACCGAAACAGGGCCACCGCATCGACCTGACCATGACCCGGAGCAAACAGCGGCAGTAACAGCTCCGTGCTGCTGCCACCTTGATCGTTGATCTGAAAAGGCTCCTCGTGCGTCTCTGACCAATCGCGGCGGTTGGCATGGGCCAGCTGCAGCACCGTGCCTGACAACATCACGATCCGACCACGAAAACGGTTGGCAGGCGTCAGATACAGCGCCTGTTGCCCGGAGAGGGCGGTAAAAAACTCAATCGACTGGACCGGAATCAGCCTGTTGACGATGGCCATCAGAGTACTAACCAGATCGGCAAAATCACGATTGGTGATCATAGCCTGGTTGATATCACGCAAAATCTGGTTCAACTGGGACAAACGGATCAGGTTGGTATGGTCTTTGGCCATCAGATAAAGACCACAATCCAGTTCCCTGAGGCGCTGGGTTATGGGAGCGATTAGATGATGCGGAATGATCGAACCATGTTGCGGCGCAATCATGGTGACCGGATGTTCAAACAGCCGGTCCAGAGCGTGCGCCAAAATCTCCTTTGAAGGGATATAATGCTCATGAAACAGCCGCAGCGATTCAAAATAGCCCTCATCGGTGGCCAGCAACGAGAAACCCTCGGTCAGTCCACCAAACAGATCACTGGAAAATAGAATGCCGGTTTGGCGGTCAAAGGAGCAGTAGGCCCCCGGGAAATGGGCATAGGGCGTCAAGATAAAATCCAGTACCCGGCCGCCAAGGTCGAGCTGCCAATGGTGCTCTTCAATGCGCCAGAATGGCAGCGACGTTAGCCCATAGTGTTGCAACAGCATGCTGGCGCGCCAATGAGTCACCACCACGGCATCAGGACGGTCGATCCTGTCATCAATCATCAGCAAGGCACTGCTGATATCTGGATCGATATGGTGACAGATAAAATAGCGTATCTGTGAAAAAGGGATGATACGGTTAATCTTGTCCAGGGTATGAACAAAGGTCAGTCTGGAGCCCGGGTCAATCAGAACCGATTGATCGCCATGCTCAATTAGATAGACATGACACTGGAACGGATCACCCGGCTGGAAATAACCGACCCACCAGACCCGGTCACCTATTTCAATCGCTTGGTCAGCCTGACCAGAAGCAATGTTGTTGAGGATGATTTGCATTTGCGGGTTGGAAGATACATAATGGTTACCTTTCGGTACGGGCAAGTCTACCATGAGTGAGAATCCTGAGCCTTGAACATGATTAACCATGCTTCATCAAAGATCATCCTGATTGTCGATGATGAGCGTTTCAATATTAGTCTGCTGGTTGATATCCTCAGACCAGATTACACCACCGTCGTTGCCAAAAATGGCGAGACGGCCTTGAGACGGGCTAAGTCGGACACACCACCGGACCTGATCCTGCTGGACATCATGATGCCCGACATGGATGGCTACGAGGTGTGTCGCCAGTTGAAAGCCGATGATCAGACACGCGACATCCCGATCATCTTTGTCACTGCCATGACAGAAGCCAGCGCAGAAACCAGAGGACTGGAACTGGGAGCGGTCGACTATATCACCAAACCGATCTCGCCACCGATCGTTCAGGCACGGGTCAAAACGCATCTGAAGCTGCGCGCCGCTCACCAGAGACTGGAGCGCCAGAACGCCGAGCTCATTGAAGCCGACCAGCTCAAACAGCAGGTCGAGCGCATCGCCCGTCATGATCTCAAGTCACCCCTGAACGGCGTAATCGGCTATGCCGATTTGCTGCTCAACGATCCTTCCCTCGCGCCGGAACACAGGAAAAAATTACAGGTCATCCGCCGTAGTGGCTTTAATGCCCTGCACATGGTCAATCTCTCGCTCGGCTTATACCGCATGGAGCAAGGCAGCTATCAGCTCGATGCCCAAGACGTTGACCTGCTGTCGATCCTACGCAACATCAAAGCCGATCTGGTGTCGTGGCTGCTCAACCAGCAACTGACCCTGGATATCCGGGTCAATGGGCAGGCTGTAGACGAGGTTACAACCTTTTTTGTCCTGGGTGAAGAAGTGCTCTGTTACTCGATGCTGGCCAATCTGGTTAAAAACGCCCTTGAGGCCTCACCGGAACAGCAGACCGTGACCATCACTCTGAACACGGATGCCTCAGGACCCACCGCCACCGTACGCATTCACAATCGGGGCGCCGTGCCAGAATCGATACGGCAGCGTTTTTTTGACAAGTATACCACATCCGGCAAAAAATCAGGCACCGGGTTGGGCACCTATTCGGCCAGGTTGATCACCGAAACCATGGGTGGCACCATTGGCATGCAATCCTCCGATGATGAGGGCACCGAAATCAGGGTCACCCTGCCCAGAAATCCTGCCAGAGATCCCGTTAACCCTGTACCTCAACAGCCTGCCAGTACACCTGCTCCGGATCGTGTCCGAGTGGCCCGGCCTGCCACCAGCAGGAGGGACACCTCTACAGGCGATGTTGATCCGATCGATCCAGGCATCAGGATGATCTCTGGCGTGATCGTCTCGTTCATCAACGACGTCCCTCAACACCTGCTGGAATTACAGCAGGCCCTGACCGACCAGGATGCCGATCGTGCCTCCAACGCGACAGAATGTCTAAAAAAAATCGCTTCTGGCATCAGGGCCCACCGGGTCGTGAGCCAGTCGACCCGCCTCCATGGCCAGATTGAAATGGAAGATTGGCCACAGGCCCAGCAGGTCTACCAGAAGCTGGCCGAGGAAATTCAACGGGCGCTACAGGCCTTGTCACAACCTTCTCCATCCAAAGGAGTCCAGTCATGAACCCTCACTGGTTACCATGGGTACGACAGCACCTCACCCTGCTGCTGCAAGGACAACCGGGGCTGCAACCAGAACAGCTGGCTGCCGCAGACCGTACCCTGGTCGAACCGGGCGCCTGTTTTGTCACGCTGTCCCTGCATGGACAACTGCGTGGCTGTATAGGTAGCCTGGAACCCTACCGCTCACTGGCCATCGACCTACTGGAAAACAGCGTCGCTGCGGCCCGGCACGATCCACGCTTCAGCCCGTTGACCCTTGCTGAACTGGCGCAGGTGCGGATTGAACTATCGCTGTTGACCCAGCCGCAACCGTTGGCCTACCGTGACGGGGCCGACCTGATGCAGCAGTTGCAACCCGGTGTGCATGGCGTGATCCTATCGCAAGGGGGACGGCGAGCCACCTTCCTGCCGCAGGTATGGCATCAGTTGCCCGATCCGGTCGACTTTCTGGCCCATCTCTGCGCCAAGGCCGGGCTATCCGGTGACTGCTGGCAGCATCACCCCAGTATATTGACCTACACGGTCGAAAAGATCTGTGAACAGGAGGGTGATCACGGGTAAATATCAATGGGTGTGCCGTCGTAAACCAGCTGCAAAATTTCTTCCATGGCCTCGTTGTTGACGGCAATACAGCCCAAGGTCCAGTCGTAGGGACGGTAGACCGGTGCGAACCCGGCCAGCCAGTTGGGCTGGCCATGAATCATGATCAGCCCACCAGGAGAGAAGCCCTGTTGACTGGCCTGCTGCTGCTCGCTGTCGTTGGGATAAGAGATATGAATGGAAAAATGGTAGAGGCTGTCGGTACGGTTGCGCCAGTCGAGCGTGTAGCGTCCTTCCGGTGTACGACGATCACCTTCCCGTTGCTTGGCACCGACGGCGTTGCTGCCCAAGGCGACGCGATACTGCCTTACCAGCTGCTCCTGCGACCAGAGCTCCAGCAAGCGGCGCTGTTTATAGACCACCACCCGATCAACCGTCTGCACAGCAGTGACCTGTGGAATGATGACCTGCGGCGGCGCAGAGGCCGTTACATCCAGCAGGGCCATCAGCAGCGTCAGGGAAGTTAAAAGC
>JADGCH010000099.1:0-4621 GCA_015229115.1 Magnetococcales bacterium
GACAGCAGACCAACCGTGGTCTTACCGTCGCGTTTGTCGTGAAGGTCCGGTGTTTCCCTTATCTCAGGTGGTTTGGCATCAATGAAAGGATCCGTTCCATGAGTGACCCTTATGATATCTATGCTATACGCAACGTTGCCTTGATAGCCCACGGCGGTGGTGGCAAGACGACTCTGGCTGAAACCCTGCTTTTTAACGGCCGTGCCATTCCCCAGCGTGGTATGGTGGAGAAGGGCAGCTGCGTCATGAGCAACGAGGTCGAGGAGGTGGCTCACGGTCTGACCATTCTACCGCACGTGGGTCATGTCGACTGGCGTGACAAACGGATCAATCTGGTCGATACGCCTGGGTTTGTCGATTTTCTTGAACTGACGCGAGGGGCGCTCTACAGTGTCGGTGGGGCGGTGCTGCTTTTTTCCGGCCTGTCTGGCGTCAAGCCGGAGAATGAACGACTATGGCACATGACCGAGGAAGCAATGGTACCGGTCATTGGCTTCATCAACAAGATGGATCAGCCCCGGGCCAATTTCATCCGTGTTCTGGGTCATATTGAACAGACTCTGGGGGTGACAGCGCTGCCTGTTACCATTCCGATTGGTGCTGGTGAGGATTTCCGCGGCATCATCGACCTCATTCCGATGACGGCCTGGTCAGCACGTGATGGGGTATTTACCCAGATTGCGTTTCCGGAGGAGATGCGCAGCGACGCCGATTATTACCGTCGTCAACTGGTCGAGAAAGTGGTAGAGGTCGATGACCAGCTGTTGGCGGACTATCTGGAAAACGAGGTTTCTCCATCGGAAGAACAGCTCCACCGTGGTCTGCGCGAGGCTGTTCTGACACGTCGTCTGCTGTTGATCTTCTGTGGTTCGGCCAAGGCCAATATTGGTGTACGGGCATTGGCTAATGGCATCGTCAGCTATCTGCCCAGTCCGGTCGACAAAGCCAACATCAAACCTCTGTCCGGCACCGATCCGACCCGGGCGGGACAGCAAGTGGTGCGGCATGCCGACGTCAACGATCCCTTTTCAGCCCTGGTGGTCCGCACCACCATTGATCCTTTTGCGGGTAAGCACTCGATCATCC
Organism: Magnetococcales bacterium; assembly: GCA_015229115.1. Classification (GTDB taxonomy): domain Bacteria; phylum Pseudomonadota; class Magnetococcia; order Magnetococcales; family JADGCH01; genus JADGCH01. Next base: position 1,087 of record JADGCH010000099.1, read on the forward strand.
GGGTGTTCTCCGGACAGCTGCACGGGGAACAGGAACTGTACAACAGCACCCAGCAGGTTAGGGAGCGCGGCGGGCGACTATTTCGATTGCAGGGCAAGGAGATGGCTCCGGTCAACGTGCTGCGGGCTGGTGAGTTCGGCGCCATGGCCAAGCTGACCCAAGCCAGGACCGGAGATACCCTGTGTGCCATCGATGCACCCATCTACTATCAGCGCGTCCAGTATATGGAACCGCTGATGAACTTTGCCATTGAGGTGGATGAAAAAAGCGAGGAGAAGGCTTCATCCGGGCTGGCACGTTTGACGGAGGAGGACCCGACGTTACGTTTTCAGCGCCGGCTCGATACCCATGAGATGATTCTGTCCGGCATGGGTCAGACCCATCTCGGTGTTGCTCTGGAGCGTCTGAAACGCAAATATGGTGTGACAGCTACGCTCAAAATACCCAAGGTGGCCTATCAGGAGACCATCAGCCGTTCTGTCCGTGTCCAGGGTAAACTCAAGAAGCAGAGCGGTGGACATGGCCAATATGGTGATTGCTGGATCGAGATCGAGCCTGCCCAGCGGGGAGCCGGTTTTCTGTTCGAGGATCACATTGTCGGTGGCGTCATTCCGAAGCAGTTTATTCCGTCTGTGGAAAAAGGCATCCGTGAGGCCATGGAAAGTGGTGTCATGGGCGGATATCCGGTGGTGGATGTCAAGGTGCGTCTGGTCGATGGAACCTACCACTCGGTCGATTCATCCGATCACGCCTTCAAGGTGGCTGGCTCCATGGCCTTCAAAAAGGGCATGGCTGAGGCCGACCCGGTACTGCTTGAACCGGTGATGCGTCTGGAAGTGATGGTACCGGATGACCGGTTGGGGGACATCATCAGCGACCTCAACAGCCGGCGTGGTCGTATTGTTGGTGTTGTCCCGAGATCGGGAGGGCAGCAGTCGGTGCAGGCTGAAGCACCGATGGCCGAGCTGCTTGATTATGGCCAGATGCTGCACAGCATGACCTCCGGTCGGGGCCTTTATACCATGCGTCTGTCCACCAGCCAGACTGTTCCGAGCCATATCGCCCGCAAGGTGTTGGAGAATCGTGAGTGACCCTGGAGGCGATATTGCAGCAATGGCCGGGCGTAGCGGTAGCTTTCTCGGGTGGGGTGGACTCAACGTTTCTGCTGGCACGGGCGGTCGATGTGCTGGGTGCGGAACGGGTGATCGCCATCACCGCCCTCTCTCCGACATTGTCTGGCCATGAACGCCAGCAGTGTCAGCAATTGGCACAGGGGATTGGTGTCCGTCATGTTTTACGCCATAGCGGTGAGATGGACAATCCCCTGTTTACCAACAACGGGCCAGATCGTTGCTACCATTGCAAAGATGGCCTGTTTACCCTGTGCCGCGCCATCATGCGTGAGTACCAATGCGACTCTTGGCAGCTGGTTTATGGCGCCAATCAGGACGATCTGCTTGATCATCGTCCCGGTATGGAGGCAGCACGTCGGCATGGGGTGCGGGCTCCACTGCTGGAGTCCGGTCTGGGCAAGGCCGATATTCGGCGCCTGTCACAGCAGATGGGATTGCCGACAGCCGAGAAACCGGCCCTGGCCTGTCTTTCCTCCCGTTTTCCCTCTTTTACCCTGATTACCCAACAGCGGCTGCATCAGGTCGAACAGGCCGAGACGCTGCTGCGCCACGAAGGATTTCGGGTCTACCGGGTGCGCTACCATGGCACACGGGCCCGTATTGAAGTCGGGGCTGATGAGCTATGGCGCCTGTCCGATGCCTCCCTGTGCAGCCGTCTGACGGATGGCATAAGGGCTGCCGGCTTTGCCGAGGTAGAGTTCGATCCGTCCGGTTATCGTGATCCGGTGACAAAAAACGGTAATCTCCGTGGAGCATGACGACGATAAGAGTCTCATGGATGATGGCGGAGCTGTTCTGGCGCTGCCCGCGTTGTTGTGGGTCGGTGACGAATAAGTTAATAAATCATTCAAGATATCTGTCTATCATGACGATATTGAAAGCAGTAAGACAATTATAATAATAATGATATCAGGCTGGTCTGTTCCTGTAACAGGATGAGGCCGGCTGGTAAACTGGTTTGGTGGGGGGATGCGACCTGTCTTCTTGACAGATGGCAACGCTATCCGTTTGCTCGTCCATGTCCTGATAACCGGATGCAATAAAAAAATGCTTAAGGAATCACAAGGACATGACGATAAACAAAGTAGTGACACTGATACAAAATATCGTATGTTAGTAAAAAAATAATAAAGAACAAGGTTACGTCAGCAAGGAATCATTGATGATCCATGTCTGATCCGGACCAACTGATATGTGGGGGACGCTCGTCTTATCTTCATCGATAGATCGCGCCTTTCAGGAACAAAGCAGGATCCAGAATAAGGGTAGGGTTGACCCTTTAAAATGAACAGCTCACCTCCAGCCACGGACGGTTCATGGCACAATAATGCTGGAGGATTTTCATCATGGCACTTTATATCAATACCAACGTAGCTTCTATCAATGCGCAGCGCCAACTGACCAAATCGACCGGTGCTTTGACGCAGACGTTCCAGAGGTTGTCTTCTGGTTATCGGATCAATTCGGCCAAGGATGACGCGGCCGGGCTGGCCATCAGCCAGCGCATGACGGCGCAGGTTCGTGGGTTGAACCAGGCCATTCGCAACGCCAACGATGGTATATCGGTGGTGCAGGTAGCGGAAGGGGCTCTGGACGAGACCACCAATGCCATGCAACGGATTCGCGAGCTGGCGGTGCAGGCGTCGAACGACACCTATAATCTCACCGATCGCAGCAGTCTGCAGAAGGAAGTGGATCAACTGCTGTCGGAGATTCAGCGTATTGCGTCGACGACCCATTTCAACAACCAGAACCTGCTGGATGGGACTTATACCAGCAAATACTTCCAGATTGGCATGTTTGCCGGTCAGCGTTTGCGGGTGAGCATTGGTGCGGCAACGACCACGAATCTGTTGGGTAATATGACCACTGCCAGCATGAGTACGTTGATTACCAACGTATCGAATGCGCAGGGTGCCTTGGCGAAGATCGATACAGCGCTGAACAGTGTGGCCGATTTGCGGGCCAATCTGGGTGCAGTACAGAACCGGTTTGAGTCGATTGTGGCCAATCTGGCCAATGTGGTCGAGAGTACATCGGCATCACGGGCACGGATTACCGATGCCGACATTGCTTATGAGACGGCCAATCTGACGCGCAATACCATTTTGCAGCAGGCTGGGACGGCGGTGTTGGCTCAGGCCAACCAGCAGCCACAGATTGCCCTGCAACTGCTGGGTGGGGCGCGATGATAGGTGGCGCCGAGCTAACGACGTAAGGGATCAGAGAGAATGACGGGTTAGGGTTGACCTGGTTAATGAACAACTCACCTCCAGCCATGGACGGTTCATAGCACAATAATGCTGGAGGATTTTCATCATGGCACTTTATATCAACACCAACGTGGCTTCTATCAATGCGCAGCGCCAACTGACCAAATCGACCGGTGCTTTGACGCAGAC
>JADGCH010000099.1:4720-7099 GCA_015229115.1 Magnetococcales bacterium
ATACCATTTTGCAGCAGGCTGGGACGGCGGTGTTGGCTCAGGCCAACCAGCAGCCGCAGATTGCCTTGCAACTGCTGGGTGGAGTGCGCTGATTCGGGTAGGTTCCGCTATCCAGGGAGAAGAAGGATGTCCAATTGTTCTACACTACCAGAGGTGATGCGCGTTGATGCCACCTTGCTGCATCAGCGGCAGAGGAAAACAGGTGTTCAACCTTTGACAAGGCTGTTGGCCCTGTTTGACGCAGTGCCAGCGGGACAGAAGTTTGTCTGCTCGCAGCTCCCTCTGTGGTTTGTTGAACAAATGGGCGCCATGAACCGTGAGATCTTTCTGGCCAATTCGGTGCGTACGGTCCAGACCTCTACCAAAACGAATGTGGGGCAACGAAACATGGCGAGAAAGCGTTCCATCGCTCCCAGGAGCGATAGTGGCAGCAGGAATTCTGTCAGAAGTAAAACGGTGTCAATTCCGCGTGGCTGGACGGTAACCAATGGAGCTATCTCCTGCCCTGGAATGTCCAGAAATGTACTGTTTCAAAGAAAGGGAATGGTTGCCAAGCCACAGCAACGTCCTGCTACAGAGGAGCGTAAATTATCCAGTATGTCTCTGATGGAAGGGCTCTCTGTTGCCTGGGAGCTACACCGTACCATTGTCAACGGTTCTGAGACGACGTTGCTGATTCCAGTTGCGGCGTCCATGGAAGTCAAAAAACGGACTTGATCCATAAGGTGTTGATGACTTCGCACGGGTTCGGGTTGGCCCTGTAAAACGAGCAACTCACACGGGTACCCACGGATGGGACCCATCAGGGATTGAGAACAGGACTCGCATCGCGAAACAGGGAGGGAATTATGGCTTTAGTGTTACAAACCAACGTACCATCGTTGCGAACACAACGATCCGTTGAACATGCCACGCAGGCATTGGAAAAAACGTTTGAGCGACTGTCATCAGGGTTGCGTATCAACCATGCGTCCGATGACTCAGCTGGCATGTCGATCAGTACCCGCATGACATCGCAGATTCGCGGTCTCAACCAGGCTGGTCGTAATGCCAACGATGCCATCTCTTTGGTACAGGTGGCTGAGTCGTCGCTCGAGGAGACCACCACGGCGCTGCAACGCATTCGGGAATTGACGGTACAGGCTGCCAACGACAGTTACAGCTCTTCAGACCGGGCCGATATTCAGAAGGAGGTCAATCAGCTCATCAGTGAAATTGATCGTATCTCTGACCATACGTCCTTTGATGGTCAGAAACTGCTGAACGGTAGTTTTACCGGCAAGAAGTTTCAGGTGGGTGCCTATAGTGGTCAATATCTGTCGATTACTATCAGTGCCCTGAATGCAGCTGGCATAGGTATCAATGCCTTGTCCAATGCTTTCAGCGGGACTGCAGCATCGGTGATTACCGCCCTGCTGTCGACTGTGGATACGGCACTTGAAAAGGTGACGACCCTGCGTTCCAAGCTGGGCGCCTATCAGAACCGGTTTGAGGTGGTTGTTGCCAATCTGAGCAATATGTCGGAGGCCATGAGTGCCTCTCGTTCCCGCATCACGGATACGGATATTGCTTCTGAGACAGCTAACCTGACCCGCAACATGATCATGCAGCAGGCCAGTACCGCCATGTTGGCCCAGGCCAACCAGCAGCCACAGGTAGCACTGCTGCTGTTGAAGTAATTGACCTTCTCCCATCTCCCACAGGTGGAGAGGGGTAGGGGGGTGAGGGGTGTATAGCAGATTCGCCAGGGAAGGCATAGGCGTGTGCACCAGGACGGTGTGCCGATGGCCAGGACGGCGTTGGGTTCTCCCGTCAGCACGGATGGCTTGCGCGGGGAACGTTGAGGTTGACAGGATGAGGCAGTACCGCAAGGATGCGGTCTGCCACCTCTGTCAGCAGGGTTCTTGTGAGGTTCAGGGTTGGGGTTGACCCTGTAAAGCGATCAGCCCAGCATGAGACCCATGGAGGGGTTTCGCAGGAGATGGATGTCATTTGTTGTATCGCAGGAAAGCGATAACAGGGAGGATAGGATCATGGCTATTATTATCAACACCAATATTCCTTCACTGCAGTCTCAGAGATATCTGACTCGCTCCACCATGGCGCTGGGTAAGACGTTTGAGAGGCTTTCTTCCGGGTTGAGGGTCAACCATGCGGCTGATGATGCCGCTGGGCTATCGATCACCACCCGTATGACGGCCCAGGTACGAGGTTTGAATCAGGCGGTGCGCAACGCTAACGATGCCATTTCGCTGGTACAGGTAGCGGATGGGTCGCTGGAAGAGACGACATCGGCGTTGCAGCGCATTCGTGAGTTGACGGTACAGGCGGTGTCGACTCTTCCGCCACGGCAGCCTGGTTGCTGGAGCAGGGTCATGA
>JADGCH010000009.1 GCA_015229115.1 Magnetococcales bacterium
GCATCATCACCGAGGGGGATATGCTGCGCTGGCGCGTTCGTGTCGACTGGAGTCCGGCGTTATCCATCGTCGATCTGATGCAGCGTCAACCTATGACCGTATCGGCGCAGCAGAATCTGTTGCAGGTCATTGAGCTGTTTCATCAGACCGGGCGGCGTCGCTTGCCGGTCGTTGATTCTTCTGGGTGGCTGCTGGGTCTGGTGACACAGACGGCCCTGCTTAACCAGATGACCCGTTCGGTGCATTCGCGGCAGGCGGTACTCAATCCGGACGACATTACTGAACCAGCTGTCTGGTTCGATCCCCACGACGACCAGACCATTCTGGCCATCAACCGCAGTGGCTGTGAGCTGCTGGGGGTGGTGACCGATCAGGTCGTGGGTCAGCCGGTGACCCTGTTTGCCAGCGATGCTGCTCTCTGGCCGGCTATCGTGGTGTTATTGCAACACTGTCACACGCTAGGGCCGCTGCAGTTGTCCATTCGCGCCGGTAACGACCGGTGGCTTTGTGTTTCCTGTAAATTTCAGTTGATTGATACCCCGACCGGTGAAAGCCGTGTTTTCTGGACCATCCAGCAACTGGACAGCGTCGGGGCTGACCAGAGATGTCTATAGATTGACCACCATTTGTCAGGGGAGTACCACCGTCCATGAACCAGACCGATTCCGATCAGGCCATGCAACAGCTGTTTCGCACCGCTCACACCATCGCCGTGATTGGCCTGTCACCGAAAACCGACCGTCCCTCCTATCGTGTTGCTGCCTACCTCAAGGAGCAGGGCTACCGCATCATTCCGGTCAACCCGCAGTGTCGTGATATTTTGGGTGAGACATGCTATCCTTCGCTAGCCGAGGTTCCAGCTGAAATCACCATCGATATCGTCGATGTGTTTCGCCGGGCTGAGGACACCCCTCCCCTTGCTACCACAACGGTCGAGCGCGGTGGGGTGAGGGCTTTCTGGTTACAGAGCGAGATCATCTCCGAGGAGGCCATGGCTATTGTGCGGCAGGCTGGTCTTATGGCGGTGCAGGATCGTTGTCTTATGGTGGAACATCGCCGTCTGATGGCAGGGTAGGGCACTGCCATGGGCATCAAGTGGATTTATCAGCCCATTGCTGCCATTGCTCATACCAAGCGGCAGGAGGTGCAACAGCATCTGGCCCGACTTTGTAAGCCGGTTGCATCATTGGGCATGCTGGAAACGTTGGCGGTGCGTCTGGCTGGCATGCAGCACAGCGACCAGCCATCGGTCGATCCAGCCCGTATTGTGTTGTTTTGTGCCGACCATGGTGTAGCGGTCGAACAGGTATCCGCCTATCCGCAAAGTACTACCCAGATCATGGTGCGGCATTTTCTCGGTGGCGGTGCAGCGATTGCCGTCATGGCGCGGCAGTTGGGGGTGGCTTTGGAGGTGGTGGATGTGGGCATCGCCACGGCTCAGCCTCTGCCGCCGCAAACGGGTCTGGTAGCGCATCGGGCTGGTCGTGGCAGTGCCAATTTTCTCCACGGTCCAGCTATGGACCAGCAGCAGCTGATCAAGGCCCTGGAAGCCGGTTGGCAGGCTGTCGAGCGGTCGCGTGATCACGGTACACGCCTTTTTGTCGGTGGAGACATGGGGGTTGGCAACACCACGGCCGCCGGGGCGATCCTGTCAGCTTTGCTGGGTCTATCGCCAGAGTCTGTTGTAGGACCTGGATCCGGTCTTGATGAACAGGGTATGGCCCGTAAGGTAGCGGTCATTCAGCGGGCCCTGGAGGTTCACGCCTCTTTTCTGACCACTCCAATCGACATCTTGCGTATTCTGGGTGGTTTTGAGATAGCCGCTCTGTGTGGTGCCTATATTCGCTGTGGTCAGCAAGGTATTCCGGTATTGGTGGATGGCTTTGTCTGTTGTGTGGCGGCTCTGGTGGCTACTTCCATCCACCCGAAACTAGCCGAGTGGCTTATCTTTGCTCACCGCTCAGCTGAACCTGGACAGTTGACCATTCTCAAATCCCTGCAGGCTCAGCCATTGCTACAGCTCGACATGCGTCTGGGTGAGGCCAGTGGCGCTGCTGCCGCTGTGCCGCTGTTACGATTGGCCTGTGCTCTTCAGCGTGATATGGCTCTCGGAGATCATGAATAAGCCAGCTCAGGATCTGTTACTGACGGTTGATCTGTTGCGGCATGGCGAACCGGAAGGTGGAGAGCGTTACCGAGGCTCGCTGGATGATCCTCTGTCCGCCAGCGGCTGGCAACAGATGGAGCGGACGCTTGCCAGCTTGCCGGTTGCCGAACGGGGGTGGCAGCGTATTATCACATCCCCGTTGCGTCGTTGTGCTGATTTTGCTGGGGTGTTAGGCCAACGACTTCAACCAGCTGCTGAGGTTGTTGTCGAACCCGGATTGCGTGAGATGGGTTTTGGTGCTTGGGAGGGGCGTACCACAGCCGAGATTCTGGCACAGGATGGTCAGGCGTTGCGTCAGTTCTGGCGCGATCCATTGCACCATACGCCACCACAAGGGGAACCCATGGAGCCTTTTCAGCAACGCATCCAGGGTGTTTGGCAGAGTTGGCTGCAGGATTATCCACAGCAGCATCTACTGGTGGTGACCCATGGTGGCGTCGTTCGTGTCCTGATCAGCCTGGTGCTGGCCCTGCCGCTGGAGCATTTATCGCGCATTGTGGTGCCCTATGCCAATCTGACGCGGTTGCGCGTTGACCGCTGCGACGATCAACTCATGCCTCGACTGGTGTTTCATCGTGTTGGCTATTGAGTCAATGGCGTTGATGCGAGTTCTTTGGCTGTTGCTGCTGTGTTGCTCCATGACGATACCAGCTGTGGCTGCGGTCACCGATCCGACAGCGTGGCCACAGCTGTTCCGTGACTCCTTGCAGCAGCAGGATCCTTCCGGGCGCTCCCATAAGCTGGCACAGGTTATGGTCCGCCATGACCAACACCGGCCAGCCAGCTGGATAACGGATCTGCTGGCAGTCAGGGAGTTACCGGTTCTGAAGCAGTTGCAGACCGTACAGACCGTGGTCAACCAGCGCATGGTCTATCGCGATGATCCCGACAATGTGTGGCAGGCTCCCGTTGAGGCCTACCGTGCTGGTGGGGATTGTGAGGATTACGCCATTGCCAAGCTGCTGTTGCTCAGGGAAGCCGGTTTTCCGGAACGGGACATGCGGCTTGTCACCTTGGGCCAGGCAACAGCCGATCAGGTCTATCATGTTATCCTGGTGGTGCGCTGGCAGGGCCAAGTCTACGTGCTTGATTCACCCAGACGTCATCAGGCTGGACAAGCCGGGCATGGGCAGATTACGCCGTGGTCTATCTATCGGGATGCCAGCCGACCGGTGGTATGGGCAGGATGGAGTGGTGGGGCGGCGCATAACCTGATGCGTGATAATCCGCGCCATCCAGCTTGCCCATCTTGTGGTCCGGTGGTCTCGTTTCGGCAATTTCCGGCAGCAGAGAAGCTGGTGCGCATTGCCGCTGACCTGCTGGTGATCCACCCATGGGAACCGCCCCTGACGGCTAGGGAGATTGAGCATTTACGGCGTTTGCGTCACTACTTTGCTGAACCAACCCCTGAAAATGCAGGATTGATCAGTTCGTTCGAGATGCGCAAACTGGATGAGCTGCGGCGCCATCAAGAGGCAGCAGGGTCCATGCTGTCGTCCCGTTAAGAAAAAAACTGGCAGCAGAACGATGGACAGGTTACGATAGCGTCGCAATGGATTTTATTCTTTACTCAGAGGTATGTAGAGAGGGGCGCAATGAGCCAGACAATTGCCAATCGGCTGCATGTCACCGGGCAGACGGACATTGGCTGTGTGCGTACGCTCAACGAGGACAGCTTTGCGGTCGATGTTGATGCCGGCGTGATCATGGTGGCGGATGGCATGGGAGGACATGCCGCTGGTGAGGTAGCCAGTGCCCGGGTGATCAACGAAATGGTGCAGTTTCTTGGGCCGTTGAGAGAGCAGGTCGAGCAGCGTGCCACCAGTGGTCAACCGGACAATCCATCTGATCCCCACAATCCTGATGGTGGTGAGACCGCTACCCTGCCGCGTGTCCAGGTTGATCGGCATCTCGATCAGGTGTTTCATGGCGGATTTTCCATCCTTGAGCTGGTCACCAAGGCCATTCAGAATACCAATACCGTCCTCTATACCATCAATGAGCGGTCTGGCTATGGCGATGGCGGTGGCATGGGTTCAACGCTGGTGGGGCTGTGGTTGCCGACGCCGTCGGCTCGTCCGGTGCTGTTTCATGTCGGCGACAGTCGTTGCTATCTGTTTCGTTCCGGCCAGATAAAGCAGCTGACCGAAGATCATACCCTTTATCAGCACTGGCTGCGCTACGGCCAGCATGGACCAGCACCTGCCAGGAATATCGTATTGCAGGCCATGGGCCCTTCCGAGACGGTAGAGCCGGATGTGCATTATCAGGACGTACAGGCTGGCGATATCCTGCTGCTCTGTTCCGATGGACTGACCGGCATGATTACGGTCGACGATATCACCCGTGTGCTCAGCACTGTTTCGGTGACCAATTTGACACAGGCTTGCGACCGTCTGATTGACTTGGCGCGTAAGCAGGGTGGACGCGACAATATTACTGTTATTTTAGCGTACGTATTACGCTAAACCGTCATTAAAGAGGGACGACCGTGAAAGAGACTCTGAAACTGGCGATCATGTTTGCCGATATCAGTGGCAGTACCAAGCTGTATGAACAATTGGGCGATACCCGCGCTCGCGATATCACCTCACGCTGCCTTGAGTTGATGTCACGTATTATTGGGCAGTGGCGTGGGCGGGTGGTCAAGACCATTGGCGATGAAATTATGTGCACCTTCCCAACCTCTGACAATGCTGCCCGTGCTGCGGTACAGATGCAGGAGGATGTCGACAGCCAGAATTTTGCTCCTGGGGTGCAGCTGCAGATTCGTGTCGGGTTTCACTTTGGTGAGGTGATCCAGGAGACCGATGGCAGTAAGGTGGACGTATTCGGTGATGCGGTCAACTTGGCGGCACGCATGGCGGCGCAGGCCAAGGCCAGCCAGATCATCACCACCGGTGAGAGCATTGAGCTGATGTCGAGCGATCTGCAGGGTAACAGCCGTATGCTGATCAGTACCGTGGTTAAAGGCAAGGCCAAACCAGTCGACATCTACGAATTGACCTGGGGCGAAGAAGAAGAACTGACCGTGATGGGTGGCATGGGGCCATCGGCCATGGCAGCCCCGAAGATGTTTATGAAACTGAGTGCGGGCGATAATGAAGTCGTCGTCAACCAGGACATGGCCTCGGTAACCATTGGTCGGGGCTCGCAAAACAACCTGATGGTACCAGATAACATGGCGTCGCGGCTGCACGCCAAGGTCGAATTTCGTCGCGACCGTTTCATGCTGGTCGACCAGAGTACCAATGGTACTTATATGATGACCGAAGAGGGTGAGACGGTGCTGGTTCATCGTGATGAACGGGCTTTGCGTGGCAACGGTTATATTGGCCTTGGACAGAAGCCGACAGCGGGTAACCCGTTGTCGATACGGTTTGTCTCGGGCATGGCTTGAATGAAATGAAAGGATAATGGACTCATGTCGACCGCATTACGTTATCTGGCTGCCGCTCGTCCGGAAGCGGCTACCCATCTGCTTGGATTCTACAAACAGAGCGTCCAGGCTCTTGACGACAAGACACGTCATCTGATCCAGATTGTCACCAAGGTGACCGTCGGTACCGAACGGGGATTGCGTCAGTATGCTCCCAAGGCGCTCAAGGCTGGGGCCAGCCGTGAGGAGATTCTCGACGCCGTCTTGATGGCTTTTCCGGCCGCCGGACTGAACAAGATTCTCGATGCCATCGATATTCTGCTGGAGCTGGACCTGTTGCCGGTCATGCCCACCGATGCCAGCGATGCCAAGGCGGCTGCAACGGGTAGTTTGGTGGTTTTGGCACGTCTGGATGAACTGCCTCAGGGGCGCATGCAGACGGTTCACGGTCCCGATGGCGATCTGATCCTGTTCCGCCAAGGCGATCAGGTCAAGGCCTACGATAGCCGTTGTCCCCATTCCAGGGCCAACCTGTGCCGTGGTACCGATCACGGTGACTCGATTGAGTGCCGTATTCACAACTGGAAATTCGATCTGGCCAGCGGCCGTTGCCTTGATCCGGAAGGCAAGGTGGGATTGACCGAAGTGGCTATCGCCGTAGATCAGGGTCATATTGTATTACGATGATAACTTACGGACACATTTCTGTTACTTGACCGCTGTATCAACATTTAATAATATACCGATACTACAACCAACGACCCCGCTTCAGCGGAGCCATCATTCAGGAGTGTCGTCTTATGTGGTATGGGCGTTTTGTCCTGTTGCTCGTTACAATGTTTGTTGGTCAGGATCTTTGGGCATCGGCAGGCGGCCCCGCCGCTGTGCCCGATAGCCCGATGATCCTGGGTATCCCTCTCGATTTTATCCTCTTTGCTCTGACTTTGCTGGGCGTGGCAACGTTGCATCGCCACACCCTGCAGGTGGCCTTGACCGGCTTGGCAGTCATCATCCTGTATAAATTGCTGGTAACCGGGTTCAAGTATGGTGCCGGTGTCACGGGCCTGATGCTGCACATGGGTCATGAGTGGGTCATTCTGACCAACCTGCTCTGTCTGTTGCTGGGTTTTGCGCTGCTTTCCAACCATTTCGAACGCACCGGTTTGCCGGAGGTTCTGCCCAAATTCCTGCCATCCGGCTGGATGGGTGGCTTTGCCTTGTTGGTCATCATCTTTGTCCTATCTAGTTTTCTCGATAATATTGCTGCGGCCCTGATTGGTGGTACCATTGCCAATATCGTGTTCCGTAAGCGGGTCCATATTGGTTATTTGGCCGCGATTGTCGCTGCCTCCAATGCTGGTGGATCGGGTAGTGTCGTGGGGGACACCACCACCACCATGATGTGGATTTCCGGGATTAGCCCACTGGCTGTGCTGCATGCCTACAGTGCCGCCGTGGTGGCACTGGTGATCACCGGTATTCCGGCAGCAATCCAGCAGCATCGCCACGCACCGATCAACGCGGCTCCGGCCGAAGGGATCACCATTGACGGTACGCGTATCGCTATTGTGTTCTTCATCCTGATTCTGGCCATCGTCGCCAACGTGTTGGCCAATGTCGTTTTTGTTGGCGTGGCTGATGTCTTTCCGGTGATTGGTGTCGCGGTCTGGGTCGCTCTGCTCGCCTCGGCGCCACTGCGCCAACCCGATTGGGGACTGTTACCCGAGGCGCTTAAAGGCAGCATTTTCCTGTTGTCGCTGGTGACCTGTGCCTCGCTGATGCCGGTGGAGAAACTGCCCGTCGCTTCGTGGCAGACCGCCTTTGGTCTCGGGTTTGTTTCGGCGGTGTTTGACAACATCCCGTTGACGGCACTGGCCATCAAACAGGGTGGTTATGACTGGGGTGTGCTGGCCTATACCGTTGGCTTTGGTGGTTCGATGATCTGGTTTGGTTCCTCCGCTGGTGTCGCCATTGCCAACATATTTCCAGAAGCCAAGTCGGCCGCTTCCTGGGTCCGTCATGGCTGGCATGTGACGGTAGCCTATGTCATCGGTTTCTTTGTCATGATGGCGACAGTGGGTTGGCTTCCTAACTAGGGTAGATGTTGATGGTCGCTGATATTCCGTTCGACTTTGTCCTGTTTGCCCTGACTCTGTCCGGTGTGGCGTTGCTGCACCGGTATACATTGCAGGTAGCCCTGTCTGGTTTAGCGGCCATTATTGGCTACAAGTGGCTGGTGACCGGATTCAAGCAGGGTGCTGGTTGGACCGGTTTGATGCTGCACATGGGCCATGAATGGGTTATTTTGACCAATCTGCTCTGTCTGCTGCTGGGATTTGCCCTACTCTCCAACCATTTCGAACGCACCGGCTTGCCGGAGCTGATGCCGAAATTCCTACCAAGTGGCTGGCTCGGTGGCTTAGCGTTGTTGGCGCTCATCTTTGTGCTGTCCAGTTTTCTGGACAACATCGCCGGAGCCCTGATTGGTGGCACCATTGCCAATATCGTGTTCCGCAAGCGGGTTCACATCGGTTATCTGGCCGCTATTGTTGCTGCTTCCAATGCGGGCGGATCAGGCAGTGTTGTGGGCGATACTACCACCACCATGATGTGGATTTCTGGCATCAGTCCGGTAGAGGTTCTGTCAGCTTACAGTGCTGCGACAGTGGCGTTGCTGGTAACGGGCATTCCGGCCTCGATTCAGCAGCATCGCCATGCTCCAATCGTTTCGACGCCCGATGAGGGGGTCACCATCGATGGAGCACGCATCGCTATCGTGTTCTTCATCCTGATTTTGGCCATTGTGGCCAATGTATCAGCCAATGTCTTTTTTGTTGGCTTGGCGGATGCTTTTCCCGTCATCGGCGTGGCAGTTTGGGTTGCTCTGATTGCATCGGCGCCGTTGCGTCAGCCTGACTGGGGCCTGTTGCCGGAGGCCGTTAAAGGTAGTCTCTTTCTGCTAGCGCTGGTGACTTGTGCCTCGCTGATGCCGGTGGAGAAGTTGCCCGTCGCTTCGTGGCAGACTGCCTTTGGTCTTGGGTTTGTTTCGGCGGTGTTCGACAACATCCCGTTGACGGCGTTGGCCATCAAGCAGGGCGGTTATGATTGGGGCGTACTGGCCTATACGGTTGGGTTTGGTGGTTCGATGATCTGGTTTGGTTCGTCGGCTGGTGTCGCCATCGCCAACCTGTTTCCGGAAGCCAAATCAGTCGCTTCCTGGGTCCGTTATGGCTGGCATGTAGCCTTAGCCTACGTTGTTGGCTTTTTTGCTATGATGGCCACGGTAGGCTGGCAGCCGCGCTGAGTCATTGATACCTCAACGCTTCAATCGGATTCATCCGGGCTGCTTTGCGGGCCGGATAGAGTCCGAAGAAAATTCCCACCGCTGCTGCTACCAGCAAGGCAACCAGCACCGACGCCATGGTCACCACTACGGCCACCTGAAACAGCTGGCTGGCGGCCCAGGCCCCGGCGATGCCACACAGCATGCCGGCCAGGCAGCCAATCAGCGAGATCATGATCGATTCCAGCAGGAATTGTAGCAGAATGTCGCGCTGTCGGGCACCAATGGCCAGACGCAGGCCAATTTCACGGGTGCGTTCCGTCACCGCCACCAGCATGATGTTCATGATGCCGATGCCACCCACCAGCAGTGAGATGGAGGCAATCGAACCGAGCAGCAGTGACATGATGCGAGCCATTTCCGTGGCCGAGTTGGCCACCGCGGTGAGATTACGGATGGAGAAATCATTTTCGCTGCCATCGCGCAATCGATGGCGCTGGCGTAACAGGCTGGTAATGGACTGCTCCACAGAGGCCATGACGTTGTCGGAACTGGATTGCACCAGAATCATGCGTACCGATCCGGGGGCAGGGGCCCCAAACAGGTGGCGCTGGGCCGATGTGAGCGGTATCAGAATGGTGTCATCCTGATCGCGGCCATCGAAACTCTGTCCCTTGGCAGCCAGCAATCCCACGACGGTAAAAGGGCTGTTGCGGACACGGAGGGTCTTGCCGATCGGATCCTCGTTACCGAACAGATTGATGGCCACCGTTTGGCCAATCAGGGCCAAACGGCTGGCGGAACGGACATCGCTATCGGTGAAAGGCAGTCCCGCCACCAATGGCCAGGAACGGGCCGGCAGGTAGTCGGGGGTGGTACCCAGAATGGAACTGCTCCAGTTACTGGCACGGTAGACGATTTGGGCATTGCCCATGTAGACCGGAGCCACACGTGTGACATGGGGCAGGGCGGCGATCGCCTCGGCATCGTTGATGGTCAGGGTTGGTGCTGCGCCGCTGCCGCTACGGGCTCCTCCCAGGGTGGTTGATCCTGACACAACCACCAGCAAATGGCTACCCATGGCGGCGATGGTCTGTTGCACCGCCCATTGGGCTCCCTGCCCAACGGCCATCATCAGGATCACTGAGGCCACCCCAATCACCATGCCCAGCATGGTCAAAAAGGAGCGCATGCGATTGCTTCCCATGGCCTGCCACGCTTCACCGACCATCATCCGTATCATAGTGCGACCAACCCGTCGCGCAAATGGATGATGCGGCTGGCATAGCCGGCCATATCATCCTCGTGCGTGACCAGCAGGATGGCGATGCCGCTGCGGTTCAGTTGCTGAAACAGTGCCATGACATCATGGCTGGTATGACTGTCAAGATTACCAGTGGGTTCATCCGCCAGGATCAGTCGTGGCTGGTTGATCAGGGCGCGGGCAATGGCGACGCGCTGTTGTTGACCACCGGAGATATGGCTTGGCAGCCGATTGGCCTGTTGAGACAGTCCCATGCGCTGCAGCAGGGCACTGGCACGGTCACAACGTTCGGCTTTTGGCACAGCAGCGTAGATCAGCGGCAGGGCGACATTGTCGACCAGGTTTAATCGTGGCAGCAGCTGAAATCCCTGAAAGACAAAACCGATGGTGCGATTGCGCAACCGTGCACGCTGGTCGGGGTTCATAGCCGCCACCGACTGGCCGTCGAGGATGTAATCACCGCAACTCTGGTTGTCGAGACAACCGAGAATGTTGAGCAATGTCGATTTTCCTGAACCGGAACTGCCCATGATGGCCACAAACTCACCGGACTGGATGGTAAAGGAGAGATCGTGCAACACCGGTACAGCACCGGCTGCTGTGGTATATTGTTTGCCAAGATGGCGGACAACGACAAGATCGTGATGTTGCGACATCAGAACATACGCATTCGTAATAAACCACCGCCTGACCCCGCTGTACGTTGGTCAGTCACCCGTTCACCTGTTACGACAACCTGTCCAGGGGTCACTTCACCATCCACCATCTCGGTGTAGCGTTGATCGCTGAGACCCAGGGTGACCGATACAGCGCGGGGTTGGTCGTTTTCCAGCAGATGGACGATGCCGCTGGCGCCATCTTTTTTACGTGAGCGCTTCTCCGTTGTCCCCTGTTCCTGTTGTGTGACAGGTTTGTAACGCAACGCGGCATTAGGCAGCAGCAGTACGTCCTGTCGTTGATCGACTGCCAGGGTGACATAGGCGGTCATGCCGGGCATCAGCCGTTGCTCAGGGTTATCGACGGCAATGACCACGTCATAGGTCACCACATTCTGCTGGACGGTGGCATTGAGGCGAACCTGGCGTACAGTGCCTACGAAAGAGCGATCAGGCCAGGCATCAACGGTAAAATGGGCGATTTGACCGGCCTTGATGTACCCGATATCGGCTTCGGCAAAGTTGGCGTCGATCTGCATCTGGGCCAGATCCTGGGCGATGCGGATCAGGGTTGGTGTCTGAAAGCTGGCGGCGACGGTCTGGCCAACATCAACCATGCGGTCGATCACGACACCCGACACCGGGGAACGGATGACGCTGTTTTTGAGATTGATCTGATCCTTGTCGGCCTGGGCTTGGGCCAGCTCCAACTGGGCTACTGCCGAACGGTAGGCCTGTACGCTTTGGTCCATCTCCTGACGTGAGATGTAGTCCTGCGCCAACAGGGCCTGGGAACGCTGCTGATTGGCTCGTGCCAGATCGAGGGCCGCCTGGGCACTCTTGAGAGAGGCCAGACTTTGACGGGCCTGGGCGTGCAACAGCGAATCATCCAGTTCCAGCAGTTTATCTCCCGGTGCTACCTTGGCATTGAAATCGACATGAATGGTGCGTACCGTACCAGAGACCTGGGTACCGACGTTGACTATCGTGACCGGATTCAACGTGCCATTGGCCGATACACGGCGCACCACATCACCACGACGCAACACTTCGCTTTGGTAACGCGGGGTGGCCGGTTGATTGGCTGACCACTGTTGCCAGCCCCAGGTGCCACCACCAGCCAGCACGATCAACAGCAGCAGCGAACGCATCATGGTCATAGTTCCGATTCCTGTCAATATTACCATGAAGGTCACAACGTGATTTTCATGGTCGGGGGTGGAGAGGGACTTTCCCCCATCTCAGTAATGTTGATTGCGCCGTTCGCGCAGGGCAGCAAAGACAACTTCAGCAGACTGGCCAGCAAGGCCCAATCGTTGGGCTATATCAGGCTGGTGGCAGCGCAGAAAGGGATTGAGCTGTTTTTCCTGTGCCAGCGCAACAGGCAGGGTAGGGAGGCCCTGGCGCACCTGCTGCTGGGCTTGTTGCCAAAAATCAGTAATGGCCTGATGGTCCGGTTCCAGGATGCGCACAAAGCCCAGGTTGAGCAGAGTGTATTCATGACCAGCAAACAGGCGACAGTCATCTGGCAAGGCCATCAACTTTTGCAGGGAGTGCCACATTTGGCCAGCGCTACCTTCAAACAACCGTCCGCAACCAGCCGGAAAGAGCGTATCACCACTGAACAGGGCGTCACCGACTTGATAGACCACATGCCCCAGGGTGTGACCCGGGGTGGCCATGACGGTTACACTCTGGTCACCCAGTGACAGCCTATCCCCATCAACCACGGCATGGTCCAGGGTGGGTAATCGATGGCGATCGGCTGCCGCCCCTGTTACACGGGCCTGATAGCGCTGGCGCAGCGGTTCGACCCCAGCGATGTGGTCGCTGTGATGATGGGTGATGAGGATATGGGATAATCCCAGATCATGACGATCAAGAAAGGCCATGACCGGTTCCGCCTCACCGGGGTCTACTGCTGCCATCTGGTCCGGCGCAGTGGGAAACAGCCAGACGTAATTGTCCTGTCGCACCAGAACCGGTGTTACGGGGATGGTTTCCATCTGCCTTACTCCTCCACCGATCGATCTAGTTGGCCCATGGCTCGGGCCAGTGTTATACGCGCCACACGCCAGTCATAGCTGGACTGGATCAGTTGTTGTTGGGCGCTGGCCAGAGCATTTTGGGCGTTGAGCAGATCCAGTATCTGGCCGACACCAGCACGGTAGCGTCCCTCAGCTACCTGCAACGACTGTTGCGCCTGCAGCAGCAACTCCCGACCGGTCGCAACCGCTTGGCCTGCTGTTTTGATTTCATGCCAGGCCTGCCACACCTCCAGCGCGGCCTGCTTTTGCAGATCCTGCCAGGCGATTTCCTGCTTTTCCTGTTGAATCAGGGCGTGACGGGTGCGGTGTATCGGGGCAAAACCGGAGAAGATGGGCACGTTGACGGCCACGCCGATCACGTTGTTGAGGTTGTGATCGCCACCAATCTGTTGCCGGTCCGCGCTAACGTTCAACGATAGAGTCGGATAATCAGCACTGCGTGCTGCAGCAACAGCCGCTCCTGCAGCGTGGTATTGGGCTTCGGCTGCCGCCAGATCCGGTCGTTGTTGACGGGCCTGCTCGATCAGGACTTCGACTTGCTGGATCAGTGCCTTAGCGGTGCCGTTTGGATTGTCCTGATCACTTTGATCGTTGGGGACAACCAGTTCAAAGGGAGTCGTCACCGCCAATCCCATCAGGGTGGCCAGTTGACCCTGCCGTTGTTGCCATTCTCCTTCGGCTCGTACGCGGTTGAGTTTGGCCTGTGACAGGGCGGTGCGTGCTTGTAGCACATCGGCCAGCACGCCACGACCGACCTGATAACGCAACTGGGCCGCATCAACGCTGCGCTGACTGACCCGCTCGGCCTCCTGGGTGGCGGCTACCAGGGCCTGACGGGCGAGTAACTGATAGTAGTACTGCACGGAGGTGTGCATCAATTGCTGGATCGTTGTGTTATGACTGAACTGTAGGGCATCAAGCAGATATCGGGCTTGATCAAGTGTTGCCTGACGGTTGCCAAAATCATACAGCAGGTAGGTCAGATTGAGGCCAATCGTGTGTTGTTGGTAGGGATAATCCAGCATGGATGAAGCTTTTTGGGTGCTGCTATCACGCCGATTCCAGTTTGCCTGACCGGTTACCGTTGGCAGAAAAGGGGCTTGGGCGATAGCCAACTGCTCGCGCTGGGTCCGCACGCTGGCCCAGGCTTCACGGCTGCTGCCATCGTTGCACAGCGCACGATCCATCACCTGGGCCAGCGTCAACGGCCTGGTTGGCGGGGTGTTATCGCAGGCCATAGCCGGAGCGATGCTGGTGATGGCTAGCAACAGCCATGAGAAAAATCGCTTCATGTCTCCCCCTCTATACCTGATGGGGAGAGGGGGGTTGGGGGGTGAGGGGCAAGCGGAATGCATGTTCACTCGCAGATATTGGCAACGATGTAATCCGGTCGGATGCCACGTGTGTCGGCCAGACGGGTAATTTCGGACAGGTTGTGACCGTAGATGCCGGACAGTGTCAGGCAGGTGGCAAACCCCATGGCAGCCCCTCCGAGGATGTCGGTGTCCAGTGTATCACCGACCATCAGGATGCGTTCAGGAGGGATGCCAGGTAACTGGGCCATGGCCAGACGGAAGATCGGTGGAAACGGCTTGCCGATGCCATGAATATCGATGCTGAATTGATCCTCCAGCAGGGCGGCGGTGTAGCCAGCCACCGGATCAGGACGACCATCTTCCTTGGGGGCCACCAAATCCGGGTTAGCCAGCAACAACGGTACCCGTTTGGCTGACAGCAGCTCCAGCGTCTGAGTTTGTTGGTTGGTACCATGATAGTCACGGTCACTGCAGAACAGGATATAGTCAGCTGCTGCCAAAGGCCACGGACTGTCGTGGTGATTGACCATGAGCCGTTCCGGGTGTGGGGCGTAGACGGCACGACTGTCGGCGGTACCGACTAGCAGATAGGGATGGCCGCGCAAGGGCGACCACTCCAGGTAAAACAGGGCTGCCATACCTGATGTGACAAAATCGGCGCTGGTGACATCAAAGCCGGTGGAGCGGTAGCGGCTCATCAGCGTTTGCGGTGATTGTGAGGCATTGTTGGAAACAATACGGAATGGACGCCCCTCAAGACGCTGACGAGTCAGAGCCGCCGCTGCCCCGGCAATTGGCAATTCTCCCATGTTGAGAACACCATAGGCATCGAAAAAGATGGCATCGTACTCAGCAGCCAGGTCTGAAAACCGCTCACGTACTACCATCTTACCATCCAGTAGCCGTTCATCCAGCGTGGGTTGGTCAGCACACAGACGCTCCCGGTAACGCAGATAATAGGGCGTGAGCTGATCCTGACTGAGTATCTTCGCTTTAGCGTGCGTACCCATGGCTGTTATGGCTTTTTGTTACGGTTGGCGTTGGACTGCTGCAACCACTTGGCGCTTTCCTCTTTGTTCAGAGCGACTCCGTGTCCCTTGGCATAGAGAATACTCAAATTACGCTGGGCCTCAGCTAGACCTTGGTCAGCGGCCTTCTTCAGCCACTGAAAGGCCTCTTTTTCGTCTTCGGCCGTACCAATGCCAAGGTAATACATCATGCCAAGGTTGGCCTGGGCCTCGGCCAGACCCTGCTCAGCCGCCTTGCGATACCATTCCAAGGCTTTAACGTCGCTGGCATTGGCGCCACTGTCGCTGCCAAACAGATCGCGTTTGGCAGTATCCGGTTGTTTATTATCCTTCTTGCCACTGAACAGCAGGTCTCCCAGTGCGTTCTGTGCGCGTGCGTGCCCCTGCTGAGCGGCCTTTTCCAGCCACTGCTGGGCCTGGGTTAAATCGGTCGTTGCTCCCTGACCACCGGTAGCCAGCAGGATACCAAGTGCAGCCTGGGATTCGGCCAAGCCTTTTTCAGCCTCTTCCTGATATTCCTTGAGCTCCTTGGCCCAGGATGTCAGGGGTGATCCGATACTGCAGGCCAACACAGCCAGGATAATCCATAAACGACTTGCTTGCATGGGCATGTCTCCCTATTTCTAACCGTTGCATACATGAATACTGATATGACATAATGTTCAATTCTATCACAATTGAACTAGAATAGGATACTATGATACAGTAGACAAGTTCAGAACTTTCGGAAGATCATGCAAACAGGAAGGAACAGTACAGATGTTTGAATTCAATGCCGATGACTCCGGTCAGTGCGGCACGCTGGTACTGGCTGGGGATTTGACGATTCAGCATGCCCAGCCGTTGCGGCACGCCTTGCTGGAGGCTACCAGTCAGGTTGGTCAGCAACTGTCGCTCAAGATGGGGCAGGTAGCCCGGGTTGATTTGACCGGGTTGCAGATTCTCTGTGCAGCGCATCGGGATATACTCAAAAAAGGCAAGAAGCTGCTCCTCGTTGATCAGGTCTCGGAATCTTGGCAGAATGCTGTCGTAGCTGCCGCTTTTCAGAATTGTGTCAACAATGATGATTGTAAACTTTGGAAGGGAAAAGATTAATGTCGAAAACAATCATGACAGTCGATGATTCTTCCAGCGTGCGTCAAATGGTCGGTTTGACTCTCAAGGGAGCCGGTTATACGGTTGTTGAGGGTGTCGATGGCAAGGATGCCCTGGAAAAACTGAAGGCATCGCCGGTCGACATGGTGGTGACTGACCTCAACATGCCCAACATGGACGGGATTACCTTGATCAAATCGCTGCGCGCTCTGCCTAATTACAAATTTATACCCATTGTCATGTTGACAACCGAGTCACAGGCGACACGCAAGGCAGAAGGCAAGGAGGCAGGGGCAACCGGATGGATCGTCAAGCCGTTTAAGCCGCAGCAGCTGCTTGATGTTGTCAAGAAGGTTCTGGGCTAGTCGCATCAGGTAGAGTTGACGCAACGTAAAGGAGGTTGGGTATGGCCGTGGAAATTGATACCAGTGCTTTTACCGAAGAGGCCTATGAGCTGCTCTCTGAACTGGAAGATTCTCTCCTGGAACTGGAAGCATCGCCAACAGACAAGGAGCTGATCAGCCGGGTATTCCGTGCCATGCATACCATCAAGGGATCCGGGGCCATGTTCGGATTCGAAGATGTTGCCGCCTTTACCCATGAAGTGGAGACCGTATTCGACATGGCGCGTAATGGCACCATTCCGGTCACCAAGGAACTGATCAACCTGACACTGGCAGCACGGGACCAGATCCGTTCCATGTTGGATGCTGCTGCAGGGGGCAGTCCCCCTGATAAGGTCAAGGAAGAGCGAATCATTGCTGGTTTGCGGGGCTTGGTACCCGGAGGCGGTGGTGGTGCTGCCGGATCTGCAGCCAGCAAGACCGTCAAGAAGGTGGTTGAGGATGGGGAAGGTCCCCATGTCTATCGTGTTCGGTTTACGCCCCATGGTGACCTGTTTGCCAATGGTACCAACCCAATCCTGCTGCTGGATGAAATACGGACACTCGGCTCCTGCCGTATGGTCGCCTTTACTGACAAGATTCCAGACGATCTTGAGGAGATGGATCCGGAGCGTTGCTACACGTCATGGGAGATTTTTGTCACCACCGACAAAGGCGAAAATGCTATTCGCGATGTGTTTATTTTTGTTGAGGATCAATGCGATCTCAATATCCGCCTGCTGGACCGTGATGAACTGGTGACGGAGGAGGAAGGCAATAAAAAGCTGGGAGAAATCCTGGTCGAGCGTGGTGATATCAAGGCCGATGTGTTGCAGCAAGCGATGCAGCCTCTGGGTCAGCGCTTGGTGGCAGCTGGTCTGGTCAATCGCAGCAAGGTTGATGCTGCCTTGGCCGAGCAGCAGGCCGTTCAGGAGAAGAAGGAAGCCCACAAGCAGAAAGAACCAAGTAGCGTTCGGGTTCCTTCGGAAAAGCTGGACCATCTGGTCAATCTGGTGGGCGAGTTGGTTACGGTGCAGGCTCGCCTGACCCAAACCTCCATTCGGTTGAGCGACCATGATCTGCAACTGGTGTCAGAAGAGATTGAGCGGCTCACGGGTGAGCTGCGCGATAATACCATGAGCATCCGCATGCTGGCCATTGGTTCCACCTTTAGCAAGTTCAAGCGGCTGGTACGTGATCTGTCGAATGAATTGGGCAAACAGATCGAGATGACCACTGCTGGTGAAGAGACCGAGCTGGATAAGACCGTCATTGACCAGCTGAACGATCCCCTGGTGCACGTCATCCGCAACAGTATCGACCACGGCATTGAGATGCCGGATGAGCGGGCGGCCGTTGGCAAGCCAGCCATTGGTATTGTCCATCTTTCTGCTGAGCACTCGGGCGCCAATGTGCTGATCAAGGTCACGGATGATGGGCGCGGTTTGGATGCTAAAAAGCTGCGTGCCAAGGGAATCGAGCGTGGTCTGGTTCCTCCGGACACGGAGATGACCGAAAAGGAGGCCTTCCAGCTTATTTTTGCGCCCGGATTTTCCACGGCAGCCAAAATTACCAACGTCTCCGGTCGTGGCGTGGGTATGGATGTGGTGCGCAAGTCGATTGATGCTCTGCGTGGTTCGATCGAAGTTCATAGTGAACTGGGTAAGGGCAGTACCATCACCTTCAAGCTGCCTCTGACCTTGGCCATTATCGAAGGCTTATTGGTACGCATCGGCAGCGACTCGTTCGTGTTGCCACTGGCGGCGGTAGAAGAGTGTGTTGAGCTGACACGGGAGGCCATCGCCAATACCCACGGTCGTCATGTCATCAATGTGCGGGGATCCATTGTCTCCTACATACGCATTCGTGACCACTTTGACATGCCGGGCGAAGCTCCTGCGGTAGAACAGATTGTCATTTCCGAGGTTGATGGTAAGCGCATTGGCTTTGTGGTCGATAACGTCATTGGCCAGCATCAGACCGTCATCAAGGGTCTGGGAAAAATGTTCAAGAATTCCGAGGAATTTTCCGGTGCAACCATTTTGGGCGATGGCACGGTGGCTCTTATCCTGGACATCCAGAAGATGGTTCGTCTGGTGGAGTCAGAAGAGAGCGCCGACATCCTGTAACTGCAATTTATGACTGGGAGAGTAACGCATGAGTGAAGCCAGCCCACAGTTGCCAAGCACACAATATCTGACGTTCATGCTGGACGATGAAGTGTTTGCGGTGGACATCGCCAAGGTGCGCGAGGTGCTTGAATTTACCAATATCACCAAGGTGCCGCGTACACCCGATTTTATGCGCGGTGTCATCAATTTGCGCGGCAGTGTTGTCCCGGTGGTCGATATGCGGCTCAAGTTTGGCATGCCATCGACAGCCAAGACGGTCAATACCTGCATCATCATCGTCGAAATCGAACATGACGACGAGGTGACCGTGATGGGAGCTCTGGCCGACTCAGTACGGGAGGTGATGGAGCTGGAACCGCGACAGATTGAGGCTCCGCCTAAAATTGGTACCCGTCTGCGTAGTGACTTCCTGCGTGGTATGGGTAAACACAATGACCGGTTTATCATGATTCTGGAAATTGACCGCATCTTCTCAGCCGATGAGTTGATGGCTGTTGGTGAGGCGATGTAGTCGGGTATAAGAGAAGATAGAGACCATGGGAAAAGCTGTTCGTGTCTTGATTGTCGATGATTCAGCGGTAGTGCGTCAGGCGCTGGATCAGATTTTTTCTTCCGATCCGATGATCGAAGTCATTGGCCACGCCGGGGATCCTTTCATCGCTGCTGAGCGCATCAAGACCCTGGTTCCAGATGTTATTACCCTCGACATTGAGATGCCGCGCATGGATGGTCTAACCTTCCTGCGTAAAATCATGACCCAGCATCCCATTCCGGTTGTGATCTGCAGCACGTTGACCACGGCTGGGTCCGACTCGGCCATGCGGGCCATGGAATATGGCGCCGTTGAGGTGATTACCAAGCCGAAGCTGGGCACCAAGCAGTTCTTTGAAGAATCAAGCATCCGTATCTGTGACGTTGTCAAGGCGGCCGCTCGTGTCAATGTGCGTCGATTGGCATTGCAGCCTAAACCGGCTGCAGCTGCTCCGGTGGCAGAGGGTGCTCCATCGCCAGCATCGGTGTCAACGTCCGTTGCTGCCACCTCCCACTCAACCGCTGCGCATGCCTCTGCTCCAACAACGACCAGCCGGGTTGCTCAGTTGGCCTCCTTATCCAGAGGGGGCGCTGTAGCACCCAAATTGACGGCCGATGCCGTGTTGCCACCCCCCTCCAGTGGTTCGGCCATGGTGCAGACTACCGAGCGCATCGTGGCAGTTGGTGCGTCGACCGGTGGGACGGAGGCGCTGCGGGAGTTTTTAATGGCCCTACCGGAGAATGCGCCAGGTATCGTCATCGTGCAGCACATGCCGGAAAATTTCACCCGTGCCTTTGCCAACCGTCTCAACGAGCTATGCCGCATCACGGTCAAGGAGGCGACCGATAACGATACCGTCATCCGTGGTCGTGCCCTGATTGCCCCTGGCAACAAGCATATGCTGCTGAAGCGCAGCGGTGCCCGTTATCACGTTGAACTGCGTGATGGTCCCCTGGTGAGCCGTCACCGTCCTTCAGTCGATGTGTTGTTCCGTTCAACAGCCCGCTACGCCGGCCGTAATGCCGTCGGCGTCATCATGACCGGAATGGGGGATGACGGGGCCCGTGGCATGAAGGAAATGAAAGATGCCGGTTCCTTCAACATCGCCCAGGATGAGGCTTCCTGCGTCGTGTTTGGTATGCCTAAGGAGGCTATCAAACATCAGGGCGTTGATCTGATCATGCCGCTTGACAAGATCGCCGCTGAAGTGTTAAAACGGTGCGGTTGATTTGAAGGGCCGTTAGCTCAGTTGGTAGAGCAGCAGACTTTTAATCTGCGGGCCGTAGGTTCGATTCCTACACGGCTCACCATTCAAACAGAGGCATTTTTCCGATACTATTCCAGAACGATTGAAGAGGGGCGGTTGTTGGCGATTTACTGATAGAACAGGCCTATGGTATTCAAAATGTGACTAAACGATGGTTATCGATCTCTTTTACCCATGGGCATGTAGGCGTTGGTCTTGTTGCCATACTGTTCTTGATGGCGTTGTTTGGTGGTTTTGCCCTGTGGCAAACCAATCAGATTGCCGGGCTCACCGTACGACTTTACACTCATCCTTTTGCCGTCAGTAACGCTACTCTTCGTATCCAGCTCTCCCTATTGCGTATACACCATCTCCTGACTGAAACCATCCTGCTTGACCAGAAAAACCTTTTGCCAAATGATTTGCGGGATGAGATTGAGCAGGAAGAGCAGGCCATCTTGGAGGATTTTTCTCTCATTCAGGAGCGATTTCTGGGAGACAAGGAAGATGTGATGCGTGCTACCCAGAGTGTCATGGCGTGGCATCCTGTAGTGGATCATATTCTGGCGTTGCTTGAGAAGGGAGACTACGTCGGGGCCAAGCAGCTCATGAAAACGCGGGAAGCGGTACAGATGGCGGAAATCTCCACGCAAACCAAAGCTATAGAGCTGTTTGCTAGAGCTAAAGCGGCTGATTTTTATAGTAAATCTCAAGATCTTCAGAATAGTGCCTTTATCAATAGTCTGGAATTGATTCTGGCGACACTGTTTCTCAGCAGCGTCATTGCTGTCGTTCTATTTCTGAAAAATGCTGCCACCGAGCAGGCCTATCTTGCCAGTCAACAGGCGTTTAGGGAAAGCGAGCGATTTACCCTGTCAGCGATTGATGCCATTTCCTCGCATCTCTGTGTTCTTAATGAGCAGGGTATCATCATAGCGACTAACCAGTCCTGGCGCGATTTTTCCCGCAATTATGCCTGTGATGCCGCGGGGTTGGGTGAAGGCAGCAACTATCTAACAGTCTGTGATGCGGTACAGGGAGAAGACCGTGTTATTAGTCAAGCGGTGGCCGATGGTATCAGGGCTGTATTGTCTGGACAACAACAAGATTTTTCGTTTGAATACTCCTGCCCAGTACTTGAGGAGGTTATGTGGTTCATGTTGCGTGTAACCCGGTTCCATGGCGATGGTCCTTGTTTTGTTACCGTGACGCACGACAACATTACCGAGATTAAGCGGGTTGAGGAATTGCTGAGAAACGTTAACAAGCTGCTGGAAGAACGTGTGCAACAACGTACACGCGAGCTGGAACGTTCCAATCAGGATTTGCAGCAGTTTGCCTATATTGCATCACACGATTTACAGGAACCCTTACGTCAAATAAGCGGATTTGCCCAGCTGCTTAAACGACGTTATCATGGTCATATGGATAGCAAGTCAGACCAGTTTATTGATTATATGGTTGAAGGTTGCCAACGTATGGTCAATATGATCAACAGTCTGTTACATTATTCCCGTGTCAGTACACATGGCATTGATTTGCGTCCCATCACGGTTGAGACCTTGCTGGAGCGTGCCCAGATAAATCTCTTGACAAAAATCAATGAAACTGAGACAGTGATCACACGGGATGTGCTGTCAGTGACGTTGTGGGGTGACGAGCAGCAATTGTTGCAACTCATGCAAAATCTTCTAAGCAATGCCATCAAGTTTTGCCAGCTTGGTCAGAAGCCCCGCATTCACGTTTCAGTTCAGCGGCAGGGGAATGACTGGGTGGTTTCGGTGCAGGATAATGGCATCGGCATTGAGTCCCAGTATGCTGACCGTATTTTTGTCATTTTTCAGCGGTTGCACCTGCGAACAGAATTTGATGGTACCGGGATTGGGTTAGCCGTCTGCAAGCGTATTATCGAACGCCATAATGGTCGGATCTGGTTTACTTCCGAACTTGGTCAGGGAAGCACCTTTTCTTTTTCCTTACCCAGCCAGGGAGGTTGAATGGAACCACAGGATGAGCGGTCGATCGTTATTTTACTGGTTGAAGACAGTCCATCAGATGTAGCCCTGACCCGGGAGGCCTTGCTGGAGAGTGGTATACGCAACCAGCTGTGCGTGGTGACCGATGGTGAGGCAGCGTTGGATTTTCTGTATGGCCGTGGGGCCTACGCCCTGTCACCAAGGCCGGATTTGGTGTTGCTTGATCTCAATTTACCCCGCCGTAATGGTCGCGAGGTATTGCAGGAAATCAAGGCAGATGCCAAGTTGAAGACCATTCCTGTTGTGGTGCTGACCACTTCGCGTGATGAAACAGAAATCCTGTATACCTATCAGCTCCACGCCAACTGCTATGTTACCAAGCCGGTTGACCTCGACAAGTTTTTCTATGTGATTCGTTCCATTGGTGAATTCTGGTTTACGGTGGCAAAGCTTCCCGTCGCAAAACAGGGAAACCTTGTTGTTTAGGGGTTGTTGTTGTCCATGAGTGTTGTTCAGGACGTACCGGTTCCAGTATTGCTCATTGAGGATGATCTACCGTTTGGTCTATTGCTGAGCGAGTGGTTGGATGAGAGCAACAGGGACGATGCTCTGGTTGGCGGAGTGTCGCGTCTGCAACTGGAGTCAGTCCCAACCTTGGCCCTAGCGATCCGGCGACTTGAGCGGGGTGATGTCGCCGCTGTAGTGGTGGACCTTAACTTGCCAGACAGCCAGGGTATGGCCACCTTTGATCAGTTACAGGAGGTATGTCCTCATATCCCTATCGTGGTGCTCTCAGGGATCAATGACGGCAGCATTGCCCTGCAGGCAATGCGGCGTGGCGCCCAGGATTACCTGATCAAGGCCCATGTCACCGGTTTGCTGTTATCGCGTGCGGTCCGGTATGCCATTGAACGACACAACCTACAACAGGAGTTGTTGCGCATTCAGGGGTCAGCCCGGCGAGAACAGGAACGACAGTTTCTTGATCGGTTTACCCATCGCAGTGCTGTTTCAGCTTCGATGTTGGGGGTTCCATCACTGAGACAGGGGTTACCGGACCTGTTCCAAAATTTTATTGACCGATTCGATGACGTACTTGAACGGGCCATGGAACAGCGATCTTATAAGGTATCCCAGGTTGAGTATATATCCGATGTACTTCTTGTGTTGGCGCGGGATTTAAGTTTTCTCAAATGCGGTCCGCGTGATGTGATCGATATCTACATGGAGGCGCTGTCACGCAAGGATGGCCTGTTTAATCCGATCAAGACACAGGCTTACAGCGAGGAGGGGCGGCTGCTGAGTCTGGAACTGATGGGGCAGCTGGTGCTGCAATATCGTCCCTATGCCCTCGGAACGGGCAGAAATTATTCCGGTGTGGAGTGAGAACTATCGTTACGTTTCCGAAGTGATCAAAGGACTTTTTTCGATGGTAGAATGCAATAAATATCTGTTAAAGCTCTACGTTACGGGGCACACTCCCCGCTCCCAGCATGCCATCAGCAATTTGCGCCGAATTTGTGAGGGTGAGCTGGCAGGCCATTACGAGATGACAGTCATCGACATACTGGAACATCCAAGTCTGGCTGAGGATGAGAAAATTCTGGCAACGCCGACCCTGATTAAAGTCCTTCCGAGCCCGATCCGAAGAATTATCGGTGACCTTTCCGATACGGAAAAGGTGTTGTTCGGGCTGGATTTGCAGCCGCTCCACCGTTGAACTGTTTTTCGTACACACCTTCGGAGTCCAGTGAGGAAACATCGTGAACAAGCAACATCAGGAAGCCCCTGTAGCCAAATTACTGACAGGCATTGACGGGTTCGATCTTATTGCCCAGGGTGGTTTGCCCAAAGGACGAACGACCTTGCTGGCAGGAACGGCTGGCAGTGCCAAGACTGTATTTGCCGCACAGTTTCTGGCTGAGGGGCTTCGTAAACACGACGAAAATGGTGTTTTTGTCACCTTTGAGGAACCTCCTGCTGACATTCGCCGCAACATGCTCTCCATGGATTGGGATATCCAGCAGTGGGAAAGCGAAGGTAGATGGGCCTTTGTTGATGTGTCACCACAGCCGGAACTGGAACAGATCGAAGCCGGTGCTTTTGATCTTGGCGCTCTGCTGGTGCGCATTGAGCACGCCATCCACAAGGTTGGAGCCAAGCGGGTAGCCATCGATTCTCTCGGAGCGGTCTTTTCGCAGTTTCTCAACTCAGCCATGGTGAGGGAGGAGCTGCGGCGTCTTGGTGCTGCCTTGCGGGGCATGGGCGTTACGGCTGTGATGACTGCCGAAAGAACCCAGGAGTATGGCGAAATTGCCCGTTTTGGTGTTGAGGAATTTGTCGCTGACAATGTTGTCATCCTGCGTAATGTGTTGGAAGATGAAAAAAGGCGCCGCACGGTAGAAATACTCAAATTTCGCGGTACAACCCACCAAAAAGGTGAGTATCCGTTCACAGTGCTTCCGGACAGTGGCATCATTGTTATTCCCCTGTCAGCCATTGAGTTGAAACAACGATCTTCTGATCGTCGTGTTTCTTCTGGTAACGAAGAGTTGAACCGGCTTTGTGGAGGAGGATTTTTCCAGGACTCCCTGATCCTGGTCTCCGGTGCTACCGGTTGTGGTAAAACATTGATGACAGCCGAATTCATTGCAGCCAGTGCCAGTCGGGGTGAACGCAGCCTGCTGTTCGCTTACGAGGAAAGCCGTGAGCAGCTGTTTCGTAATGCGCGTGGCTGGGGGATCGATTTCCAGCTGTATGAACAGCAGGGGTTGCTGCGCGTCATTTGCGCTTATCCGGAAAGTGCCGGTCTGGAAGATCATCTCATCCAGATCAAGACCGAGATTGATACCAGCAAACCGCGACGGATCGCCGTCGATAGTGTTTCCGCTCTGGAGCGAGTTTCCACCAACCGTGGCTTTCGTGAATTCATTATCAGTCTGGCCTCATTTGTCAAACAGCGAGAAGTGCCTGGACTGTTTACGGCGACCACAGCCAATCTGATGGGGGGACCCTCCATCACGGAATCACACTTTTCCTCGATCACGGATACCATTATCCTATTGCGCTATGTGGAAATGCTGGGAGAGATGCGCCGTGGTATTACCGTGTTGAAAATGCGCGGTTCTATGCATGAGAAGGATATCCGTGAGTTTATCATTGACAGTCAGGGCATGCACATTGGCAAGCCATTTCGCAATATCATCGGGATCCTGTCTGGCAAGCCAGAGTACGTTTCTTCTGGCGATGCAGAGCGTATTGGACGACTGTTCAAGGAGTGATCAAGCATCAATCCGGGATCGAGAGGTGCTCTGGTGTTGGGTAAGAATACCTGCCGTGCGATCGTCGAGAACAACGTCGATGGCATTATGGTGGTTGACCGTTGTGGTTTGGTCCGTTATGCCAATCCGTCGGCGATCATGCTGTTTGGTCGTGGGGCACAGGGAATACTGAACCAGGAATTGGGGTATCCTCTGGTTGCCGGAGAAAGTGCTGAACTGGACATCGTTCATACAGACCGACAGCATTTTGTTGCTGAATTGCGCACCACGGAAATCGTGTGGGAAGATGATGAACGCGCTTTTCTGGTGTCGCTGCGTGATATTACAGAACGACACTGCTTGCTTGAGCAGCTGAAAGATGCCTTGCATACGGCCGAGACCTCCTTCCGTTCCAAGGAGCGATTTCTTTCCAGCGTAAGTCATGAATTGCGCACTCCCCTGAATGCGGTTATCAGCTTGGCTAGGCTGTTACTGGACGGGGCCATGGGACCGCTCAACGTGACTCAGAAGAATTTTTTACGCGATGTGCTCGACAGTGGCCAACATCTGCTGAGCAAGGTCAGTGACATGCTGGATCTGGCCGACATGGAATCTGGCCAATGCTCCATCAGCCATAAACCCGTTTCAGTGCGCATCCTGCTGGCCAATGTCTTGCGGGCCTTGCGCAGTCATGCCGTTGAAAAAGGGATTCAATTTACAACCAACTGGGTTTCCGTACCAAAACTGATCAGTACTGATGAATGGTTGCTGGAACGCATGGCCTACAATCTGTTGTATCATGTTGTGCAACAGACACAAAAAGATGGAACGGTTCATGTGGTAGCCTGCCAGACGTATCGGAATACCAGTACCTCTGTGACCGAAAAATTCCTGTTGCTATCGGTGACGGGTCAACGGAACATGGATGAGAGCCAGACTGTTGCCGATCCTGATTCCATGGGTCATGATCTTGGCATGAATCTGGTCCAGAAAATGGCTGGGTTGCTTGGTGGACGGGTTTGGGTTGAAAAACCGGTCCATCAACAGGGGCACACTTTTCACGTCGAAATTTTATTGGCCTGAAACAGGAATATGGGAGAGGGCTGTGGTGATGCCACAAGGAACAATCTCGGTATTGCTGGTAGAGGATAATCCATCTGATTCTGCCATGCTGCAGGAGTGCCTGAAACAGGCCGTCCCATCGCTGTCTCGCATAGAGCATGTCGGGTCTCTTGCGACGGCACTGGCCTGCATGCAGCAACAACCGTATCAGCTTGTGCTGCTCGATTTAAATCTGCCGGATAGTACTGGTCTTGAAACACTGCGGCGTTGTCGTTCCCAGGATTCCAGACTGCCTGTGATCGTCCTAACCGATGAGTCTCATGTTGAGTTAGCGACCTTGGCTGTGCGTGAGGGAGCGCAGGATTATCTGGTTAAGGAATCAATCGATTGGGGTGATTTTTCTGGTAGAATGTTGCACATGGCCATCGATCGCAGCTACTTTCATCAGGTTCTGGAACAAAGTCGACAAAGTTTCCGTAATATTGTCGACAATAACAGTGACGGTATTCTGGTCGTCGATATACGTGGTTTTGTCCGTTTTGCCAACCCAGCCGTTACCAAGCTATTTGCCGGTCACCAGATTCATCCGGGTGATCTGTTCGGTTATCCTGTGGCGGCCAATGATGCCACTGAACTGGATATTGCGCCATTCGGCATGGCTAGGTGTGTGGCAGAAATGCGTGTTGCTCGGACGGAATGGGAAGGAGAGGAAGTCTTTCTAGCCTCCCTGCGTGATATTACGATACGCAAAAAACTGGAAGAGGAGCTGTGGCGTGCCAAAAAGGAGGCTGAAATGGCCAATCACGCCAAAAGTGCTTTTCTGGCTGTCATGAGTCATGAGATTCGTACACCGGTGTCGGCTATCGTTGGCCTGTCTGACCTGCTGGAGGAGACCAGTCTTGACACCGAGCAGCGGGAGTTTGTCAACTGGTTGCGTGAGTCAAGCAGCGTATTATTAAACTTGGTCAACGATATTTTGGATCTTTCCAAGGTTGAGGCCGGTGAGCTGCGTCTGGAACGTGCCGAGTTTGGTTTGGCTGATCTGCTGCAAAGTGTTTCTCATGTCATACAGCCGCGTGTTACCGAAAAGGGGCTGAAATTTGATTGTGTTACCGGTACGGGATTGCCCGCTCTATTGGAGGGTGATGCGGCAAGGTTGCGACAGATTCTACTCAATTTGCTCAGCAATGCTGTTAAATTTACAGATTATGGAGGAAGTATTACTCTAAGAGTTGATCAATATCAGAGAAATACAGAAACAGCTGGATTGCGCTTCACGGTCACCGATACCGGTATTGGCATTGCACCCGACAAACAGGAGCAGGTCTTTGATGATTTTGTCCAGGCCGATTCATCCATCGCCAGGCGCTATGGTGGCACGGGCCTTGGTTTGGGCATTAGTAAGCGGTTCGTTGAACTGATGGGGGGTACCATTGGTTTGACTTCCAGCGAGGGAGAGGGTAGCAGCTTCTACATCAACGTTGACTTGCCTTTGGCGAGAAAACGATCCACTGGGGTACCGGATCATCATCCAGCCAAGCTCCGTGAACCTGATCAGGCGCAGTTAAGTGGTCGACGGGTGCTTCTGGTGGAAGCCAATTCAATCGAGCGTTTGTTGATCACCAAACTTCTGACCAGTTCCGGCCTGTTGGTGGAGGAGATCCCTGTCTGGCGTGATGGATTAACATTGCTGCATGAGGCGCGCGTTCGTAGCCTTCCTTTCCATTTGCTGATCATTGGCAGTGAGCGAAACGGTTTCAGTACTACAGATATGCTGAATGACCTGCAACAGACCGATGCCTATAATGGACAGCCCGTACTGATACTGGACTCTGAACCATTGCTTAAAAAAGAGGAATTCATCAGTGTTCTCAACTATTTGTCGTTGACAAAACCCGTTGAAAAAGATCGATTCATGACCGCAGTGACTCAGGTGATTGCGCTGGGGAAGTCGCTGCGTATCTTGCTGGTGGATGATTCACCAGAAATACACATGATCGTACGGGCCTTTCTCAATCACGGATTGCATCACATCGAAACGGCTAAAAATGGCTACGAGGGTGTGGAACAATTCAAAAAGGGCCGTTTTGATCTGGTATTGATGGATTTACAGATGCCAGGGATGAATGGGGTTCAGGCGACGAGGGCCATTCGTTCCTGGGAACAGCAACAGCAGCGGCATCGGGTACCCATTCTGGCATTTACGGCTGCCACTCAGAAAGATGAGTCGGCTTGGTTGGATGCTGAGTGCGACGGATTTGTCGCTAAACCCATCCGCAAACAGAAGTTTCTTGATACCATCAGTCGTTATGCCTTGTAGCCAAAATTATTCGTAAGTTGTTTAAACTGCTGGAAAGGTGCTACTGTGACATTGACGGAACTGCAATTCCAGGTCTCTCTTGGTGAAGACAGCCGTCGTCAATTCAAGCAGGATATTACCAATGCTGATGCGCTTGGTTCGGAGATGGCTGCCTTTGCCAATTCCGACGGCGGTGTCATCCTGCTCGGTGTGGCGGATGACGGTTCGTTACTGGGCCTCAGTCGTTCGGATGTTGTCCGTGTCAATCAGCTGATCAGCAATGCCGCGGCACAGCATGTGCGCAGTCCAGTCACCGTACAAACCGAAAATATTGGCATTGACGATGGACGTGTTATCGTGGTACTCACCATACCCAGGGGGGAGGACAGGCCCTATTTTGACCGTCACGGAGTCATATGGCTCAGAAGCGGTGCCGACAAACGCCGGATCAACTCCAAAGAGGAATTACGTCGCCTGTTCCAGAGTGTTGATCAGTTCCATGCCGACGCACTGCCAACCAGTGCTCCGATCAGCAAAATCGATAAGCTGCGCTTTCGTGACTTTCTGCACGATGTGTATCAGCAGGATTGGCCCGAGACACAGCAGGATCTGCTGACACTGCTGCAGAACATGAATCTGGCTACCGACGATGGCCAGCTCAATCTGGCCGGGGTGCTACTGTTTGCCGAGCGGCCGGAGCAGATCAAGCCGCAGTTTGTTGTCAAAGCCGTGCGCTACTTGGCCGATGTTCCCTACACCAACGGCTATCTGGATACCGAAGACATCGGCGGTGCCTTACCCAAGGTGTTTACCGAGGCGATGGCCTTTGTCATGCGCAATCTGCACAAGGTTCAGGCCGGTCGCAGCGTTAACGCTCCCGGTATTCCGGAGATTCCGCCATTGGTGCTGGAAGAATTGCTGGTCAACGCCCTGCTTCATCGCGATTACCTGATTAGCGCACCAATCCGGTTGTTGGTCTTCGACCATCGTATTGAGATCATCAGCCCGGGCCACCTGCCCAATCATCTGACTGTTGCCAAGATTCGCACCGGTAATTCCATCATCCGCAATCCGATCCTGGCATCCTACATCGCTAAAGGACTGTTACCCTATCGTGGCATCGGTTCCGGCATCAAACGGGCTCTGGCCAACTGGCCAGAGATCGATTTCAGCGATGATCGCGACGGCTGCCTGTTTACCGTCACCATCCATCGGCATGAGCCTTCCGGCTCGATCGGCTAATCCTCCTTACGATGCTGCTGTTCCTGGTCCGGTAGCTGTTCCTGGTCATCATCGAACAGAATACGGTGGGCCGGACCCTCAAGATCCTCGAACTGACCGTTGCGTACCGCCCAGATCATCAGTCCCAAACCGATACCACCCAGTAGCAGTGCTGCCGGTATCAACAAGTAGAGTGCGTTCATGAGCCCAGCCGCCGCAAGCGCATGGCATTGCCGATGACGATCAGGCTGGAAATGGGCATGGCAATGGCGGCGACCACCGGAATGACCAGACCGGCCATGGCTAGCGGAATGGCGAGGCTGTTGTAGATCAGCGAGATGGTGTAATTCTGACGAATGCAGCGCATGGTTCCTCGTGCCAGATCAACGGTGTAGACCAGTGACTCCAGTCGGCGGTTCAACAGCACCACGTCCGCTGTAGCCACAGAGACGTCTGCGGCATTTTCAACCACGATAGCGACAGCGGCGCGTGCTAGTGCTGGCGCATCGTTAATGCCGTCACCTACCATAGCTACCCAGTCACCCTGATCGTGCCATTGCGCCACATGGTATTCTTTCTGTTGGGGTAGTCTGGCACCGAGGGCTTCGGTAATGCCGACCTGTTGCGCAACAGCATCGACCACTGCCTGATGATCGCCTGACAACAGCGTGACCCGCAGCCCGCGTTGCTGCAAGGCGGCGATCGTAGCAGCGGCATCGGCCTTGGGTGCATC
The DNA here is from genome assembly GCA_015229115.1 of Magnetococcales bacterium. Taxonomy (GTDB): domain Bacteria; phylum Pseudomonadota; class Magnetococcia; order Magnetococcales; family JADGCH01; genus JADGCH01. Next base: position 31,081 of record JADGCH010000009.1, read on the forward strand.
GCTCAGGGCAATCCAGCCCCACAGTTCTGTCGCGACACGACAGCCAATCCAGCTCCATGGAGCCTGTGGCGGTAACTCGTCCTCTGTTGCGGAGACAAAATCGGGACGTCCTACCCATACCGTTTGACCGGCATGCTGGGCTGTGACACCCGCTCCGGGATGACTGATCACCTCGGTGATGCCAGTAACTGGGGCAATGTCCCGTAGCTTGGCCTCACGCACAAGGGCCCGTGCCAGGGGGTGTTCGGAAAACTGCTCCACGCCTGCCACCAACGCCAGCAACTGTTGGGCGGTGATACCGGAGAGCGGTTGTAGCTGTTCGACATGGGGCGTGCCGCAGGTCAGGGTGCCGGTCTTATCCAGTACCAGACGATTAACCCGTGCCAGTCGCTCCAATACCTCGCTACCACGAATCAGGACGCCACGATGGGCGGCACTGCCGCTGGCAACAATCATGGCGGCTGGTGTCGCCAGTCCCAAGGCACAGGGACAGGTAATGATCAGCAAGGCCACAGCGTGTTCAATGGCTTGAGCCGGATCCACCCACCACCATCCTAAAGCGGTCAGCAGGGCCAGCGCCAGAATGACGACGACAAAGCGGGCCGCGATGCGATCAGCCAGACTTTGCATGGGAGAACGGCGAGTCTGGGCCTCTTCGACCAGACGGACAATGGCCGCCAGCGCGGTTTCGTCGCCGGCATGGGTCACCTCGAACAGGATGGCACCCTCCTGGTTAAGCGTACCGGCTGCCACGCGGTCGCCGATACTGCGTACTACCGGCAGACTCTCACCCGTCAGCATCGATTCATCGATACTGGTGCGACCTTGACGGATCAGGCCGTCGGCAGCGATGCGCTCTCCGGGACGTACGATCACCTGGTCACCACGCTGCAGCTCGCGCACTGGAATTTCCAGTTCGGTGGCATCGCGCAACACCCGGGCGGTACGCGGCTCCAGCGACAGCAACCGTTCGGTAGCACTGGCCGCCTTGCGCCGAGCCGCCGACTCCAGGTAACGTCCTGTCAGCAGAATGAAGATGAACATGGTTACCGAATCAAAGAAGACCTCGCCATGGCCACGCCACGTCACCCAAACGCTGTAACCAAAGGTCACTACAATACCGGTGGCCACTGGCACGTCGACCGTCAGGCGTTTCAGGCGCAGACTGCTCCAGGCACTCCGGAAGAACACCATGCCGCTAAACAGCACCACCGGTAGGGCAATAGCGAGCGACACCCAGTGGAAAAACTGTTTTAGTTCGTGGTCGATACCGCTAAAATAGCCAGCATAAAGTGCCACGGCGATAAACATGGCATTGGCAGCGCCAAAACCGGCTACCCCGAGTCGCAACAACAAGGCTCGATCACGTTGCTGATGGATCTGCTCGATCCGGTCCGGGTCGTACGGTTCGGCGTGGTAACCAATGCCATCGATGCTGGCCAGAATGTGGGATAGGGATAGTTGCTGTGGATCCCAGCGTACGGTGGCACGATGCGTGGCGAAGTTGACCCGCGCTGATCGTATACCAGGCAGTCCCTGTAACACCCGTTCATTCAACCAGACACAGGCAGCACAGTGCATTCCTTCCAGCAACAGGCAGATTTCAACGCCATCCCCAACCGGTCGCACCAGACGACGCTGAAACTCGGCATCGTCAAAGGCAGCCCAATGGTTCGGATCGGTCGTTGTCGGGCGCATGCCAGTAATGGCCGGGTCGCGTCGGCGGTAATACTCTTCCAGACCGGCACCATGAATCATATGGTAGGCAGCCAGACAGCCCTGGCAGCAAAAATGGTGTTCTTGGCCTGTAGCATCGCCATAGCGAATATCAATCTCATCCGCTATCGGTAGAGCACAATGGTAACAGGATAACGAGGAAGGGTTGTGATGAATCATTCAAATTCGATAGGATAGATGTTGTAAAAGATGTAGCGAACTCATGACAATTGTCGTATAATCGACGCAATTTCTCAGGAGCATCAAGTGTAAACCATTTGGTTGATCGTGAATAGTGCCGCCGGATAGCCGTGCGCTGCGATAGGGGATAGTCCAGTGTTCAAGATATTTGTTGCCGATGATCATGCCGTTCTGCGCAAGGGTGTCGTGGGTCTTCTGACAGATACGGCTGACTTTGTTGTGGTGGGAGAAAGCGACAATGGTCGGGATACCATCCGTCATGTGGCCAAAACCGACGTCGACGTGTTATTGCTGGACATCAAGCTGCCCGATATGAGCGGGTTGGATGTCTTGCAGCGCGTCCTGCTGGACAAACCCGGTCTGTCGGTAGCTATTTTTACCATGTTTGCCGACGAAACATTGGCCATTCGTTATCTGAAAGCAGGTGCATCGGGCTATCTGACCAAGGAAATGTCGCCTGACCAGTTGATCGAGGCCATCCGCCATATAGCCGCAGGAGGTAAATACCTGGCCCCCACCCTGGCAGCCAATGCCGTTGTCAAGATGCAAGAATCGCATCATGTCTTGCCGCACCAGTTCCTGACCGACCGCGAGTTCTCCATTTTTCTGAAAATCGCTGCTGGTATGCCCCTGGCAAAAATTGCAGACGATCTGCACCTTTCTCCTAGTACCGTGAGTTCCTATCGTCTGCGCATTCTCAAAAAAATGGCCATGTCCACCAACGCCGAACTGGTACGCTACGCCATCCAGCAACACCTGATCTCATAACTCGATGTTCAGTTTTTTGAGCCGTCATTCCAGCGAAGGTATTTTAGCCACAATTTGTGTGCCACAGTTGTCAGCCACCGTACCAATAGTCAAACTGCCGCCCAATCGTTTGGCCCGTTCCCGCATGCCGGAAATACCGAATGAAACCCAGCCATCCTGTTGCAGTGGCAGAAAGCCGACACCATTGTCGGTCACGGTGAGTACGACCCATTTCTGTTCCAACTCCTCTGTTATCCGCAGGTCGATACGGATCTGTGAGGCTTGGGCGTGACGAACAGCATTGGTGACTGCCTCCTGGCCAATACGGAACAGTGCGGTGGCGTGGCCATCGTCCAGGATAGGTGTAATCTCCTGTGATAGGGTCACCTCCAGTCCGGAGTGAAAAGCGACCTGATCCGCCATCCATTTCAGGGCAGCATGGAGGCCAAAATGGTCCAAAACAGGGGGTCGAAGGGAGGTGGCAATGCGTCGTACCGTTTGCTGGGCGCTATGGGCCAATTCTGCTATCTCTCGGCACCGCTGCTTCGTGTCAGGAGATGTCTGATACTTTTCCAATTGGGTGAGCGCAATTCTGATGGCAGCCAATGTGCCACCGAGCTCGTCGTGGACCTCTCCGGCAATGCGTTTTTTTTCCGTTTCTGCTGCTTGGTCCAAATGGTTCCCAAGGCGACGGATCTCCATGGTTGCGCGTTGTTCTGATGCCAACATTTGAGCATTGACCAGGGAGACCACTGCTTGTGCCCCTAAAATGGTCACAGTTTCCAGCCGTTGTGGTGAAAATACTCCGGATGCTCCGCCATGTTCCAGATACAGTGCGCCAAGGAATGCTCCGGAGTGGCGCAAGGGTACACAGAGCACAGACCTGGGCACGCGCTGGTCACGAAAAGATCCTCCCCAACGAGCGTCTGTTGGGGCCTCTGCCAATAGAACGGTTTCTCCACTTCTGAATACGTAACGGATTAACTCCATAGGAACGGCGGGGGGAACGGTGTGGTGGTGATCACATCGGTGTGGATCGTCCAGAAAAAATTGTATGATGCCCGTTGTTTGCCATCCCTCGGCGGCCAGGACCAGATGTTCCTCCTGTAGCCATATGAGGCACCCCCGTTCTGCACCGGTATTGGCAAGTACCGCCTCAAGCAGTCGGATGACCACCTCTCTTACGCCTTCACCAGACGCAACAGATTGGGTCGCCTTCAGTAGTGTTGGATAATCCAGCATCTGTTCGCCCTTCTGCCGGTCGGAGGTTGTGGCTGTATCCAAACTGGACGATGCCACACCCGTTACCCGCTCGGGCCATTCCTCCAGTACTTCCCGATAGCGTTGTACAAGATCCATTTCTTTGGCTGTGGCACCGTAGCGAGACCATACCAGGATCGCCCGGTGTAACATGGAGCTGGCCAGCATCGGTGACTTCATGTCCAATAAGCACTCCCCAGCCATTTCCAGGGCCATAGCCTCGTATTGCATCCAAACCTCTCCACTCTGGGCACGAATCGCTGCTACAGCTGCTTCGCATAGGGGCAGAGCCTGCTCCGGATGCCCAAAGGCGCGCCGACACGCCGCTTTTACCAGGTAGTCGAGATGGAGGAAATGGGCCGAATTGTGTTGGGCCCAACGCGCCAGCTGTTTTTGATTGGTTGCCACCAGACGCAATAGGCGCCGCCTCTCCGTCGTTGTGGCACTGGGCAACAAGGCCAGCGAGGAGAGAGACTCGTAAAATAACACCAGGGCCAATATAGGTCTTATATTGCCTTGTGCGGCACACTGTTGCTTGGTAAGGGCCATTTGCTGTGCAGCTTGATCGTATTCACGAAATAGGAAAGCATTTTTACCAGCCTGAAGGAAATGGAAGATGGCCATGTTGGCATTCATGGATAAATCAGCCCAAACGTCCTGTTCTGATTTTAATCGCCACGTGGCTTCTGTTTCAGACCGCAGCTCGGCGACCGCAGCCAGTGAGGTGTTTTTGATCAACTCAGCGAGCATACCAAAATAGGTGCCATGGCTTGTCAGTATCGGTAACCAATCCTGACATTCCTGCTTGTAGGTCTCTAATGGCTCTCCCAAGTCGATTTTGAACATCAAGAGTACCGAAATGGCTGTACCAGCGTGGAAAATTGCCCCGCGATTCATGGCCTGTATGTAGTCTCCTGCCAGTGCTTGGCAAACCGACTGCAACGGCTGTTTCCAGGGGGAGAGAAAGGCTCTATATATATGAATATCATTGAAATACTCTGGAAAATATTGTGGTCCACGATCAAAAATCAACTCGGCAGCCTGTCCAAAACGGTAGCCACATGTCACAGCTTTATCACAGGTGCCGCCACCAATCAGACTGCTTCCAACCCAGACAAAATAACTTGCGGCGTCGTTGATCAAACATTCTTCCTGTAGCATGCGCAGGAGGATGATGGATGCAATGAGAGAGGCCAACCGCGGATTGGCAAAGTGAATGGTCAACAAAATAGGTAACAACCAATGGGATTGCTCAGACAGATCTGCAGAACGACTTAATACGGGCATAGCCGCCAGGAATTCCGGCGTTGTATCGGCATAACGGGCGATTAACAGTTGTTGCACATAGCGGTGCTGACGTGTTAACTGGTTAGGGGTGAGGTGGGTTGGATAACCAAATTGATGTAAAACAAAATGGCCAAGTTCCAGTATTTTTCCAAACATCGAATGGGGAAGGTACAACGGAGCCAGATAAGTGAGAATTGGGCATAGATGGGTAAAACTGTCTGCGTGTGCTGCAATATCCGTTCGCAAGGCCTCAACTCGTTCCAAATCTTCGGCGATACCAGCACATTTCCCCGCCCCGTTGTGCAAAGCAAGGGCTAAATCATAATGCCACTGCCACCCTTCTTCACCGAGCAACAGCATGCCTTTCTCAAAATATTGCCTGGCTGTGGCAAAGGCCGCGGATTGGTTGGCCTGTTGTCCGGCATCCAGTAGTAGTTGGGCGATCTGTGGGCGTTCATCAGGATCCAGCATCTCAGGAGTGGTATCACAGAACTGGTCGGCCAGCAAAAAGTAGCGTTCACGGATCTCTGTATGAGTAAAAACGGCATACAGTCGACGTCCCAGTTCCAGGCGGAACTGGGGGCGCTGCGATGGCAGTACCAGAGCCAGGGCAGCTTCTTGCACCTGGTCGTGGGCGAAACGATAGCGGATGTCATCGGGTATGGTTGCCAGCCAGCGAGCCAATCGCCGTGCCCCGCGCATGGGGAGCAACAATCCGGTTGCCAACAGCTGTTCCAGCGTTAGGATCACGGTATCAGTAGGTTGATTGCTCACGGTGATCAGGTCTAAAAGGTTGAACCAGTGGCCCAGATAGGCTGCACGGGCTATCAGATCACGTTGCTCTTGATCCATACCTTGCAGGCGATCCAGTAAACGTGCGGCGACACTTTTCGCCACTTGGTGTGTTTGGATGACCTCTAAATCCCAACACCATTTACCCTCTTCCATGCGGAGTAATTTTTGGAGGTGTAAGGCTGTCAGAAATGTGCGCAGATCAAATGGATTGCCGCCCGTTTTGGTGTGAAGCAGCTGTACCAGAGGTGCAAGTGTTGCGGGGGAGTGATCCAGGGTGGCGGTGAGAAAGGAACTCGTTGCTGCTACACTCAATGGGTTGAGGTGCAGGGTAGATAAAGGGAATTTCTTTTCTTGCCATCTGCTAACAGCTTTTTTGAGAGGGTGGCTGGTAGGAGTTTCATCGTCTCGATAGGTGCCTACCACCAGGAGGTGCGTGCTCTTGGCATCGGCTAATAGATCGTTGATCAGCTCCAGGGACATCTGATCTGCCCACTGTAAATCGTCTAGCACTACCACGAGTGGTCTCTCTGGTTCGGTTAAGGAACGCAACAAGACCAATAAAATATGGCGCAGTCGGATGGCAGTTTCGGAGGGAGATAATTCGGGTGGTATTCCTTCATGCTGGAATAACGGAGCTATTTGTGGCAGTGTGCGAGCGAGCAGAGTCAGATCCATGCCTAGATCCATCCGCAACTGCTGCTGCCATTGGTCGAATAGGGCGTCTGCGTCCGCCATGCGTTGGCGGCACAGATCCTCAATCACCTCCATGACAGCAGCCATCGGTCGACTTTGCTGGATCAGGCCAAATTTGCCACTGGCAAACCGTCCTCGTGATGCGGCGACATGTGGCCGTAATTCCATGGCCAGGATCGACTTGCCCATACCGGCCGTACCGGCCAACAGTAGCAGGTGACTCTCACCACGGCACGCCTGTGCCAGGAGAGTCCTCAATATCGATAATTCCTGTTCTCGTCCGTATAACCGACATGGAAAGCGCAAAATCTCTACCCGATCATGACGCGCCGGGGTAAAAGCTGGTATCTCTCCGTGTTGGTTCCATGCCTCCAGACAGTGGCGCAGATCTTTTTCCAGGCCAATCGCAGATTGATAGCGTTCCATCGGCTCTTTGGCCATGAGCTTTGCCACGATGCAGGAAAACATCTCTGGTATTTCCGGTCTACCAAGATGGATCGGCCGTGGCACCTTGGCCAAATGGCATGCGACTAACTCAACCGGATCGGTGGTTGGAAAAGGAGGATAGCCGGTCAGAAGGTGGTACAGGGTGGCACCTAAAGCGTAAAGATCGGAGCGTAAATCAACGGGTCGGTTCATGCGCCCCGTCTGCTCTGGAGCCATATAACGCAGCGTTCCCTCCAATAAGGCCGGTGGAGTCCCTTCGATGTTTTCTTCGGGCAGCCGGTCAGCGATGCCAAAGTCGATGAGGCGCAGTTCCCTCATTTGCCGGTTCCACAATAAATTGGCTGGGGTGATGTCTTTGTGAATGATCCCAGTTGCGTGCACCCGAACGAGCGTGCTTGCCAGCAGGATGCTGATCTGAAGTACTTCCAGCCAAGGCAGGTAAGGTGGGTGCGGTGTGGTTATGAGACGATCCAGAGAGATACCGCCCATCTCCTCCAGAATGAGGGCGATGGATTCCTCATACCGCGTCAATCCAGCACAGCGGATCACCCCGTCGATGGCGGATAAAGAGACCGTTACGGCATGTTCGTGCCGAAAACAGGCCAAATTTTCATGGGTTGGGTAGGGCAGAGATAAAATTTTCAGAACAACGGGCTGGCCTTCATAGGATACACGCAAAACCCGGCTTTTGCGCCCCTGGTAGATGAGTTCTGAGGTGCGCCGCTCAAGGTTTGCCATGGCACGACCAGAACCGTACCAAAGAGAGATTTTCACTCGGCGCGTGTTGGCTGAGATAAGAACCGAGTACAAAACTGATCAAACTGGCCATGAACCCCGGAAGGAACGCTGTTGCGGCATCAATCCACATAAACACAGACAACACGATGATGCCAATGATGATCGATAGCAGCGACCCGAATGAGGTCGCTCTGCGCCAGAAAAAGCCTCCCCCTATGGCTGGCAACAGAATCAGTAACATAAGCGTGCCATTAACACTCAAGGCAACGATATCATGGATCCATAGGGCAATTCCAAGCCCCGCCATACCACATAGCAAGGTGGCTATCCGTCCCGCCAACAACAGTTCAGATCCGGTTGCCTGTTTTCGGATAAAACCTTTGTAAATATCTTTTGTGACGCTGGCCGAGGCAACCATGATGGTCGAATTGAGTGTTGAGATGACCACAGCCATAAACGCGGCCAGACCTAGCCCGCGCCATCCACTGGGCAAATGCTCATTCATCACAACAAAAAACACCACATCTTTGTCCGATAAATTTGGGTACAGAAAACGGGCTGATAAACCGAACAATGTTGACATGCCATAAAATAATGCTGTTACACACATGGAGAGGAACAGGGCTCTGCGCGCAGTCGTTCCGGATGATGAGGCATAAATGCGTTGCCATAATTCCATGGAAACAAACGTACTTCCGGCGCCGAAAATAATTCCTATGACGAAGAATGAGACCCCACCGTAGGCAAACGGGTCGAAATAGGATTCGGGTAATACGGCCAGTGTCTGGATGCCACCAATGGCAGACAGGACAGAGGGCGTTAATACAAAAGCAAAGATCAGTATAATTAGAACAAAATGAATCACATCCGTGTAAAAATCACTTTTGATCCCTGAGAAGGCCGTGTACAGGATTGTGGATGCTACGGCGATCCAAACAAAGAATTCCATGCCCGCCATAGGCCAGACCCGTACCAATGACATCAGGCCGACGAACTGTGCCGCGGTCAAAGTCACGTAGATGAAAACGATCACCACCGATACGAGACCCTGATTGACACGTGAATAACGTTTGTCAAACAGGTCACCGATGGTATGCGCGTTGAAACGATCGCCAAACTGTTGCAGTTTTGGGGCAAACCACGCGCCGACGAATGCACCAACCAGAACGCTACAGGCGGCCGTTAGCCCCAAAGAAATACCCTGTTTATAGGTCGATGCCGACACGGCAAGGGTTGTTCCAGTGCCGACCCAAGTGGCAACGATGGAAAACAGGACCAGCCAAAAAGGGGCCCGACGAGAAAAAACGAGATAATCATCCGCTGTTTCATGCAACCCTGAATAAACGGCCCAACCCATCAACGCCAACAGATAAACGGCTATGATGCCCATGTCCAACGCTGTCATGTCGTCTTTTCCTTAAAAAGGTCTGATGATACGAAACCCGACCATTTGTGTTTGAAATGAATTTTCAACGTGAAAATCATTGCGGTAGAGCAGACGCATGGAAAAGTCCTTCCCGACTGGAAACGTGGCGGTTGTTTGCAGAGCATGGTCTTTTTTGGGATTGTTTTGGGCTATTCCAGCGATGGATGTCTCGCCACCACCATGAAAGAAATAATCCAGAGACAAATTCAGATCGTCGGTGACCTGTTTGCTGACATGGCCCTCTACAGTGAGCAGAGGTGCTCTGGACAAGGTCAGATCGGCAGGTGTAAAGGCCGTGTTATCCGTGAATAGTTGCAAGGCGACGGTAGCCTCCATGGAAATTCCCGGTACAGGTGTGAAGGTCAGGTTGGTCTCTGGTTTAAAAACCCACCGGTTTTGACCAGCATTGATCGGCTTGTTCTGATCATAGGCCCCCAGCGGCAGAGTAACCCACCCGGACACGCCCCATTGCAGCCCTATTTCCTTGTTGGTGTAAGGCCAAAAACCGGCCAATACCACCGGATCCCCTATGCCAGAGCCGGCCAGATCAAGATCGTCAGAAGACTTTCGCAGGCTTGCTGCCGCAAAAGGCAGGCCCACGACAAAGGCATACAACTGTTCTCCTAACCTTCGGTAGGTCACAAATTTAAGGGCTGAGTCGTGATAGTTGACATCATAATCCGAGGCAACACGCTGCCCTTTAACATGCAGGTCACGTCCCCATGAATACTCGTAGAAAAAAGAGATGGCGCTCACTTCGTGGCTTGGTTGCGCGTAGTCTCCCGCATCGTTGTCGGCCAAGCCGGCTCCAGAAAATAGAAAGAATAATATTACGATAACTATCTTTAACATAGATTATGCAATGCCTCTATGTGGTATACCCTCTGCGTATTTTCAAAAAGATACCGGCTGCATGGAACGAATGAGCAGGTCCCACTCCTTGTTGCCGTTACGGGCCTCTTCATCGAAGCTGGGATCGTTGGCTAGGGCACGCTGTTCTGGAGCCAGTGATGGTTGCAGTCCCAGTCGCTGGAATAGCTGTTGCAGCTCCCCGGTGCGGTAGAGTTCATCCATGCGACGATCGAAAATTTCAACAATCTGACGTGAACGGGGCGTGTCGAGCAGCCGCAGAAAAGCAGGTTCCTGGAATACCAGCCCCTTGTCGTAATTCTCCAGATGCCAATCCTCTTTTCCGGATCCCAGCTCCAGGGCTACATTCTCTTCCAGACAGAAATCAACTCGGCGGATCTGTAGCAGCGACAGGCATTGCCCCAGATTTTTGACCTCCATGAGATCAAATGGGATCTTCTCCTTGAAGAATAGGTTAAAGTAGTTGCCTGTCTCCCATCCCAGCCGTTTTCCTGCCAGACTGCGATAGCCCTGCCAAGCCTTAACGCTACCAGGGAGATAATAGGCATGCACCTGTGCCACAAGATAGTGCCACCTAGGATGTAGGGTGTTGTTCCACTGCACGAAATAACCCGTCTGGGCATCCAGTTTTCCGGACAGCATGTCGGCGTAGGAACGGGTGTAGGGCATCTGCTCAATGCGGAACTGGATGCCTAACGGCTGAAAGACACGCCGAAAGACTTCCCAGGAGGAATTAGCCTTATCGGCATAGGTCGAGCCCATCCGCACCTCGGTGATCGGTTCCTGGGGCTTTTCACCGGCCAGAACGTTCCCTGACCAGATAGCAAGCAAGATCAGACATACCGCGATGATCAGTCTGTAGCAACCCATTGACCCTCCTGTATTACGTCTATCTCCTTTGAGTTCATGGAGGATAACTTGTAAACTTTTCCATTCCATGTGTCAATAAGCCTTAAGATGGCTCAGGGATGAAGGGAAGGTTGTCCATGATTAATAGGGTTGCTGCCGTACACTGGAGCCATTCAGTTGGAATAACACTGTTTCGGGCGGTATTCCTGGTCTACTGTTTGGTAGCTGTGTCCACAACGATTGCCAGTTTGACGATGGAGTACGATAAAAGCCGTCAGGATGTCAACATCCAGTTGCAGTTGCTACAGGGGGCTTTCAGGAAAGCTTTGGTCCATGCCGTCTGGGAGCTGGATCAGCCCCAAATCTGGTCCATCATGAACGGCATGCAAACCAATCCGGTTGTGGATGGGGTCGTTGTGGTGGATGCCATGGGGCACACCATTGGACGCATGGGTCAAATTCCCCAAGGTGAAGCTGCTCGTCCGTTGACACACCTCGTGGGTTCCCTGCCATCCTTGACCAACGCTGCCACAACGACCGATGCTTCCCTCATGCGCCATAGTTTCGATCTGCAGCTGCAGTGGGAAGGAAAACAGCAGCTTATCGGAACGGTCCATCTTTACTGGAGCTATGAAACCATTCTGAAGGAAGTGCGATTTGAATTCTACCTCATTGTGGTGGGTTCCCTGATCAAGACCGTGGCTCTCTGGCTGATTTTTATCTATTACGCCCGTTCCATGCTACAACAGCCTCTGATGGTGCTGACCAAGGTCACTCAGACGCTTGACCACCCCCATCTCGACATGTCCACCGTGCAGCGCCTGACCAATGAGCGATTTAATGAGTTCAATGTGCTGGAGCACTGTTTTTACGCTATGGCCGATCGATTGAATACGGCTTATGCCAACCTGGCAGAAAGAAACCATCAATTGAGTCTTGAAATAGAGCAGCGGCGCAAAAGCGAGCAGGAGCTGTTGATTTCCAGGGAACGGTTACAGAAACTGTCCCATCATCTGGAGGATGTGCGGGAGACAGAGCAAAAAAGGCTGGCCGGTGAAATCCACGACCAACTGGGTAGTACACTCACGGCTGCCAAGATTTCCTTGTCGATGCTGGGCAAAAGGCAGCAGGATGAAGCCAACTGGCAGCATTGCCAGGAAATTTGTCAACTGACCGATGAGGCCCTGCAATCAGTGCGACGTATTGCCCAGTTGCTGCGCCCAAACGTGCTGGATCGGATGGGCTTGCGTGCTGCGCTGGAGGAACTGGCCTATTTCACGCACAGACATTCTGGTGTGGATTGCCGTCTCGACATGGAAGACGGGGAATGGCTGATCGACGATGCGCAGCGCACGGCTCTGTTCCGCATTGCCCAGGAGTCCCTGACCAACGTGGTGCGCCATGCCGGGGCCAGTCATGCTGTCGTGACCTTGCGGGAAGAACAAGGGTTTATTGTGCTGAAGATCAGCGATGATGGTTGTGGTATCGCCGTGGAGCGTGTGCAGGATACCGGATCCTTTGGTTTGACAGGCATGCGCGAACGAGCAGAACGATTGGGAGGCCGTGTCAGCGTGACCACTACGATAGCAGGTGGAACTTGCGTGACAGCCAGGATTCCTGTCCAGCACGGCACCGATGTCGTTTGATACTCGATGGTCAAGTTTTTTATAACTTCCCTTGCTATAAAATAGCTGCTATAATATTAAAAAGATTTAGTTATTTTTTTCTCGTCTATAACAGGAGTGTGGCCATGTCTCAGACCTATACTGCCGTCACCAAAGAGGTAGATGGTTGGTGGGTGGGATGGATTGAGGAAGTGCCCGGTGTCAACTGCCAGGAGCTTACTCACGAAACATTGCTGGAAACCTTAACCATCACCTTGCGGGAGGCGATTGCTTTCAACCGCCAGGATGCTTTGACCATGGTGGGCAGTGACTACCGTGAGGAGCGCATTGCCTTGTGAGACGTAGCGAACTGCTGCGCTACCTGCAGGCTTATGGATGCGAGTTGTTGTGGGAGGGGGTTCGCCACTCGTGATGGTGGAATCCGGTGGAAAATCGGCGCTCTGCTATCCCTAGGCATCAAGAAATTCCTGACCTGCTAGCCCGCAAAATCTGTAGGGATTGGGGTATCGGCGACATCAGATGAGTTCTGATTTTGTACCTTGCACTGTACAGCCAGGATTCCTGTCCCAAACGACACGAATGTAGTTTAACAATCACATTAGAAAAGCATCTTGCGCTATAGCCTATCCAGTTGTTAATCGGGACAACTCAAGCTATCATAACAATAGGTTTGATTGATTGTCTGATTGATAGGAGCCATGCTATGTCCATGGTCATGACAGCTGATTTTGTTAGAGTTATTCAAATTATGATTCTGATTGTGGTGGGTCTGTTGTTCTGGCGTGAGGGACGGCAGCGTCCTCACCTGCACAGGTCCAGCTGGACCCTGTTACTGGTTGGTTTGGTGTTGTTGTGTGGTCACTCCGGCATTGAGCTCACCGAGCATGAGGCACAGGAACAGGGTGAGGGGCAGATATCACTGGCCCAGCTTATGGAGTTGCTTGGTCTTGGTCTGTTGCTGGCGGGACTGTTCTCCTGGCTGCGTGGTTCGACCAGCCTGCGGGAAGTGGAGCGTTTTTCCAACGCTATGACCATGGCTCTGGCACGGCTTGAGATTAACCACCAGGAGTTGCACGATAAATTTCAGCGCCTGTTTGCCGTCTCTGAGTCAGCCCAGGATGCCATCATTGCCTGCGATGCTACCGGATCGATCGTGTTCTGGAATTACGGTGCTGTACAGCTGTTTGGTTACACTTCGGATCAGGCTATTGGACAACCCGTGACGCGGCTGATTCCGACCCGCTATCACGATGCCCATCAGGCGGCGATGCAGCGAGCGGCTGAGACCGGTGTTCTAAAACAGGTGGCCGGTAGCCGTTTCGATCTGCATGGCCTGACCCGGGAAGGTCGTGAAATCCCGGTCGAGACAGCTGTTTCAACCTGGACCACCGATCAGGAGCGTTTCTTTGTCGCTGTCATGCGCGATGTTTCCGATCGTAAACAGCAGGAAGCGCACAACATGCGGGTTCAGCAGTCGCGTAACGCCATTAGTGCCCTGTTGCAGATGGCCTTGGAACCGACTTCATTGCTGGAGCAACTGGAACAGGCGCTGCACATCATCCTCAACGTGCCTTGGCTTACCATCGAATCAAAAGGGTCGATCTTCCTGGTGGATGAGGAGACCCAGGAGCTGGTTCTGACCGTTGAGCGAGGGCTGGCGACCCATCTGCTGACTGCTTGTGCCCGTATTCCTTTTGGTCACTGCCTGTGTGGTCGGGCGGCCCAGAGCGGCCAGATGGTCTATTCAGCCCACCTTGATGAGCGTCATGACGTCACCTTTAACGGTATCAAGCCGCATGGCCACTACTGCATGCCGATTCATTCGCGCGGCAAGCTGCTGGGAGTCATCAATCTCTACATTGCCGATGGCCACCGTTGTGACGAAGAGGAGACCGCCTTTCTGCAAGCGATTGCCAACACACTGGCCGGCATGATCGAACGCAAGGGGGTGGAGCAGCAACTGGAACACCTGGCCTACCACGATGCCCTGACCGGTCTGCCCAATCGCAAGCTGTTGATGAGCCGGTTACAGCGTGATGTGGCTCGGGCCAAGCGTGAGCAGTTGTTGCTGGCGGTGCTGTTTCTCGACCTGGATCGCTTCAAGGCGGTCAACGATACCATGGGGCATGAAGTGGGGGACCGTTTGCTGGTTGAGGTCAGTCAGCGTCTGCAGAGCTGTCTGCGTGAGGTCGATACGGTGGCACGGCTCGGTGGCGACGAATTTACCGTTATTCTGTCGGTACTGCACCACCGTGAAGATGCTCTCAAGGTGGCCCACAAGATTATTGCAGCTCTGACAGAGCCGTTCTTTATCGGCGACCACACCTGTAACATCGGTACCAGCGTCGGTATCAGTTTCTTTCCGCAACATGCCGATCAGCCCGAAGATCTGATCAAAAAGGCCGATGTGGCCATGTACGCTGTCAAGCAGCGCGGCCGCAACAGTTGTTTGGTATTTGATAGTGACGGAATGGGAACGACGGAGTTACAGTCGTAATATACGATTTGGACACCCCTCACCCTGCCCTCTCCCACAAGGGGAGAGGGTAAAAGGGGTATCGCCTCATGGCTCTGGTGAGGGGATATCCAGAAGGCTATTTACTGGCACTTGTTCATATCAGGACGGTCGTTGGCGCAGAAGTTGGGGCCAGTGGCATCGGTCTTGCCATCAGCCGTAAACCCGCCCACCAGTTTCTCAGCACCAAAGGCAGCGGTAATGCCCTTGTATTTGGTGATATCGGTGCGGTCGTTGTCACAGGCCTTTTTGGCCAAGTCAAGACATTCCTGCTTGCTGGCGGCTGGCTTGGCCTGGGTGCAGCTCGGCTTGCCATCACACTTTTTATAAGAATCGGCTTCCTTGCCAGCGCAGGCGATGCGGGTGTAGGTCAGGTTGCAATCCTCAGCCAGCACAGGAAGGGCAAAACCGAGAGCGATAACAGCCACACCAGCAGCCATTGTCAATTTCTTCACCATGCAATTTCTCCTCGTTCAACGTGTTCAGTTCTTTACTTGGAATGCTTGTCGCGATCTCAATCGGCAGAGGAAAATTTATCATAACAAAACATAAGTATGCAACCCTTGATATCTATCATGCGAGATTTTGTCATTGATTGTAGTTCAAATGTGGGGTATCTTCCCGCCAGATCGTGACGAGAGATGTACAAATAGTAGAGGTAAACCTTGTCATTACGGACCAGACTGCTCATTTTCTTCTGCCTGGCTTTGATCAGCCATGCTATTGCAGGTGGTCTGGTGCAGCGGTTTGTCCTTTTTCCCAGCTTTCTGGAATTGGAGCGGAGCGAGGCGTTCAAAAATCTGCACCGATCGACCGAATCGATCCAGCGCGAGTTGCACCATCTATCGACGTTGGCTTCCGACTGGTCAGCCTGGGATGCCACCTGGAATTATCTTCACGATCGGGACGAGCAATACATTGCATCCAATCTGACGCCCCAGGCTTTGGCCGGTATCAAACTGCATCTGTTCCATCTTTATGATCGTGAGGGCAATCTGATCTGGGGGCGTTCAGTGGATCAGGAGTCGGGTGCATTCAGCGATACCTCCTATCTGTCACCCAATAACCAGCCGACCATCCAGGCCCTGCTGCAACATGACACTCTGGACAGTCATTACCGCGTCCTGTTGATCAGCAGCGCTGGTCCGATGCTGCTGGTGTCGCAACCGGTGATCACTTCTGAACATCAGGGACCCATTCGTGGTACATTGATGATGGGACGCTTGCTGAATGCGGCCATGATGCAGACGCTGATGGAGCAGACCCATGTGCCATTGCAGCTGTGGATTGTCGGTAGTGCCGCTATGCCCGCTTCCGAACAGCAGTTGCTGCCGCGACTCAGGCAATCTACCGGGCCTATCCTGATTGAGCAGGAGCAGCAGCCCCAGTTATCGGTTTATACCTTGCTGCGCGACTATCACGATCAGCCTATCCTGTTGTTGCGGGCCGATACCGGTCGTGAGATCAGCCAGAAGGGGCAGACGGTGGGCTGGATCACCACCCTGATGTTCCTCGGCTTCAGCCTGCTCACCCTGCTGATTCTCTATGTGGGTCTCAGAGCGCTGGTGTTGCACCCCATCACAGCCCTGACGCACCACTTGCAAAAGGTAGGTCGGGAAGGGGACCTGACCCAACGGTTCCAGACCGGACAGAATGATGAGATCGGTGCCTTGGCTGACTCTTTCAACCACATGGCAGCCTCGTTCATGCGTATTGTCCATCAGCTTTATTTGCACACCCATTCGCTGTCGGCCTGTGTCCACGCACTGACCGGGGCCAAACAGTCACTGGAGCAGCAGACTGTGGCCACTGCGCAACTATCGCGTGAGACCATGGCGGCCTATCACCAGTTGGAAGACAGTTTGACCACCATTGATCGTGCCGTTGATACCACCACGGGGCAGGTAGTGGATATTGCCGCTGCCAGCTCCGAACTGAAAGACAGCACCACCACCATTGCCGCCACGACCAGACAGGCTGATAATCAGATCCATGCCATGGCGCAGGCATCGCAGGGAATTACAGGCAACATTGATGAGGTGCGCCAGCACCTCGACCAGGTGGATGAGTCGATCCATGCCGTCACCCAGGCTATTGCCAACATGGGCCGTACCATGCGGCAGGTGCGGCAACAGTCGCAGCAGGCTAGAGCGGCATCGGAACAGGCCAACGACAATGCAGCTCATGCCAACCAGATCATGCAACGGTTGACCGATGCAGTTTGCGCCATCGATAGCATTGTCGAAATCATCGGTACCATCTCGGAACAAACCAACATGTTATCGTTGAATGCCTCCATCGAAGCGGCCGGAGCTGGGTCGGCTGGCACTGGATTTTCAGTGGTAGCCAATGAAATCAAGGAACTGGCCCATCAAACGGCCCAGTCCACCCGAATGATTTCGCAGCGTATCGCTGAAATACAGTCCATCAGTCGCGAGGCCAGCAACGCCAATGCCACCATTACGGAAGCCATCGAGAGCATCAACCAGGGCAATTATGACATTGCCTTGGCGATGGAAATGCAGGACCGTTCGGTCAAGGAGATTTCCCTGGCCATGGACCATGTGGCTCATGCCTCGCGCCAGGTGGCCGGTCGGGTACAGGATCTGGGTGCAGCCGCCCATGAGGTAGCCAACGCTGCCATGACAGCTGCTGATCATACCCGTGGCATTGATGCCTCGGTTAGTGATGCCTCGCTCAGTGCTGCTACCCTGGCTGAGCAGGGCGATCGTCTGGATGAAGTGGCCCAGCAGATGCGCCAGGCCGTTCAGCAGGGCTTGCAGGCTGGCCAGCGGGCTGATGATCGATTGACCGCTATCGTACAACAGATCGCCACCCTGACGGGCGTGATTGATCATATCGCGGCACTGATCGCCGTGATCGCCATTCCCGGCCAGAAACTGCGTCAGGCTACCGCCAGCCTGGTTATTGGTTCAGAGCCCTTTGACATCGGTGGCATCAAACAGCATGGTTTGGCACAGTTGCGCTGGTTACAGGAAACCCTGCATCACCCGCCTGCGGATCAGGCAGCCACGCCTATGAACCATCATCCCTTCCTGCAGTGGTGTCAGAGCAGTACAGCCGCCAGCTATCGTGCTTTGCCCGAATACCAGCAGGCCCTGGAGCTGCAACAGCAGTTGATCGATCAGAGCCAGCTAGAGCAGTTCAGGATCGTGCAGAGCCGCTTCTTTGATTATCTCGATCTGCTTTACGACCGCTGCACCGGGGTAGTTGATGAACAATCATGATTTAACCGGCAAAACAGGATGGATTGCATGTGCGGTATAACGGGCTGGTGGGATCTTTCGGCAGCCACGCCGGCTGACCAACTCACGGCAACCATCCATCGCATGACCAGGGCCCTGGCCAGCCGGGGACCGGATGACCATGGCGTTTGGAGTGATCCGGCTGCCGGTGTGGCCCTGGGTCATCGGCGCTTGTCCATTCTCGATCTGTCTCCGGCCGGACATCAACCGATGCTGTCACGTAACGGTCGTTTTGTCATCGTCTATAATGGCGAGATTTTCAACTTCCAGGACATACGTGCCGAGCTGCTGCACCAAGGGGTATCCTGTCGCAGCCAGTGTGACACCGAGGTGCTGCTGGAGGGTTGTGCACTGTGGGGGGTTGAACAAACGGTCAGGCGCTGCATCGGCATGTTTGCCTTGGCCCTGTGGGATCGGCGCGAACGATCTTTGACGCTGGTCCGCGACCGCATCGGCATCAAACCTCTTTACTGGGGGCGTCAGGGCAATCAGATCCTGTTTGCTTCGCAACCGCGCAGCTTTCTGGCCCATTCCGGCTGGCAGGCGCGCATCGACCGCAGCGCTCTGGCTGCCTTTCTGAACCAGGGCTGTGTGCCCAATCCGTTATCCATCTATCAGGATATGTATCAGCTGCGGCCGGGGCATATCCTGGTCGTCAAGGCCACTGGGGCGCAGTGGGAGGTGCGTTACTGGGATCTGCCGGCCCTGGTCAGTGCCACACCACGGTTGACCGGTACTGTTGAAGAGGCCGAAGCAGCGCTGGAGTCGCTGCTGCACGATGCTATCCAGCGTCGCATGGTGGCCGATGTACCACTGGGAGCCTTTCTGTCCGGCGGCATCGATAGTTCACTAGTAACAGCGCTGATGCAGGCCCACAGTGCACGGCCAGTGCGCAGCTTTTCGATCGGTTTCCATGAACAGGCCTATAACGAAGCCCACCACGCCAAGGCCATCGCCCAACACCTTGGCACCGAGCATACCGAACTCTATGTCGATGCCCGTCAGGCTCTGGATCTGGTGCCGCAACTACCGGAGATTTACGACGAGCCCTTCGCCGATGTGTCCCAGATTCCCACCTATCTATTGTGTCGTCTGACACGCCAGCATGTCACCGTGGCCCTGTCGGGCGATGGCGGTGATGAGCTGTTTGCCGGTTATACCCGTTATCTGATGGCTCAGCGGTTGGAGCAGCTGTTCCGTTACAGCCAGAGCTGGATGCGTGACAGTGCTGCGGCGCTGTTGCGGCTGTTGCCACCATCGTTATGGGATCGGGCCGCCATGTTGCTACCGCAGCAGCGCCGGCCTACCCTGCTGGGCGACAAATTGCACAAGCTGGCCCACCTACTGGCTCTGCCCGATGTCAAGCTGGTCTATCCGCAACTGCTATCGTTCTGGCCGTTAGCGACCGAGCTGGTGCCAGAATGTGGCCGACCGCAGAGCAGCGATTTTCCCTCCAGCCGCACCGATGGCATCGAACAGATGCAGTTGCTCGATCTGATGACCTATCTGCCCGATGACATTCTGGTCAAAGTCGACCGTGCCAGTATGGCCGTTGGTCTGGAGGCACGTGTGCCGCTGCTGGACCATCGCTTGGTCGAACTGGCTTGGCGCTTGCCGCTGTCGATGAAAATCAGCCAGGGACAGGGTAAATGGCTGTTGCGCCGTATCCTGTACCGTCATGTACCGCAGGCGCTGATTGATCGGCCTAAAATGGGATTTGGCGTTCCCATTGGCGACTGGCTGCGTGGCCCGCTGCGCGACTGGGCCGAAACGCTGTTGTCTGAATCGGCCCTTAACGAGGGTCAGCTGCTGCACGCCGCACCGATCCGCCAACGCTGGCAGCAGCATCTTTCCGGACGGCGCAACTGGCAGTATGCTCTGTGGGCGGTGCTGATGTTTCAGTCTTGGCGTTACTACTGGCTCGATGGGCCACGATCGTGAATGGAAAACCCAACGGTCTGCACGAATGTCGTCAGCATCTCGTGTGTCACGGTTATTTCGCGTTCCTGGTCATCGATATAGCTGATATCTCCAGCACGAGCGGCCTCAGAGAGGTCCGCTAACGCATACCAGCGTGCTACACGTTCTGGACCCAACGAGATGACGCGTCCACCGCATTGCTGAAATTTCTGCAAGACGCGGTTGGTTGCTGGCCACTGGGCAGCGGGTGGGATAACGTAACGGCCATCCCGCACATAATAGGCCATGCCACCGTGGCTGGGGACCATCAGCCACTGTAGCCCACGCTTAAGCCCTTTCAGGACGGCCTTGTGGTGAAAAGCACTTTCCACCAACCATAAATTGGCCGTTGACCCGGATGAGGTGGGATTGGCTATCTCAAGGGTATCCCAATCGATATGATCTGGATCGGCCGATAGCAACAGCGACAAAGCCAGCAGCAGCCGTTTGGGACGCAGGGGCATCGGCACCGGATGGGTCATCATGGCTGCCGTCATCTGTTCCCAGTGGTTGGTCAGGACATCGTGCGGCGAGGCAGCTGGCAGTGGTCTTTGTTCCAGCAATTCCTGCAAACGTCGGTTGGCCAGTGTGATGACAACACGAGGACTGTGTCGTCCCGGGGCCAGTCGATCCAGTAGCCGCACCGGATCAAAAAATAACGAGCCAGAAACCTCTGGACCGATGGAGGCATGTAGACGGCTGCGCACCAAATCGATCGCCTGCTCACGACCACAACCGGTCATTTCGAAGCGGTTGCTCTCCAGACGACCGACCGTCTGGGCATTCCAACGGCTGGTACGCAATTGTTCCCACAACTGTCCACGCGCAAAGACCACCGGCAATACCGACTCGACGCGGTCGACCAGAAAGGTCAACAGGGTATCCATAGCCGCATCCTGGGCCGGATTGCGTAGCTCCTCCAAGCGATCGAAGCAGAGCAGCAACGGGATGTGATAACGGCCCAGCAGCTGCCCCAGCGCCATCAGGAGAGTGCGCGCCCTTTGTTCCGATCCATCCTGATGATCGTTGCCACCCAAAAGGCTCTGTTTCACCCGATCACCACGTAGCCAGGCGGTTGCTACACGGCGCTTGCGTGGTGATCCGGTGAGCCATAACAGCGGTTGCACCAGTTCGTTACGCGGTGTGACAATATCCCGTATCGTTTTCCACCAATGACGAGGTCGACCCTTGGCCGATAGGATACGCTGTAAAATACGACGTTGACGTTCGGGTCCCTGTCCTTCAGCAACGACCAGGGATGCCAGGGTTTGCCAAATACTGGCACCCATCACGCCACTGGATGGATTATGCCAACTGTCGGCAATGGTGCGCAACAAATAGCGGCAGGGTTCGTCGCCAGATTCCGGTGGTGACAGCCAGGCAAAGAGGTAGAACGGTTGTTGCTGTTGGCAGTACTGCCGTAACCGGGTAATCAGATGACTTTTGCCATAACCTACTTCTCCCAGCACAACAGCCGCTAACGCTTCCTGAGGGTGTTGGGCCAGTTGTCCTAACAGATGACCAATGCCCTCAAAGATTCTGCTGTTGATGGTGGGCACGTCTGTCAACCGTGCCTGCCATGGATCGCCAACGACAGCCGAGGCAAACGGGTTATGAGTCGTCAATCGTTGCCGTACGGTTTCAGCCGTCATGATGAGCCATCCAGCCAATTGAGGGTCAAATACAACATGCCGTTGTCATCCTGAAAAGAGCAGCCAATTTCTTCACTGGTTAACTGGGTCGGATCACCCATGTTTAACAAAATGGATTCCTCAGCGTGCAATTGTCGTACAAGGTCATCAAATCGGGTTTTATCCCAGCCGAGGTTGCTACGCAATTGATGAATCGGCACAAAGCTACGTCCACGACCAATTTGCAAATAAGCCTGATGGAACAGCTGCCGGTCATCGGTGACAGAGGGAGCCACGGACGCAGCGGTTGTAATGGCCGTAGCCAGCCGAAATACCGGTATCCACCGCATTTTAAGCGCTATACAGACCAGCTGCTGTTGCAGCAGCAGCTGGGTAAAGGCCTGATGGAATCGTTCCTGGGTCAGTGGTAGACCGGTACTGAGTTGATTGGCGGTAAACTGGGTCAACCTTTGGGCCTTGTCCAGTAAAAAAGCCTCGTCAGGTAGGGCTCGTACCACGTAGAGACTGCGGCCACCGCGCATCAGTCGCAGTCGATCGCTACATTCGTTAGCCAGTACCCGTGCCAGGGTCTCAGCCGTGCTTTGCGGCGTTATTCCCAAACGCTGGCGTATTTTGGCTCCCAGAATGCTCGTCATAAAATCGGTTTTTGTGACAAACAATCGCCCTTTTGACGCCAGTCGCTGTTCAATATCGTCGACAACGGCCATGGTTTCCTCATCGTTGCAGCCAAAAAGCCCAAACCGACATCATGGCAATAAATGGCTGCCAATGCAACACTTGCATGACATAGGTGGTTCGGGCACAATGGCCACAGGGTTCCTGGTCGGTTACTGCGTGGGAAAACAGGGTTGGATGGATTACAGTCATTGAGTCGTGCTGACCGCATCTGCCGCCGCATCATTCAGCTGATGGCCATAGCGGCACTGCTGTTGCTGGGTTATGTCATCATCGGTCGCTTTGAGGAATTGCGCCAGCATTTCAGCCGCATGGCAGCGGTCTATCTGTTGCCCATCGGCAGCCTGGCCCTGCTGACCACGGTGATCGGCTGGAGCCGTCGCCCCATTCACGCCCTGGCCCTGACCGTGCTGTTGTCGCTGCTGTTGCCGATTTACGCCTTCGAGGGTTGGCTCATTGTCCAGTATGAGCAGACCGAGGCCAAGGTGATGCAGGCCGCCCAGCGCTTGGGCTACCCCTACGACGGGCGTACCGTTACCGAAGTGGTCACAGCTGAACGGCAGCGGTTGGCCTCGGACCGGGTGCATTCCTTCTTCCGTCTGGTTACAGCGCTAGAACACGAGCAACTGATGTTGCTGGGCAATACCCCACGGCATCGCATCGTTTATTGCAACGAGATCGGCCCCTACATGATCTTCGATGCCGACCGGCATGGCTTCAACAATCCGGACTTACTTTGGCAGCAGCAGCGTCCCGATCTGATGCTGATTGGTGACTCCTATACCCAGGGGGCCTGTATTCCGGATGGCAAGGATTTGGCCAGTTCTATCCGCCAAGCCATACCCGGCACCCTTAATCTGGGCATGGGTGGCAACGACCCCTTCCTCAACCTGGCCACTCTGGTTGAGTATGCTGTACCGATGCGTCCCAGACGGGTGCTATGGTTTCATTTTGCCGGCAATGATCTCAGTGGCATGATGGGCAACCGTAACCATCCCATTCTGCAGCGTTACGTCAACGATGGCCATTTTTCCCAGCAGCTGTTACAGCGCAGCGATGAGATTGAGCAGCGCATGGTGCGGTTCTACCGCGAACAGATTGCAACGCAGCCGGTTGAGCCGCGCCGTCCGCTTTATCAACGGGTGCTGACTCGGGGGCATCTAGACCACTGGTGGCGGCTCTATTTTCTGCGCAACCGTCTGGGACTGGTGCACTGGAGCGGCGAAACCATCGATTTCGACCTGTTCCGTCGCATCATGCAGCGTGCCCGTGATGTGGCTGTTGAGAACCATATCGAACTGACCATTGTCAACGTGCCCCATGTCTATCAGATCGGCAAGCCGGCCGATGGTGCTCAGCAGCAGGTACAGTCCATCGTGCAGTCTCTGTCTCTGCCGTGGTATGACCTGCTGCTGCCTTTTGCCACTGTGACCAACCCGGCTAGTCTCTATGCCTTTCAGTACAGCGGCGGTCATTTCAGCCCGGCCGGCAATCAACAGGCTGCCCAGGCCGTGCTGCACCATCTGTCATCAGGAGGACCACCCTGAATGGAACCCGCTCCGGTCATACTGCCAACGGCAGTGATACGCCATAAGCGTGAATTTCCCATCATCTGGCTGGTACCCCTGATAGCAGCCCTGATTGCCGGTTGGCTAGCCTTTCACTCCTGGTCGGAACGGGGCGAGGTGGTGACCATCACCTTCAAGAATGCCTCCGGGATTCAGGCTGGCAAGACGCGCATCAAATATCGTGATATTGACATTGGCTTGGTGGAGCAGGTGCAGCTGGATCTAGGCAGCCTTGATGGCCAGAACGGTCATTATCCGATCCGTATCCAGGGGCGCATCTTTCCCAATGCCGCCGCCTTTCTCAACGATGCTACCCAGTTCTGGGTGGTGCGTCCCGAGCTGGGGATCACTGGCATCAGTGGTCTGACCACGCTGGTGGAGGGAGTCCATATCGAGGCTGATCCGGGATCATCGCAACAGCGCACGGTTGACTTTGCCGGTTTGGACAACCCTCCTGTGGTGCGTCAGAACACCCCGGGGGCTACCTATATCCTGACTGCGGCTTCGCTGGGCTCCCTGACCTATCGTTCGCCGGTTTATTTTCGTGGTTTGCCGGTCGGTGAGATCCAGCGCTATCAGTTGACCGAGGAGCGCGATGCGGTACGCATCCATATCTTCATCAAGGCGCCTTATCATGTGCTAGTACGCGAGGGCAGCCACTTCTGGAATGTCAGTGGCATTCGCATGAGTCTGAATGCCGATGGCATGAAGGCCCAGGCTGAGTCGTTGCAATCGCTGCTGCAGGGGGGTATTACTTTCGATTCTCCTGCTGCCGAGACGGCCCAGCAGGCACCGGAATACAGCGCGTTCCATCTGTACAACGATGTTGAGGCCATTGGGGAGCGCTATTATACCAAGCAGCTCGATTACATCCTCTATTTTGATGGCTCGGTACGTGGTTTGAGTGAGGGGGCTCCGGTCGAGTTTCGCGGCCTTAAAGTCGGCTCAGTGACCCAGGTACGCATGGAGTATGATCCATCGCTGTCGACCATACGCATTCCGGTAACGGTACGCATCGAACCGGAGCGCATTTCCGAAATCGGCACCGCCACCATGACGCCGGAAAAAATCTTCGAGCATCTGATCCACAAAGGGCTGCGGGCGCGGTTGCAGACCGG
Source organism: Magnetococcales bacterium (assembly GCA_015229115.1). GTDB lineage: Bacteria > Pseudomonadota > Magnetococcia > Magnetococcales > JADGCH01 > JADGCH01. The sequence goes on from JADGCH010000009.1 coordinate 56,488, forward strand.
TAATCTTCTGACCGGGCAGTTGTTCATCGAGCTGGCCATGCTGCCTGATATTCCATTGCGGCGTTCCAACCCTAAACAACCCGAGATACCAACCGCCCCTTCCAGCCTGGATGAAATAACCCAGTCGGCCAGTGCCCTGTTGGATAAACTGCAACGCATTCCCTGGGAACGGATCGGCGGTGGTCTGGAACAGATTACCCGCAAGCTCGATCAGCGTATTGGGCCACTGACCGATGAGTTAACCCATACCGCTACGGCAGCCCGTCTGGCACTGGATCAGAGCCGCACCACGCTGGCCACTACCGAGCAATGGTTGGCACCGCAGGCACCGATGTATCAAACCATCCAGGATACGTTGCAGGAGGTAAGCGAGGCCGCCCGCGCCCTGCGGGCCCTGACCAGCTATCTGGAACGTAACCCCAACGCGGTGCTGTTTGGTAAGGGTCGTCCAACCGTGGAGGAGAAGCCATGAATCATCGCGTCGTAGGGATTCTGGCCATGGCCCTGTTGGCCCTGTCGGCCTGCAGCAGCGTCACAACGCCCACTCAGGTCAACCATTTTTATCTCATCAGCGCCTTGACCGAACAAGATCCAGGTCAGCAGGCCAGCCAGCCGATCGTGGCCGATCATGGACCTACCGTTGAAATTGCTCCGGTCACGCTGCCTTCCTACCTCAACCGGCCCCATATTGTCACCCGCCGTCAAGCCGATCAGCTTGATATCTCGGAATCGCACCAATGGGGCGGTGAACTGGCAGAGAACCTGTCGCGCGTGCTGGAAGAGAATCTGGCCCTGTTGCTGCAGACCCATCGTATTGTCGAACCACGCCAGCGCTTGCTGCTGCCGGCCGATCTGCGCGTCACGGTGCAGATCCTCCACTTTGAGCGCAGTGGCGACCATAACGTGCAGCTGATCGCGCGCTGGCGTCTGTCGCGTCGTGACCGCACCGAACCGCTGTTAACCCGACGCAGTGACCTCCGCATACCGATTGCCGCCGATGCCGGTTATCCAACCATCGTAGCGGCCATGAGTCAGGCCTTCGCCGCATTGACCCGCGAGATGGCCACGGAAATTACCCGTATGGGTAAATTGTGATGGAAATTAGAAGGGGGAAGGCCGTTGAAATGGCGGTTTACATCGTACTTTTACGATATGAAACAACGTCCTGACAGGCGGTGGATCAAGGATGAGTGGATATCTGAGACAGGAGATTGAAGGAATGAAAATAAAATATTACCCTGATACAGACACCCTTTATATCGAGCTTAATGACAACCCAATTGTTGAAACAAGGGATCTGGACAATTTCATACTGATCGATGTTGATGAACAGGACAATGTTTGTGCCATGACCATCGAACGTGCCACACAACAGGCTAACATGCCTGAAATCGTGTTCAATATTCCCAACCAGAAAGAGGATAGGAAAGCAGCAGCGTAAAAGTATAATGGACCCCAACATTCCGGCAATGAGTTGATCTCCGCCTCAGCTTATCTGAAAAGGAGCGAATAGGGAACGTGGTTGCCTTTTAATTCTGGTGACTTTCATGGTAAACAGATGAGCACAGATCACTGTAGAATCATCCAGCTGCCTAAAATACACGATGAGCGGGGTAATTTGACGTTCATTGAGTCCAGTCGTCATATCCCTTTTGAGATCAAACGGGTCTATTACGTTTATGACGTGCCTGGCGGTGCTGAGCGTGGAGGTCATGCGCACAAGACGCTCCATCAATTTTTGATCGCTGTGGGTGGATCGTTCAGCGTGATTCTGGATGACGGCTTTCGCAAAACAGAATTTTATCTCAATCGGGGCTATTTCGGCCTTTATGTCTGTCCAGGCATCTGGAGAGAAATCAATAATTTTTCGACAGGATCCCTGTGTTTGGTGCTGACCTCCGATTTTTACGATGAGGAGGATTATATCCGCGATTATGATTCGTTTTTAGCGGTTTGTCATGATACCGTTCCTTGATTTGCAGGCCGTCAATAACCCATACCGCAAGGAGTTCCATGCTGTCATGGAGCGCATCCTCGACAGGGGTTGGCTCATTTTGGGCCAGGAAGTCGAGGCCTTTGAGTCGGAATTTGCCGATTACTGTGGTGTGCGCCACTGTATCGGTGTTGGCAATGGATTGGATGCGCTCCACTTGGTGCTGCGTGCCTGGAACATCGGTCCGGGGGATGAGGTCATTGTGCCAGCCCATACCTTTATCGCTACCTGGCTGGCTGTGACCCATACCGGGGCAACGCCTGTGCCGGTAGAGCCACAGTTGACCAGCTATAACCTGGACCCGGATTGTATTGAGGAGGCTATCACAGCGCGTACTAGGGCCATTGTACCGGTGCACCTGTATGGTCAACCGGCCGATATGGATGTTATCAACACGATAGCCCAACGGCATGGCCTCAAGGTGCTGGAAGATGCGGCCCAGGCCCACGGTGCCTTGTACAGGGGCAAACGTGTTGGCGGGTTGGGCGATGCCGCCGGTTTCAGCTTTTATCCCGTCAAGAATCTGGGTGCTTTGGGTGATGGCGGGGCCGTCACCACCAACGATGACCAACTGGCAGACGCCCTACGCTTATTGCGTAATTATGGCTCGCGTCATAAGTATCACAACGAAGTTGTTGGGTTCAACTCGCGTTTGGACGAGTTGCAGGCCGCGTTGCTGCGTGTCAAACTGCGACATCTTGACCGGTGCAACGAGCACCGGCGCAGGATCGCCAATCTTTATCGGGAAGGTTTGCAGGGCCTTGACTTGGTGATCCCTGCCGTGCCCGAGTGGGCCGATCCGGTCTGGCATCTGTTTGTCATCAGGCATGTTAAGCGCGACTGGCTGCAGCAGAAGCTGTCCGAGGCGGGTGTTGGTACTCTGATCCACTATCCGGTACCACCTTATCGGCAACCGGCCTATGCAGCCATGGCACTGAAAAATGGGCGCTTTCCGGTGACTGAAGCGTTGCATGATACGGTGCTAAGCCTGCCCATCGGTCCCACCATGACCATGGACCAAGCCTATGAGGTGATTGAGGCTGTGACACATGCAGAGCCATGACAACCCACTGGTGAGCGTGACAATTCCTTCTTACAAGGCCGCCCATTTTGATCTCTGCCTGCAGTCCGCCATCCGCCAGACTTATCGTAACATTGAGATCCTCATCAGTGATAACTGCCCAACCGACGATATCAAGAATATTGTCGATCGATATGGTGACGATAGGGTCTCCTATAGACGGTCAAACGCTTCTCCATTGGATAATTTTCTATCCAGTTTATTCTTGGGGCGGGGTAGTTTGATCAAACCGTTGTTTGATGACGATAGGCTGCATGAAACCTGTATCGAGAAAATGGTGTCGGTGGCGTTGCAACAGGGTATGTTGAGCCAGTCAAATCCGAGGGCCACGCTGATTTTTTCGGCATCACAGGTGGTGGATGAAAACGATTTGGCCCTGGCGGAAAGGCGTATAGCCGACAGGAATTGTGCCATTGATCAGGCAGCAATGGTCAGGAAGTTTATCACGCTGGATAATCAGGTCGGTGAGTTTAGCACGGTGATGTTTGCCCGCGATGAGCTCATTAGGATGAGTGCCTACGGTCTGATCAGAATAGGCGATAACGTACTCAAAGGACTGGGGGATGTGGTCTTTTTCACCAATCTGCTACAACAAGGTTATGCCTATTATCTCAATGATATCCTGAGTTTTTTTCGTAAGTCTGTTACACACAGCTCCAATTCAAATTATCAGAGCAACAAGGACTTCATCGATGAGATCGTGTCCTGGTTCGACCTTTATGTCAGTTACTATCAGGAGGGGTTGATTTCAAGGGATGAACTGATCGCTACCGAACGCAGGGCAACAATGACCTACAACTACTGGAAAGATCGGTATGGCAGTGATCTGACGTGTATGTTCAATCAATATCTCGATATCATCCATTTTGCTCGCAATAATACGGACGATAAGCTATTGGCTTATGTGCGTCAGAATGTCCTGCCATCAGCAGCCATGATAGCCAAAAGTCATTCATCAACCGCGATGCTATGGGGAACTGTGAAGGATCTGTGGCGCTTGCTGCGTAGCTAACAACAACGGCCCATCTGGCGGCTGTTGCCGCCGTAGCGCGCCTTCTGCCGGTTATCGATAAACTCGGCATGGCTCATCACCGGCAGATGGGGGTGCTGTTGTCGGTGACGGGTCACATAGGTGTCATAGTCGGGAATGCCGACCATCAGGCGGGCCGTGCGTGACAGCAGGGTCCACAGGGTGCGGATGCTGGCCGTCATGTCGTAGCTACCTCATGGGTGGTAGTGTGGGTGGCACGCCAGCCCTGCCATCCGGCACGCACACCAAACAGCAGCAGCGTGATCAGCACCGTCATGAACAGGGCTGCCAGCGCGGCATCGATGCGGTCGTTCCAGACAATCTGTTGCATCTGTTCCAGGGTTTTGGCGGGAGCGACCAGCTCCTGACGGTCGATGGCGCCCTGAAATCGGTCGGCATGGGCCAGAAAACCGATACGGGGATTGCTCGAAAACAGTTTTTCCCAGGCAGCGCTGACTGTGGTTGCCAGCAACCAGAGCAGCGGGATGAGGGTCACCAGCAGGTAACGCTGGCGTTTCATGCGCAACAGTACCACTGTGGCCAGCATCATGGCCATAGCCGCTAGCATCTGGTTGGCGATACCGAACAGCGGCCAGAGACTGTTGATGCCGCCAAAGGGATCGACCACACCCTGATAGAGAAAATAACCCCACCCCGATACCGACACTGCTGTAGCGAGGATATTAGCGCTCCAGCGCGAGGTCTGGCCCAGTGGGGCATACAGGTGACCAAGCAGATCCTGCAGCATGAAGCGGCACACCCGTGTGCCGGCATCAATGGTGGTCAGGATGAACAGGGCCTCAAACAGGATGGCGAAATGGTACCAGAAGGCCATCATCGAGCCGCCACCGAACAGTTGGGAAAAGATCTGGGCCATGCCAACAGCCAGGGTTGGGGCGCCACCGGTGCGTGACAGCACCGTTTGTTCGCCGACACTGCTGGCCATCTGGTGGATCATCTCCGGTGTGATGACAAAGCCCCAGTTGTTGATGATCTCGGCAGCCTGCGTCACCGTTGTGCCAATCAGGGCCGCCGGACTGTTCATGGCGAAATAGATGCCTGGTTCGATGCAGGCCGCAGCCACCAGGGCCATGATGGCCACGAACGACTCCATCAGCATGGCGCCATAACCGATGAAACGACAATGTTGTTCCCGTTCCACCATTTTAGGGGTGGTGCCGGAGGCGATCAGGGCGTGAAAACCGGAAATGGCGCCGCAGGCGATGGTAATGAACAGAAACGGGAACAGCGTTCCGGCCCAGACCGGACCACTGCCATCGGCAAAACGGGTCAGGGCCGGCATCTTGAGGGGCGGTGCCACAACAATGACAGCGATCGCCAGCAACGCCACGGTACCAATCTTGAGGAAGGTCGACAGGTAATCGCGTGGTGCCAGCAACAGCCAGACCGGCAGCACAGCAGCGACAAAGCCATAACCGATCAGCATCCAGCTCAGCTGTGGGCCATTGTAGCTGAATAGGGCAGCCCATGCCGGATGGGCCGCCACCTGGCCACCGAGGATAATCGACCCGATCAGCAACACGAAACCGATCACCGACACCTCACCGATCTGTCCTGGACGCCAATAGCGCAGGTAGAGACCCATGAACAGGGCAATCGGGATCGTGGCTGCCACCGTAAAGCAGCCCCAGGGGCTGTCAGCCAAAGCCTTGACAACGATCAGGGACAACACCGCCAGCAGGATGATGATGATGACGAAGGTGCCGCTCATGGCAATCAAACCCGGTACCGGGCCTAGTTCGGACTGGATCATCTCGCCCAGCGAACGGCCATCACGCCTCACGGAGAGGAACAGCACGATGAAATCCTGTACGCTACCGGCCACCACGGCACCGGCCAGCAGCCACAGCATGCCTGGGAAATAACCCATCTGCATCGCCAGTACCGGTCCGACCAGGGGGCCTGCGCCAGCAATGGCAGCGAAGTGATGACCAAACAGCACCCACCGGTTAGTGGGGACGTAATCAAGACCGTCATGATGGCGTAAGGCCGGTGTCATGCGTGATGGGTCGAGTGACAGGACCCTGTCAGCGATGTAGCGGCTGTAGTAGCGGTAGGCAATAACGAACAGGCAGAGGGCGGCAAGAACGATCCACAAGGCACTAATGGTCTCACCCTGATGCAGGGCTGCAGTGGCTAGTGCCATGGCTCCTGTCAGTGCCAGGGCAATCCAGATCAGGGCACGGATGAAACCGGGCATATCGTACTACTCCCCATGGGCAGGCAGTCTTAGTAGAATAAAAATGAATCGTCGTTGAATATAATGCAAACTACGAAAAAGCGACAGGTTTGTTGCATCGATGGGTCATACTGCTGGCGTGAAAGTTGCTTTTCTCATAGCCAGAGTTATGGATCAGAGACCGATCGGCGGAATCTGCTGAGGAGTGGACACACGATGAAAATGAACCTGTTAACGCCAGATTTTATTTTAAGACAGAGACAGAAACCGACTGTGGCACCGATTGAGCCGGACAAGGCCACGGCGCTGCTGGCTGGTCGCGGTGAGGGGCGTTCGGCCGATGTATCGGTACCGATGACAGCCAGTGAGATTCAGGAAAAACTGCAGTTGCTGATGACGGCTGCGCGCACTGAACGGCTGGAATTTGCCTTGCCGCTGATCGAGGTGATCCAGATGGCTCTGGCGCTGGACCATGCTGCCAGCAATACGCCGCCTGGCACCCTGACGGTCAAGGGCTGGATTTCGCTGTTGAACAACTGGGAAAACCAGTTGCGCTCGCTGCGTCGGCGTCAAATTGGTTTCTCGCGCGATTTTTTCCACGAAATGACGGAACGGATCGAATTTCGCAACACGCCGCTGGTGCCGATGATCCAGGAGCTGGTCGATATGATGGCCATGGCCATGGCGGAAAAAGCGGAAGAGGTCGCCGAGGCACAGTCACAGCAGAGAGCATCAGTCAGGGTTGGCTAACGGCTGGGCATGACCATGTGCCAGCCAGTTGAGCTGGATTTCGCGAATGCGGTTGTCGGACCAGCTTTCCAGCACCAGCAGGAAGTCGTCTGTGCCGATCTCTTGGGCAGATACCTCAATGCTGGCACCTTCCTGGCCAGGATCGATCAGCGTGACACCCAGTACGATGGCGGGCGGTGAGGTAAAAGGCCGTTGAAAAGATACCGTCTGCGTCAGGCGACGGCGGCGTGTCAGGACATCGGTCAGACGCCAGTCGGGGCTATCGCGTTTGGCGCGCCAGCTGCCGCTTTCGAGATGGAGCAGAGAAGCTGGTGGTGGTGATGCCTTGAGCTGATTTTCGAGCTGCTGTAAACGAGCTTCCAGGGCTTGGACGGTGGTGTTGTCGCGGTTAGGGCTGACCTCCGCTCCGCTCCACCAGCGCGGCAGATCCGGCGCTATGTGGACCGATAGGGTCAAAATCAGGGTAATCAGCAGGAAAGTAGAGGCGAACAGCACCAGCAACCGGACCATCAGGGTTGCTCCGGTGCCACTTCCATTCGCTCCAGATCGGACAGGGTGACCCGGCGTCCATCCGGTGTGATGAAGGATCGCAGAAAAATATGCCTCTTCTGGGCCTGATAATGGACCTCGGCACCCGTCCGAATGTCGATGATCCGCAGATGCATCATCTGCTGCCCGTCTTGCCACAGCCACCATGCCAGCAGAGCTCCTGCCAGCGTCAAAAACAGAAAAATGGTGACCAGCCAATTGCGCGCTGGCAGCCAGCTTGACTGGCCCTGTTCAAGGATCAGTCCGGATGGGGTGGTCGAAAAGACGGCCTCCTGACGATGGCGGTGGTAGCGCCCTAACGCATAAATCCCGACCAGCAGTAAAAAAACCAGCAAAATCTTGACGATCATGGTGCGCGCCTGTAACCCCTGTCTCGCTTGTCTGTCACCCCATCTATCACCCTATAGCGTAACGCAGGAGAAAAAATGACGCAACCGGTTTCTTCAACCATAACGCTGACCAGCCACTCTGTTGCCGAGACAACCGAGCTGGCTCGGATATTGGCGGGTGTGATCCCGCCGGCTACGGTGATTGCCTTGGCTGGTGACATGGGCGCGGGCAAATCGGTGTTTGCCAGGGGGTTTATCCGTGCCATGGTGGGCAACGATGACGAAGAAGTACCGAGTCCAACCTTTACCCTGATGAACAGTTACGATCATGGCCGGATCGCTGTGGCGCACTTGGATTGGTACCGTTTGCAGGAACCGGACATAGCCGATCTGGGGGCGGAGCCCTTGCTGGCTGGCGAGGAACCCTCTATCGCCCTGGTAGAGTGGCCGGAGCGAGCCATTGGCTGGTTGGCTGATGATCGCTTGCAACTCGATTTGGCCATACCGGCCGGATCGGCTGTTGATCAGCCGCATCAGCGCCAGATCACCGTGACGGCTACCGGTCCCAGGTCTGATCAGATTGTGCAGGCCTGGATGGCAGAGCGGCAACAACGCTACTGGTTGGAAGGCTCACCCCGTCAGCAGGCGGTGCAACAGTTTGCACAGCGGTTTCTGCACCAGCAACAGCAGCAGGGCCCTTGCCATTGGTTGCGTGCGGCTGGGGATGCCTCCTTCCGGCGTTATTTTCGTTTGGTGGCTGGTAGCGGATCGAGCTGGATCCTGATGGATGCGCCACCCGATCGTGAGGATGTGCGACCTTTTATCGATATGGCCCTTTTTCTGGATCGGCATGGCGTTCCGGTGCCCAGGATCCACGCCATGCAACCGGAGGATGGGCTGCTGCTGCTGGATGATCTGGGTGATGAGACGCTGCTGTACCAGATTCAAACTGGAGCCGCTCCGGAGCCGCTCTACCGTTTGGCCATCGATATCCTGCTCAAGCTGCAGGCAACGCCTAACGATGGCGGTTGCATCGGTCATCGCCGCCTGTTCGACCGTGCCTTGCTGCGCAGCGAACTAGCGCTGTTTACCGACTGGTACCTGGCTGGTGTGCTGGGGCAGACCCTTGATAAAGCGGATCAGAGCCGGTTTGAACAGGCCTTTCAGACGTTACTTGATAGCCTGCTGCTGCAGCCAACGGTGCTGGTGCACCGCGACTATCACAGCCGTAACCTGATGTGGCACGATGACACATTGGGTGTGATCGATTTTCAGGATGCCCTGATGGGACCGATCACCTACGACTTGGCCAGCCTGTTGCGCGATTGTTACGTGGCTTGGGATGAACCTTTCCGTCGCCAGGTGGCCGATTGGTGGTTGACCGGAGCATCCGATCGCTTGGGCTATCGTCCGTCACCGGAGCAGTTTGCCCGCGATCTGGACTGGATGGCCATTCAACGCAATCTCAAGGCCGTGGGGATTTTTGGCCGTCTGTCGCTGCGAGATGGCAAGCATGGCTATCTGCGCGACATTCCACGCACCATGGGCTACGTCTACCAGACGCTGGAGCGTTATCCGGAGCTGGCGCCGCTGCGCCAATTGATCACACGTTATGCGCCACTGCAACGGGTACTGGCCCCATGAAAGCGATGATCCTGGCGGCTGGTCTGGGCAAGCGTCTCGGTGCCATCACCCAAACCATACCGAAACCGCTGGTTCCGGTGCGGGGTATTCCTGTTATTGTGCGTACCATCCAGCTGCTGGCATCCCAGGGCCTACGACAGATCATCATCAATGCCTCCTATCGGGCGGAGCAGTTGCAACAGCAGATTGGTGATGGTCAGGCCTGGGGGGTCGAGGTCAGTTGGTCGCTGGAGCAGCAGCCGCTTGAGACTGGTGGCGGGGTTTGCCAGGCGCTGCCGTTGTTGGGCGATGAACCCTTTCTGGCCATCAATGGTGATGTACTGTGGCAGCTGGATCTGGCGCCGCTGATCCGTGGCTATGACGGCAACCGGATGGATGCCCTGTTGGGACTGGTGGCGGCACCGGAGGCGGGTAGCGGTGATTTTCTGCTGTTGCCGGATGGTCAGTTGCAGCGGGGCAAGGGCAGGCCGGAGGCCTGGACTTATAGCGGTATCCAGATTCTTGCTCCAGCACCGCTGCGCCATTATCCGGTTGCTCCCTTTTCGCTCAACCGCTACTACGATGACAGTCAGCAACGGCACAGGCTGTATGGCCAGCTCCTGACAGGGCAGTGGATCGATATCGGTACGCCAGAGCGGTTGGCACAGGCTGAACAGCAATGGTTTGTGTGATGGAATGTAAATTGCTTTGTAGGGCTATCATGAGTCCCATGGGTCGGTGCCCGTGTTAGGTAACGCAGGTGGTTAAGGTTTGTAGCACACCATGAAGAGAAACGTTTGCTGTTCGACACGTCTGTCGCGCTGGTTCTTTGGTGTCAGCCTGTTGGTGCTGTCGTCCTGCGCCAGCAGCTCATCGCCGTTGTCGCCCGATGCCGATATGCAGGCTGGTTACGATGCCACGTTCGGTCCTCTGGGTACCAGGACGGCTGAGGCCAAAAGTCAGCGTGAGAAAGGCATGCAGGTGCCGACGGCGGTATCCGATGCGTTGTTGCCACCCCTGGCATCGCAGCGATCGAAAAAGAAGAGTGACGAGGATCGCAAGAACAAGACTCCGGCCGAGTCCAAACGCATTGACATGGTCATGTCCGAGGGAGGAGAAATCCCGGCACGTGACCTGTTTATGAGTCTGGTCGAGGGCACCAAGTATACCATGATCATTCACCCCGAGGTTGATCGTAACATTGCCCTGCCACTGACCCTGATTGATGTCACGGTACGTGAGGCGGTGGATACCATTTGTGGCATCTACAATTACGACTGTTCCTTCACCGATACCAAGGGGCGTGAATCGTGGGGCACTTTCCGCATCTTTCCACGTCGTTTGATCAGCCGCACCTTCAAGATCGACTCCATCGCCTTGGTGCGGGCTGGGCGGTCGGATGTGTCGGTTAGTTCGGGCAGCAGTTTGCAGCAGGACAATGGCAGCGGGTCAACATCTGGAGGGGCAGGGAACCGATCCAAGACCGGCGGCAGCAACATTACCACCACCAACGAGGCTGATTTCTGGCTTGATCTGGAGAATTCGCTGCGCAGTTTTCTCAGGTTGCCCTATGTGGTCAAGGACAAGGATGGTACGCTGCGGATCATCAAGGAACAGTCGACAACGACAACAACGACAGCCACACCGGCGACACCAGCCACACCAGCAACAGCGACACCGTCTGCTACGCCCGCAGCCACCGGTGCCTCAGCGCCAGCTGCCAACTCTCCCAGTGGTGTTCCCAATTCCGAAACGGGCAAGAGTGTCATGATCAACCGTCAGGCCGGTCTGGTCACCGTCATGGCTTATCCCAACGAAGTGCAGGAGATTGACAGTTACCTGAAAAGTCTCAACAGCCGCAGCCACCGTCAGGTCATTCTGGAGGCCAAGATCCTCGAGGTAACCCTGAGCGACGGCTTCCAGTTCGGTGTTGACTGGCTGGCCATTCATCGTGGATTGGGGACCAAGGCACCCCTGACCAAGGAAGGCAATGGTGCCAAGGATTTTGTGCTAGGCAATTACAATACCTCGACTTCTTCCAGTCAGAATTCTGCTACCACATTAAGCTCTAACAGTACCGTTGATAACGCTGCCAGTGGATCGAGTGTGACCCAGAACAGCAGCACCACCGCCAGCAAGGCTGCTACCGGGACCGGTGAGTTTCTCTCGGGTCTGGCCGCCATTCTCAGCCGTGCCGACGCTACCTCGCCTTTTTCCCTGTCATTGCGGTCACATGATTTTATAGCCTTTCTGAATATGTTACAGACTCAGGGTAAGGTGCAAGTGCTGTCGAGTCCCCGTGTGGCTACACTCAACAACCAGAAGGCGGTTATCAAGGTTGGGCGGGACGAATATTTCATGACCGATATTCAGTACAGTACCACCAACAGCACCGGTAGCACGGGTGCTACCACCGACGTCAAACCGACCTTTACCCCGTTCTTTTCCGGCGTCGCTCTTGATGTTATTCCCCAGGTTGGTGAGGATGGCACCATCACGCTCCATATTCATCCCATGGTTTCCGAGGTATCGGAACAGGTACGCACCATTTCGGTCGATGGCAAGACCAATGTTTATCCGCTGGCTGCAACGGAATCACGCGAGGTGGATAGCGTGATCCGGGTGCGCAACAACGATATTGTTATTATTGGTGGTCTGATGAAACGGGAGTTGCGTGACAGCCATGCCGATGTGCCCCTACTGGGCAGTTTACCGCTGGTGGGAGCCCTGTTCAGCCATACCAAAAAGGAGTGGGTCAAGAGCGAGCTGGTAGTCCTACTGAGACCGACAGTCGTCGAAGGGGGGACGGTATGGGAAGACCAAGTCACCGAAACGGCGGAGCGAATCAGACAGATGACACCCAACGAACCGTTATGGTGGACCAAATAGGAGAACAGAAGATGGGCAGGATCGTGAGTCATACCGATAACAGCCATGACATACGGGTTGCAGGCAAGAGACGTTCGGCCTGGGTCATGGCGGCGGTGACCGTGCTGGTCATCGCTATGACCCTACCGGATTTGCTGGAGCAGTGGCTGTCGCGCCGTCATACGGAGCGACAAGATGATTCTGCTGCCGCCTTCGGATCGATGTTTCCCGATGTTATGGATACCCTGTTGCAGTCGGCCATTGCCGCTCCTGTGCCGCCGACGGCTCCTGCAACATCCCAGTCCACAACCTATGCCGTGGTGACAGAAGGCCAGAACAATCCGTCTGGCAACCGGATTTTCAGCGTTGAAACCGGTTCGTTTGCCACCCGGGCTGAGGCAGACCAGCGTATTCAGCAGCTGCGCAGCAAGGGATTGCTGCCTTATACGCTCATCATCATGGACAATCAGTCGCGTGCGTGGCACGTCGTCTGTGTCGGCCTGTTCACCGATGGTGCCACGGCCCGATCCGCTGCCGATGATTTTGCCCATCGTGAGGGGGGCAAGCCGTTGGTGCGCAGCCTGGAAAGCCACAATTTTATCAAGTTTCTGGACCGTACCCGTCAGGATGGGGCTACGACAGCCGCCGTAGCGGCCGCTGTCAAAGCGGTGAAAAAGAGCAGTGCGCCGCCACAGGCCCGCAAACCAGCCGAGCCAGCCCAGCGCAGCGATTTAGCTGTTGAGCCGGAAGCTTACACCAAAACAGTGCCCTATCTGCATCCTCCTAAGCCGTTATTCCAGGGTGGCAGCAGTGCCACAACACGCAGCCAAGCGTTGCAGTTACTGCAGGATGCCCAGAGCGCTGATCAGCGTGGCGATAGCCATGGCGCCGAAACGCTGGTGCGTCGGGCCGTAGCCCTGCAGCCTGGCCTGCTGGATGGGCGCTATTTACTGGGTGAGTTGCTGTTTCGTGCTGGACGCCATGATGAGGCCTATCCCATTCTCAAGGATGGCCTGCGTATCGGGCCCCATGCCGGTATAGCCAAACTGTTGGCGCGCATGATGATTCAGGAGGGGCAGATCGACTCGGCGGTGGGTATTCTGGAAACGGTCCTTAAGGATAGTGGCCTCCAGGAGGGTAGTAACGAGGTCGATGATGACTTGCTGGCCTTGCAGGCTACAGCCTACCAGCGCAATGGACAACATCACAAGGCTATTGATATTTACGAAAAAGTATTGCGCAAACATCCGGATAGTGGTATCTGGTGGATGGGGATGGCTATTTCGCTCGAGCAGGTGAAAGAGTTGCACGCGGCTGTTCAGGCCTATCAGTCGGCATTGGAGAGCACCGTTCTTTCCGCCGAGTTGCGTCAGTTTGTCGCCCAACGCATACAGTCTTTGTCCAATTGACCTGAGCAGGCTGGAGTTCGGTATCCGTCGATGCAGCAGCAGTTACGACGCAACAAATTGCGATTAGGGGATCTGCTGGTCGAGAATAAAATCATCACTGCCGAGCAGCTGCAGGCGGCACTGATCCATCAGAAACAGACCGGTACCAAGATCGGTCAGGCGTTGGTCACGCTGGGTCTGGTGACCGAAGAGAAGCTGCACGGCTTTCTGGCCCAGCAGCGGCGCAAGGTGCGTATTGGTGATGCCTTGGTCAACGAGGGCATCATCACCGAAGAGCAGCTGCAAAAGGCGCTGGCGGAGCAGAAAAAAACCGGCAAAAAACTGGGTCAGACTCTGGCCTACCTCGGCATCATGCCGGAGCAGAAGTTCCTCGAATTCCTGTCACAACAGCTGGATGTGCCCTTTGTCGATCTTAAACAGATCAACATCTCAGCCGATATCTTCCAGAAAATTCCTGAAACCATGGCGCGACGCTTCCGGGCTGTCGCTCTGGCCGAAGGCGCCGATGGCATCCTGGTCGGCATGGCCGATCCGACCGATATTTTTGTTTTCGATGAATTAACCCGTCTGATGAAACGGCCACCGCGAGTGGCCATGGTGAGCGAATCCGATCTGCTGCGCGTCATGGATCGCATGTATCGCCGCACCGATGATATCCGGGAGCAGGCCAAGGCGCTGGGTGAGGAGCTTGGCGATGCCTCGTTCAGCATCGATCAGATCGTGCAGAGCGAGATGGTGGTCGATGCTCCTGTGGTCAAGATCATGCAGTCACTGTTCGAGGATGCCATCCAGATGGGAGCCTCCGACATCCACATTGAACCGGACGAAACTCTGCTGCGTATTCGTCAGCGTATTGACGGTATTCTCAACGAACAGATTGTCAAGGAGAAACAGATCGCTCCGGCTCTGGTTTCCAAGATCAAACTGATGGCTGGTTTGGAGATTGCCGAGAAACGGCTGCCGCAGGATGGCCGTTTCAACATGAAGGTACGCGATCGTACCGTCGACGTGCGCGTCTCGACGCTACCGACCCAGTATGGCGAATCAGTGGTGATGCGTCTGCTCGACCAGTCGTCGGCCAATCTCGATCTGGATCGGGTGGGCATGGATGCCTATATTCTGAGGCGGTTTCGCTACTACATTGAGCGTCCCCATGGCCTGATCCTGGTGACCGGGCCAACCGGTAGCGGCAAGACCACCACGCTGTATGGTGCTCTCAATGCGCTCAATGTTGCCGAACGCAAGATCATCACCATTGAGGATCCGGTTGAATACCGTCTGAACCGCATCAACCAGGTGCAGATCCATGCCAAGATCGGACTGACTTTTGCCAGTGTGTTGCGTACGGTGTTGCGGCAGGATCCGGATGTGGTGCTGGTAGGGGAGATGCGCGATCGCGAAACGGCCGAGATTGCCATCAAGGCTGCCATGACCGGTCACTTGGTGTTGTCGACCCTGCATACCAACGATGCCGTCAGTACCGCCATTCGCTTGGTCGATATGGGGGCCGAGAGCTTTTCGGTCGCTTCAGCGTTGCGCTGCATTCTGGCGCAAAGGCTGATTCGGCGCGTTTGTCGCGATTGTGCCAGGCCCTATCTGCCTGAAGAACATGAACAGATTCTGATTCAGGGTATGCTGGGGCAGGATTCTCCTGATACCAGCCGTATGCTGCGTGGTGCCGGTTGCTCACAGTGTAACCAGTCTGGTTATCGTGGCCGTATCGCCGCCATTGAGCTGCTCGAGGTCAAGGGAGAGCTGGCCAGGGCACTCAGTCGCGGTGATACCGGTGGTTTCATCGACGTGGCCCGCCAGCAGCGTGGTTATGTGCCTTTACCGCACGCAGCGATGCAGTTTGCTCTGCGTGGTCTGACCACGCTGGAAGAGGCCATGAAACTGACCACGGAACTGGATGATCCGGAGGAGATGGCCGAGGCAGCGCCGACCACCAAACCCGCCGTGGCCTCCTGATCGCAACAGCTGAAACGCTCGGGGAGAAACCGTGGCTAAATTCAATTATGTGGGTTATGATCGGGATGGTGAGCGGGTACAGGGAATGATCAGTGCCCCAACCTCCGGCTCGGTAGCGGATCAGCTGCTCAACCGTGGGGTCACCCCGCTCAAGATTGAGGAAATTCCCGATCACAAGCCAGGTGAGATCCAGCTTTCGATCTTTGTCGAATGGCCCAACGAAGACGATATCATCCTGTTCACGCGCCAGATGTACACCTTGTCCAAATCGGGCGTGCCAATCATACGCGCCTTGCAGGGGCTGGCCGAAAGCACTCATAACAAAAAACTGGTCGAAGCGATGCGGCGCACCGTCGAAGATCTGCAGGCTGGGCGTGATCTGTCCTCCTCGCTATCGGAACATCGCCGCATTTTCAAGCAGCTCTACATCCGTATGGTGCGTATGGGTGAGGAGACCGGCCGTCTTGATGAATCGTTCAACCAGCTCTATCGTTACATGGAGATCGACAAGGAGACACGCAAAAAGATCAAGAGTGCTCTGCGCTACCCCAGCTTCGTCCTCATTGCCATCACCATCGCCATGATCGTCGTCAATTATTTTGTCATTCCTACCTTTGCGGACATGTTCAAGAAATTCGGCGCCGATCTGCCATGGGCCACCCAGGCGCTGATTGCCACTTCGGCATTTACCAAGAAATATATTGTGCATATTATTGGCAGTATTGTTGCGGTGATTTGGGGATTCCGTTATTATATCAACACCGAGCGTGGCCGGTTGTGGTGGGACCACAAGCGTCTGCATATGCCTCTGGTGGGATCGATCATCAATCGGGCCACACTGGCCCGGTTCTCGCGCGCTTTTGCCATGGGATCGGAGTCGGGTTTGCCGGTACTGCAGATTCTTGGTACTGTTGGCGAGGCGGTTGACAACGCTTACGTTGCCAAGAAGGTGAACGAGATGCAGGCCAGCATCGAACGCGGTGAGAGCATTGTCCAGGCCTCTTTCAATACCGGCATGTTTACGCCGCTGGTGTTGCAGATGATGTCGGTCGGTGAAGAAACCGGTAACATGGATAACATGATGCGGGAGGTGGCCGAGTTTTATGAACGTGAGGTTGAATATGATATCCAGAGTCTCAGTTCCTCGATTGAACCAATCATGCTGGTCTTTATTGGTGGCATGGTGATGATCCTGGCGCTTGGTATTTTCCTGCCGTTGTGGGAACTGGGCAGTGCAGCCATGGGATCGACCAAGAAGTAGGCGGGCTCATGATGCACACCCTGCTGTTCGATTTGATCATTGCCCTGTGCTTGGTCGCCATCCTGTTAGGTGTTGGCCTGCTCGGTCATCCGGACGCTACCACGGGCGTCTGGCGGCAATGTCCTGCACTGATGGCCAGTCTGGTGGCCCGATTGCGCATGCCGTTGCGTCTGGAGCGCTATCTCTATCGTTACCACCGCTGGTTCGGTCTACTGGTGGCTGTGATCTCGCTGATCGTTCTGGCCCGTCTGGCAAAGCCTGCTGTCGACGCGCGTCTGCTGTTGGAACCTTACCGTGCCGTTGACCCGCTGTTCTACATGATGTCGCGTACCCTGCTGATCTTTTTGGTGCTGTCGTCGCTGTTTACCTTGGCCATCGGTGCCATTGTGTTTTACCGTCCCAGCGTTCTGAAGCACTTTGAGCGCTGGGCCAACCAACCCGTCACTCCGCAGATGATCGGCCAGTGGTGGCAGGTGACGCTGCAGCGTTATCCACGGCCCGTTGGACTGCTGTTGGTTGTGTTGGGAGGATTGGGTTGGTATCTGTTACTGCCTTATTGGTGATCATAGGGAAGGAGTTCTGAATCATGGCCTTGCTGTATACCCCTGCTGGCGCGCTCGGTGACCAGGCACCCGATTTCAGTCTGCCGGGTGTGGATGGCCGGCAGTATGCCTTGGCTGATTATGCCAGCCATGCGGTGCTGGTGGTGGCGTTCATCTGCAACCATTGCCCCTATGTGCAGGCCATCGAACAGCGCCTGATTGTGCTGGCTCGTGATCTGGCCGGGCAGGGGGCGGCCTTGGTCGGCATCAACAGCAACGACGTCGTCAATTACCCAGAAGACAGTTTCGACAACATGCAGCGTCGTGCCAAGGCCAACAACTACCCGTTTGCCTATCTGTTCGACGAATCGCAGCAGGTAGCGCGTGCCTACGGAGCGGTTTGCACACCTGACTTTTTTGTCTATGACCAGTCCCGTTGCCTGCGCTACCGAGGCCGGCTCGATGACAGCCCGCGCGACGCCACCCGGGTAACGCGCCAGGAACTGAAAGAAGCGGTGCTGGCCCTGTTGGCGCACAAGGCCATACCCGAGCCGCAGCACCCATCCATGGGATGCAGCATCAAGTGGAAAGAGGGCTGAGGCGGTCTGTCTCTGTTCAGTCGCTATCCATCCTGATGTTGCGAACGTCTCGCAACTCGAAAGGCTTGCCCGTTCTTACAAGGGTTCCTGAGCAGCTGATGGGTTGTCCCTGCCGGTGGGCCTCAATGGCTATCTGGTAATCCGGATCGTTCAACATGAACCAGATTTTGCGCGGTTGATCATCGATAAATCCCAAAACGGTCACCTTGCCTTCTTTCTGGTTATCCTGTCGTTCCAGTTTGATCACCGAGCCCCTCAGTTCGGTATCCTCGACCGGTGAAGTGGCCCGAAAAAGCCGCGCAGCCTCGGTGACCAAGGGGATATGCTCCTGTCGGAACGAGATCAGAGCGGGTTTCTCACCAACGATGGGTCGGCTGCGAGACCAGGAGAATGACACATCAACCCGACGGGTGGGATCACCATGATCGCCACCAACCAGTCCGGCTACGACATCGCACAGATTAGCATTGACTCCGTGGTTAACCGCCTCATGGAAAGGTTTCATGGTATCGCCATTCATAGCGGCTTGTTCAGTGGCCTGTTGCAGGGCGTTCAGGGATAGGGCCAACCGTTCGACGACCTGCCTGGGGAACGGTTCCTCAATCTCTAGAGTACGCTGACCCGGTTGAAGTGATGGAGACACCCTCGAATGGATGGTCAGCACGTAACTGCCTCGTTCACTCTGTCCGATCAGCACCCCTTGCAGATATTCAGTAGCCTGTGTTGGACGGCGGTTAGGCCAAACAGCCCGGGTTTGAAGGGCGGAGCAGGCCGACACCAACATCATTTCCCTGGCGTGCTGGCATACCTTGGCATACTCATCAATCGGCATGCTGCCATCCGTCAATCTTGCCCCAGCAAACCGGACACGAACGATGTCCGAGCCCGTTGTCAGCAGATCGTTGAAAATGGTCTGTTGTGATCGGCCCTCCACCTGTTGCAGTAGCTGCAACACCTCACTCATGCGCAGGGCAAAATCACCAAATTCCTGTTGCAGCGGCAGCAGCAGTTCGTGATCATCACCCTTGGTCCAGATGCTCCATTGGCCCTTTTCAGTGGTTTGTTGTTCCCAGCCTGTTGCGCGGAGATAGGCAGCAACTTCAAGCGGGCGCAACTCCTTGATTAACGCTGCATCACGGATGGTCACTTTCATGGCATTTCTCTTTGTCCTATGCGGTCCATAAGGTCTTTCAGACTATCCACTGTGAAAAGCTGGTGTCGCGGGATGGTCACGGTGCGGTTGTCGGTGTTGGGTATGTCGGGTGCATTGCGCAGGCTGACCCAATAACCACAATGGCGCATGATCAGTTGTTCTTCAGTCGACTCGGTCCAGTGGGCTTGGTCTCTGGGCACACGCACCACCACCAGCAGTCGGGGAATCATGACTCTTGGGTTCCTGAGATCGTCATAATTTTTGATGGGGATCCGGAAAGAGAAGGAGGGTCGATCGGCCTTGAGCTGAATGTCAGAGGCGCTTTTCAACTGAATGTCCAAACGGGGGGAACAGACCGATCCACTGTTGCTTCGTGTCGCAATCGTCATATCGATGCTGTCATCATCCACGCCAGGGGTGCTTGCGCTAAACCCGGCCACCGCGGCAATAGCCCTGACGTAAGCTTCGCTGAACTTCTCCTGCTGGATATTGGGAGTCATGGCGAAATATCCTCAAGGCGTATGGTGCCGGACATCAGCTTAGGTAGCAGGGTATCACGGATGGCGGCGAGTGTTTTGGATTGGTTTACATTTTCCCTGATGCGTTCCATGAATGGTAACACCAAGTTTTCAAAGGCTATAATGATTGATTCTATGGGATAAGTAACTGAAACACCGGTTAAGGTGTCGCGAGTAATGGTATCAAAAACTGATCCATGAGCACGCTGTTTCAGAATTTCAACGATGTGGCAAGTGGTTAAATAAGTAAAGTAGTTATCATTATTTCTTCCTCGTAAGCCATAGCATGACTGATTCATTGCCATATCTCGACCAACAAGAGCCAGCTTACCAACGGTACCGCGAGCTGAAATAATGGTAGTACCCATTGGGAGCAACTTTGTCGAGGAGTTCTTGATGCCAGATTCGGAGATGTGTTTTTCAGTATCAATGACAAATATATCGCTTGCAACTGGCGCATCGGTCACAGAAAACCAGGGAATGGAGCCATTCCAATACCCGGTTACGGAGGTTTTAGGTGTTCCACCACCAATAACATCGACGGTATCAGTAAATCGGCAAATTTCCCACTCCTTCGGGATCAGTCCCAGTTCCGATTCCTCAAAGCTGTCCGGAAACAGCGCGGAGGTGGCCTCGTCCATTCCTTCAGGGGAGCGGCCCTGCTGCTTGGCATGGACCGGGTCAAAATCGACAAACCAGGACTTGAAGATGGCCTGGGCCATGGCTTCGAGGGTGGCGTTGGTTTCGCGCAGGAGGGCGATGCGATCGTCGAGGGCGGATATTATTCCGATGATGCCTCTTCGTTCTATTTCTGGTGGAATAGGAATAGGTAATGCTCGCACATCTTTTAAATTGATCGTTGTCTGGACCGTTGTATTGGCCCTACTGGTCAATAGATATTGAGAAAGTGTTGACCGAAGACAAAGAGCAATCCATTCCGCACCTATATGTTGGATTGGGCGTATAACGCCAATTGCGCGTGCTACATTAAAGCCTTTGAGTGATGTTGGAACAACAGCCACTTGTCCAACTGAACCAACCAGCGTCAGCAAGACCTCGCCCCCGATTAAACGTGTCCGGCTGTACTTCGATTCAATTTCTGAAGAAATTTTCATGACATCAGTCAGGTCAATTTGGGTATCTCGAAAATTGTTGACCCTAATAATCGGTACGCCGTTTACAATGGACTCACCTGGCTGGACCACTCCATAGCTGATTGATTTGGGAAGAGTACATCTTTCAACAGGCGAATATTTCCAGCCATAGGGTAAATCTGGCAGATCAAAAGCTGTCATGGCTGGGTCGTGGTCCGGGCGGATGTCGACGAAAGGTGGTTGGTCAGTCATGGCTAGTGGGATAAAGGCTGATCATCAACGGCCGAAGAGCTCCTCAAGCGAACGGGCATCAAGGATACGGTCACTCCAGAGGTCGAGTTCGTCGGTGGTGGCTGTGGTGATTCTTTCTTCAACCCAGGTAGGCAGAGGGTCGAAGCGGCGGTGCATCTGGCGCAACAGTATGGCTGCCCGACCCTGGACAAGCCCTTGCTCCAGGCCCCTTTCCAGCCCTTGCTCCAGGCCCCTTTCCAGCCCTTGCTCCAGGCCCCTTTCCAGCCCTT